>JBKHWC010000022.1:0-39975 GCA_046569765.1 Alphaproteobacteria bacterium | reverse complement strand
TCTGGTCCTGGAACATGGCCGCGAGACGACCGAGCGGCTGATCACGATCCTGTCGCGTGCCAATTCGCCGGAATTGCTGCGAATCAAGGGCGACCTGGGCGAGGTTCAGGACCTCATCATGTTGATGCAATTGGAGAAAGGTCACGCGCCGGCTGACGATGCGCTGACCCTGATCTTGCAACTTAGGCGCGAATTGGAAACATTACGCGCGGCTTGACCATATTATTGACCGAAGAATAGCCTAAAACGTGCCCAATTGGGACCATTTTCCAAACGTATGTCACGATTGCGGGGACTTGCGCCCTTGCATGTGCGATAAAGGTGGTTCCGGGCGGAGCTGAGGGGTGATCATGGGACTTGGCGCAGTTGTGCAAGATGATGATCCGGTTGCCGAACCCGGCGCGCCGGAGGTTGCCGAACAGCCCGAAGTCGCGCTGACGCGCAGCTTTCCGGGTCTGGGTCGAATCGCCGATTCCATCAAGCAGTTCGAGGATGTGCTGCGCGACTTCGTGACGATGTCGGACACCGACACGTCGAAGAAGGTCACGCGGATCCTGCAGCAGGTGCACGAGGTCGAGCCCTCGGTCACCGTGATCGGGCAGATCAAGGCGGGCAAGACCAGCCTGATCAACGCGATGATCGGCGCGCCGGGCCTTTTGCCGACGGACGTGAACCCCTGGACCTCGGTCGTCACGTCGCTGCACATCAACACCCCCACGCCCGAGCTGAACGTGCGGGCGAAGTTCAAGTTCTTCGACCATGCCGAATGGGACAAGCTGGTGTCGAACGGCGGCCGGATCGGCCAGCTGGCGGCCCGCGCCGGCGCGGATGACGAGCTGGAGAAGCTGCGCCTTCAAGTCGTCGCCATGCGCGAGAAGGCGCAAGCTCGCCTGGGCCGCAAGTTCGAGCTGCTGCTGGGCACCGAGCACCGCTATGGCACGGTCGATGATGCGCTGCTGCGCCGTTATGTCTGCGTCGGCGACGAAGAGGCCGCAGGTGCCGATCAGGGCCGGTTCACCGACATCACCAAGTCGGCCGACCTGTATATCGAACGCGACGATATCCCGATCATGCTGTGCGTGCGCGACACGCCCGGCGTGAACGACACCTTCATGATGCGCGAGCAGATCACGATCAACGCGGTCCGCGACAGCCGCTCGTGTATCGTGGTCCTGTCGGCGCATCAGGCGCTGACGACGATGGACATGGCGCTGATCCGCCTGATCGCGCACCGGCAAAGCCGCGAGATCATCATCTTCGTCAACCGGATCGACGAACTGCCTGACCCGGCGAACCAGGTGCCCGAGATCCACCGCGCAATCCTGGAGACGCTGGAAAAGAACAACGCGCCGCAGGATATCGACATCATCTACGGCTCGGCCCATTGGGCGAACGCAGTCCTGGAAGGCAAGATCGACGAGATGACCGACGACTCGACCGAGTCGGCGATCAACTGGACCCGCGCGGCCTTTGCCGACAAGATGGCGGAATGGTCGGCCGAACAGCTGGTCTGGCATGCCTCGGGCGTTCCGGCGCTGCTGGATGCGCTGGGGCAGCGGATGTACGAAGGCCCGGTCCATGAGGCGCTGCAGAAATCGGCCCGCCAGGCGCTGAACCTGGCGCAGTCTCTGGACGTGGTGGATCAGGTCCGCATTCTGGAATCGGACGGGCAGCTGAACCGGACGATGACGCCCGAGCAGCTGGACGCCGAGCTGCGCCGGATCGAGGTGGCCGCGGTCGAGAAGCTGACTGCGCTGACTGATGTCGCCTGCCGGGATTTCACCAACCGCATCGACCAGAGCTATGAACGCTTCCTGGAACGCGCGACGAACAGCCTGATCGAGCACCTCCAGACCAATGGCGAGGATGCGACCTGGCATTACAGCCCGCTGGGGCTGCGGATGCTGCTCAGCTCCAGCTATCAGGTCGTGCTGAAGAAGATGCACGGCATCGCGGCCGAGGTGAACAACGAAACCGCGGTCAAGATCGCCGATCTGTACGGCAAGACCTTCTCGATCACGGTCGAGGGGTTCAAGATCGAGACTCCGGTCGTGTCCTACATCCCGCCGCCGATCAATCTGGGCCAGACGATCGCGCTGGACTTGCAGGTCAGCTGGTGGAAGGGCTGGTGGCAGCGCCGTCGCGGCTACAAGGCCTTTGCGCAGGACTTCTACAAGCTGATCCGCGCCGAGACCGACCCGATCATCAACGATCTCAAGACCATCCAGATCGGCCTGTTCCGCGAAAGGACGCAGACCACGCTGCGCGACTTCCTGCAGGAACAGCGCGAGCTGTTGATGAGCGCGCTGGCCAGCTCGGAAATCTCGATGGAAGAGATGAAAGAGCTGTTCGGGGTGAACGCCTGGGAAGACCGGCAGGAATGTATCGCCTCGATCCTGGACGAACTTGGCGTCTACGCCGACTGAGTCGCGGTACGAAAAGGACTGTAGCGAATGCCCCTCACCCGCAAACCCCGCATCGCCATCATGGGCGAGTTCAGCTCGGGCAAAAGCACGCTTTGCAACGTGTTGATGGGCGCGCGGCCCCTGCTGGAAAAGGTGACGGCAACGCAACTTCCGCCCGTCTGGCTGTCCTATGGGCCGGAGGATGCCTATACGATGGGGCTGGACGGCCAGGCCTATGATCTGGACCTCCGCGATCTGGAGCGCGTGAGCCTGGAGACGACAGAGCATGTTCGCATCTTCATGAAGAGCGACATCCTGCGCTATGCGGACCTGATCGACATGCCGGGGATCAGCGACCCGTCGATGTCGCCCGAAGTGTGGGAGCGGATGGCGCATCTGGCCGATGGCGTGTTGTGGTGCACCCATGCGACCCAGGCCTGGCGGCAGTCGGAAAGCGGGGTCTGGAACGGGTTCCCCGCCGAGATGCGGCAAAACAGCCTGTTGCTGGTCACCCGATTCGACAAGATCGTGAACGACGGCGACAAGGCCAAGGTGCTGAAACGCGTCCGGCAGGAAACCGAAGGTCTGTTCGCCGACGTCTATCCTATGGCTCTGGTCCAGGCGATGACGGCGGGGGATGATGAAAGCAAGTGGCTGCAAAGCGGCGCGCATGCGTTCACCAATGCGCTGTTTGACCTGATCCATCGCATCATCGACGAGGGCTATCCCGAGCCGGGCCAGGAGGGGATGCCGATGATCCGCCCCGACGACGCCGACACGGCCGAGGTCGGGCAGAGCCTGATCGCCCGTGCCTTCGAACGGAAGATGGCGGTCCGCAATACGCCGGTCGTGCGGGTGGCGCCGCGCCGTGTGGCCAATACGGGCGAGCGTCTGCTGCGCACCGAACGGCCCACGGCGGAAACCGGGCCGACGGTGGTTTCCTTCTCGGACATATTCGCGGCGGCCTCGCCGTCGAAGAGCTCGTGAGGGGGTCTTGACGGTCAGCGACCATCTTGGCGCCGTGGTGAAGGCCTATCCGCAAGCGCGGGTGGTGGCCTTTGCTGACCTGTCCTCGCGGATGATCCTGGCCAGCCAGGGGAACCAGGTGGTGACGCAAGAGAATCTGGACGCGCTGTGTGACCAGGCGCGGACCAGTTTCGACGATCCGCTGTTCTCGCTTTCGGTCGAGGCGTTCGGGGAGCCCCATGCCGCGATGGTGCTGGCGCTGGACGGCGTGCAGGTCTTCCTGCGGTCGGAAAGCGAGCCGGCGGATGCGCTGCTGTGCATCTGCGATCACAGCATTGACCTTGCCGGATTTGTGGCGAAAATCCGCGACACACTCGAGAAGATCTCGGCCGGCACATGACGGCAGCGAGACCTGGCCTGAAGCGGACGTAAAGTGAACCGGGGCACCCTTCCCATCGTCGCGCGCCTGCAGGCGCTGCAAGCGCCCGCGCGGCTGGCGCCGGGCGGCGCGCGTGTCGTGGCCGAAGTCGGGCATCCGAACCCGCTGGCGGCGCTGCTGCGCGCGGTGAACGAGACGATGCTCTCGCGGTCTCTGACCTTTGAATCGAGCATGGGCACCAGCCTGACGCTGGACGTGGCAGGTCGGCGGGTGCTGCGGCTGACCGGGGTAAGCGGGATTTCTGGCGCAGAGTCCTGCCTGGCCGCCCCCGCGCTGGAGGATGAACACAAGGACGAGCTGATCAAGCTGCTTCAAGCGGTCGCGGTCCCCCGGCATGAGCTGCGGGTCGTGTCCGGCCCTGTGGGACGCGAATCGGACGGGATGAGCGTGGGGATTCCAGTGGCTCTGCTGGCCGACCTGTGCCTGATCGAGCTGAACGAGACGGCGCAAGCTGCACCGGAGCCGGAACAGGAACCAGCACCCGAGCCAGAGCCAGAGCCGGAGGCTGCGCCAGCCCCCCCTGCCAAAGAGCCGGAATTTACGACAGGCGACGAAACCTTCCTGCCTGCTTTGGCCCTGCGGATGGGTCCGGCGCTGGCAGCCTGGCTGATCCAGGGCGGCGCCGAGAACGGGCGGACTGGCGGCGCAGAGGAAATGGTCGCGCATCTGAGCAGCTGGCTGGAGGACGAGGCCGAGGCCGTCTCGCGGCAGCTGGACATGGTGTCGATGGTCCCCGCAGGGCCGGTCTGCATCGTGCTGGGCGCGACCCTGGTGGACGGGCACAGCATCATCTGTGCCCGGGCGGATGGCGGCGTATTGCTGGGCGTGATCGAGGGTGATGCGTCCCAGAGCCTGCTGAAAGCCTGGAATGCGGTGCGCGGCTAGCGGCGGCGCTGGCCTTCGGGGTCGAACTGGAACATCCGCTCGCGCTGCAGGGTCAGGTGGACCTTTTCGGACACTTCGAAGTCATGCTCGCCGAACAGACGCACCGTCAGAAGCCCGTGCTGAGGGTTCCGGGCATAGACCAGCGTCTCGCCGCCCAGCTTTTCGACATGGCTGACCTCGGCCGGGATCTCGCCCCGGTCGCGGCTGATCGTCAGATGCTCGGGCCGGATGCCGACCTTGCCCGGTGGAAGGCCGAGGCTGGCCGCGTCGAGAAAGTTCATCTGGGGAGAACCGATAAAACCCGCGACGAAGGTGTTCGCGGGGTCGTTGTAAAGCTCCATCGGGCTGCCCACCTGTTCGACCTTCCCGGCGCGGAGGACGACGATCCGATCGGCCAGCGTCATCGCCTCGACCTGATCGTGGGTGACATAGATCATCGTCGCCTTGAGGTCGCGGTGCAGGCGCGCGATCTCGATCCGGGTCGCCACGCGCAAGGCCGCGTCCAGGTTCGAGAGCGGCTCGTCAAACAGGAACAGCTTGGGCGTCCGCACGATGGCGCGGCCGATGGCGACGCGCTGGCGTTGCCCGCCGGAAAGCTCGGCCGGGCGGCGTTCCATCAGGGGTTCCAGCGCCAGCATCCCGGCCGCCTTGTCGGTGGCGGCACGGATGTCGGGCTTGGCCACCCCGGCCTGTTTCAGCGCGAGACCCATATTGTCGCGGACGGTGAGGTGGGGATAAAGCGCATAGCTTTGGAACACCATCGCCAGTTCACGCTTGGCGGGGGCGACGTCATTCACCCGCTTGCCGTCGACAAGGATGTCGCCACCCGTCGTATCCTCCAGCCCCGCGATCATGCGGAGGAGGGTGGACTTTCCGCAGCCCGAAGGCCCGACGAACACGCAGAATTCGCCGTCGTTCACGGTCAGGTCGACGCCCTTGATCACCTCGGTCGAGCCAAAACTCTTGGTGACGCCCTTCAGTTCCAACGCGCCCATGCGGACCTCACAGCTTTACAGGTTGGCCGGACCGGACGCTTTCGTCGGCGGCAAGGCAGATGGCCAGCGACTGCACGGCGTCTTCCATGTGCCGCGTCAGGTCGAGGTTTTCGGTGATCGCCCGGGCGACGAAGGCCTGCTCACGCTCGCACAACTCCTGATGGCCAGGCTCGTCGGCCATGGACAGGTCCTGGTCGGGCTGGCCGACGCGGTGGACGCGGATCGTCTGGGTGGCCGTGTGGGTGGAGTGATCGTCGGACCGCGCGTTCTCGGGCATCTTGATCGACACAGCGCCATTCGGGCTGACCACGTCCTTCACGAAGAAGGCGGTGTCCGACATCATCGGGCCCCAACCCGCCTCATACCAGCCGACCGAGCCATCATCGAACAGCACCTGGAAGTGGCCATAGTTATACATGTCGGGCGCGATTTCATCGGACAGGCGCAACCCCATGCCGCGCACCTCGACCGGCTTGGCGTCGGTGATCTGGCACATGACGTCAACATAATGGACGCCGCAATCGACCAGCGGGCTGGTGGTCTGCATCAGGGTCTTGTGGACCTCCCAGGTCGGGCCTTTGGACTGCTGGTTCAAGTTCAGGCGGAAAACATAGGGCCCGCCCAGAGCGCGCGCCTCGGCGATCAGGCGCATCCAGCTGGGATGGTGGCGCAGGATATAGCCCACAACCACCTTCTTGCCGTTGGCCTTCGCGCAATCCACCACACGGCGCGCATCCTTGACCGTCGTCGCCAGCGGCTTTTCGACGAAGACATGCGCCCCGGCCTCCATCGCGGCGACGGCAAAGTCGGCGTGGCTGTCGGAGTAGGTGGAAATGTTCACCAGGTCCGGTTTCAGGCGGTTCAGCGCGGCGTGAAACTCGGGCTCGATGGCGTAACCATCGAGCGCAGGGTCGAGTGTCGGCGTCGAGCGGTTGACCAGCCCCACCAGATCGAAGACCGGATTGCGGTGGTAGGCCAGCGCATGGCTGCGGCCCATGGTGCCCAGACCGGCGACCATCACTCGGATCATTTGACGGCTCCTGCGGTGATCCCGCGGATCAGCTGCCGCGAGAAGATGAGGTAAAGGACCAGCACCGGCACGATGGCCAGTGACAGCGCGGCCAGGACGGCGTTCCAGTTGGTGACGAACTGCCCGATGAACACCTGCGCGCCCAGGGTGACGGTCTTGGTCTCCTCAGCCGGGGCCAGGATCAGCGGGAACCAGAGGTCGTTCCAGATCGGGATCATGGTGAAGACCGCGACCGTGGCCATGGCCGGGCGCACCAGCGGCAGGACCAGGGTGAAAAAGATGCGGTATTCGGAAAGCCCATCGATCCGGCCGGCGTTCTTAAGGTCGTGCGAGACCGATTTCATGAACTCGGCCAGGATGAAGACGGCCAGCGGCAACCCCTGCGCGGTGTAGACCAGGATCAGCGCGGTCAGCGTGTTTACCAGACCCGAGGCGACCATCATCTCCAGGATCGCGACGGTGCCCAGGCGGATCGGGATCATGATGCCCAGCGCCAGGTACAGGCCCATCAGGGTGTTGCCCTTGAAGCGGTATTCGCTCAGCGCGAAGGCGGCCATGGCGCCGAAGAGAAGGACGAAGAAGAGGGACGCGACGGTGACGATCAGACTGTTCTGGAAATACAGGAAGAAATCGCCCTGTTTCAGCACCGTCTCGTAACCCACCATGTCGAAGTTGCCGGGCAAGGGCAGGGCCAGCGGGTCGGCAAAGATCGCCTTGCGCGACTTCAAGCTGTTGATGACGATCACGAAGACCGGGAAGAGGGCGATCAGGGTGTAGGTCAGCAGGACCGCGTGGGCAGCGATGGTCCGCCCGGTGGAAGCACGCGCGCTCATCAGAACTGATACCTCCGCAGACGGGTCTGGATGCCGAAGAGATAGATGCAGACGCCGACCAGGATGATCCCGAACATGGCCCCGGCGATGGCGCTGCCCATGTAGGGGTCGCCCAGTTGCAGCTGAAAGCCAAAGAAGGTGCGATACAGGAAGGTGCCCAGAATATCGGTCGAGAAGTCCGGCCCGGCCAGCGCGCCCTGGGCAACGTAGATCAGGTCGAAGGCGTTGAAGTTGCCGACGAAAGTCAGGATCGAGATGATGCCGATGGCCGGCAGGATCAGCGGCAGCTTGATCTTCCAGAACTGCGACCAGCCGGTGATGCCGTCCATCTCGGCGGCCTCGATCACTTCATCGGGGATCGACAGAAGCGCGGCATAGATCAGCATCATCGGGATGCCGACAAACTGCCAGACCGAGACAAGGGCGAGGGTGGTCAGCGCATATTCCTCTTTCCCCAGCCAGGGGGCGAACAGCGATTTCAGGCCCACCGCGTCCAGCATCCCGGGCGCGATGCCCCAGATCGGCGACAGGATCAGCTTCCAGACGAAGCCGACGATCACGAAGCTCAGGATCGTGGGGATGAAGATCGCGGTGCGGTAGAAGGCGGCCATGCGCAGCCGTGGAGTGGACAGGATCGCGGCCAACGCGATGCCGATCGGGTTCTGGACCAGCATGTGGATCACGAAGAACCAGGTGTTATTGCCCAGCGCGTTCCAGAAGGCATCCGACCACAAGGCATCGCCGAACAGGGTGGCAAAGTTCTGCAGGCCGACAAAGACCCGCGCGCCCGCCCCGTCCTCGTTCATCAGGCTTTGCGCCAGCGTCCCGAACAAGGGGATGATCATCAGCGCGGTATAGACCAGCACTACAGGGGCCAGAAACACGGCAATATGCCAACGCACGGGCTTACGCGAAGCCATGTCTGTCCCCTTTCATCTTTGTGGAAATATCCCGCGGGGGGTCCGGGGGGCGCGAAGCCCCCCGGTCCGACGGCTCAGATCACTTCTGCGCTTCGTACCACGAGGCCAGGCCGTCCTGCAGGCGCTTGGCCGCGTCCTCGGGCGTCTCGGTGCCCTTGATCACGTTGGCGCTGGCGTTCCAGGTCTCGTTCTCCAGGTTCGGCGTGCCGCGCGACAGGATCTGGTAGGTCGAGCGGATCGTCGACTGGCACTTCTCGCGCCAGGACACGAACTCCTGCGCCAGCGGATCGGTCATCTCGACCGGGGTCGAGTTCAGGCTGAAGAAGCCCGGCAGGGCGTTCGCGTACAGCGTCGCGAATTCGGGGCTGCCGACCCATTCCAGGAAGGTCTTGGCAGCCTCGGCATTCGGCGACTTGGCGTTCATGCCGATCGCGATGTCGGTGTGGTCCGAGATATAGCAGGTGTCCCCGGCAGCCGCGACCGGCGGCGGGAAGGCGCCCATCTTGAAGGTGGCTTGGGTGTTGAAGCCCGCGATCTCCCAGGATCCGGCCGGATAGATCGCGGCGCGACCCAGGGTGAACAGGTTCTGGCTGTCGGGATAGGTCTGCGCCTCGAACCCGTCGCCGAGGTAGTCCTTCCACTTCGCCAGCTCGCGGTAGGGGGCGACCCAGGCCTCGTCCGTCAGCTTCTGCTCGCCCTTGATCAGCGCGGCGCGGCCTTCCTCGCCCTTCCAGTAGGTCGGTCCGATGTTCTGATAGCCCATCGTGGCGGCTTCCCACTGGTCGTTGGTGCCCATCGCCATCGGGATATAGGTGCCGTCGGCCTTGATCTTGTCCAGCGCGGCGTAGAATTCCTCGTTGGTCGTGGGCACGGCAATGCCCAGCGCCTCGAAGGCGTCGGCGTTGTAGATGAAGCCGTGGATCACCGAGGCCATCGGCACGCAGAAGGTGGCGCTGCCGTCATCGGTCTGCCAGGCGGACTTGGCGACCGGCGAGAAGTTGGCCATCGCGGCCAGATCGGTGAGGTCCGCCAGGTGGCCCTGGTTGTACAGCTCGAGGCTGGCGTCGAAGGGGCGGCAGGTGATCAGGTCACCGGCCGACCCCGCCTGCAGCTTGGAGTTCAGCGCGGCGTTGTATTCCGCGGGGGCCGAGGGCGCGAACACCACCTTGATGCCGGGATGCGCGGCCTCGAAGGCCGGAATGATGGTGTCCTGCCAGATCGTCAGGTCGTCGTTGCGCCAGCTTTCGATGGTCAGCGTCACGTCCTGGGCAAAGGCGGCCCCGCCCAGCAGCGTGCTGGTCAGAAGCGCCAGCTTGAAGGTCTTGGTCATTCGCAGTCTCCCTATTGCGGCTTGCGCCGGTTGGTACTTCGTCAGCTTTTCATGGCGCGGGCAAGAACGCCACCCGCTTGCGCCAGCCGCGCCTCGGCCGCGTCGGGCGTGGCTCCCTGCGCCACCAGGACCGCCGGTTTCACCGCCCCATGGGTGCGGTTCAGCGCGATTCTGGCGATGCCGGTGTCCACCCCCGCAACGCGAGCCACGATTCTTGCGGCCCGCTCGCGCAGCTTGGCATTGTCCGCGATCAAATTGACCATCATTCCGTCGTGAATGTGGCCCAGTTGCACGCCGGCGAGCACGGAGATCAGGTTCAGCGCCACCTTCTGCGCCGTGGCCGCACCCAGACGGGTGGAGCCCGCCACGATCTCGGCCCCGGTTTCCAGAAGGACGGGCACGTCGGCGGCCTGGAGAAGCGGCGAGTCCGGGACGTTGGCGATGCCGATGACCTTCGCCCCGGCCTTCCGCGCCCCTTCCACTACGGCCAGCGTGTAGGGCGTCGTCCCCGAGGCCGAGACGGCAATGACCACATCCCCCGCGCCAAGCTCCGCACGGGTCAGGTCGGCGGCGGCGAGGGCCGGGTCATCTTCAACCCCGCCAGTCATCTTCAAGAGCGCGTCGGCCCCGCCCGCGAACAGCATCGGAGTCCGGTCGGCGGGGATGCCGAAAGTGCCCAGAAGCTCCAGGCAGTCGGCCAAAGCCATAAGACCTGAGGAGCCCGCACCGGCATAAGCCAGCTTACCCGTGTCGCGCAGGGCGGTGGCGACCAGATCGGCCGCACGTTCCAGCGCGGGAAGGGCGGGGGCGACCGCCGCAAGCGCGGCCTGCTGGGCCGCAAGCGCGCGGGTCAGGACCTGTGCAGCCGGGACCAGATGCAAGCCTTCGGCAGATGGATGCAGCGCCTCGGTCGGACGGTCGGCCATGTGATTCCCCCTCTGCGCTCAACAATGCCAAAATAATACCACTTGTAAAGCCTCTCGTTAGGATGGGCGGTTTTCGGGGGATTATTCGGGGTTTGGAGATAGAGCTTTCCAAATGGTCTTGTTTTGGTATTCTTTTCGCGAGAGGGATTCGCATGGGCTTTTACCTGGGCATAGATGGCGGGGGGACCGGCTGCCGCGCGGCGGTGGCGGATGCGTCCGGCCGTGTGCTGGGCACGGGCCAGGCGGGCCCGGCCAATATCGCCAGCGATCTTGCGGGTGCGCGCGACAATATCCTTGCCGCCACGCGGGACGCTCTTGCCGTGGCGGGCCTGAAGGGGTTTGAGGCTCTGTCGGCAGGTATGGGCCTTGCCGGGGCCAATGCGGCCGGGATGGCCGAGGCGCTGCGTCGCGCCCTTCCCTTCGCGCGCATCCGGGTGGAAACTGATGGAATCGCCGCCGTCAAAGGTGCTTTGGGCGCGCGCGATGGAATCGTCTGCGCGGTGGGGACCGGCTCGGTCTTTGCGGCGCAGGTGGGCGGACATATCCGCCAGATCGGCGGCTGGGGTCTGGTCCTGGGGGACGAGGGCAGCGGGGCCTGGCTGGGCCGCGCCCTGTTGCGTGAGGCGCTGCGGGCGGCGGAGGGGTTCCGCGAGTCAAGCCCGCTGCTGACGGGGGTTTTGGCCGAACATGGCGGGGTCGAGGGGGTGATCGCCTTCTCGCTGGCGGCGCGGCCGGTGGACTTCGCGGCGCTGGCGCCCCGGATCGTCGGCTCGGACGACCCAGCGGCGCGGGCGCTGATCGCGGCGGCGGTGGAAGACGTGGCGCAATCGGTCGCCGTCCTGCAACGCGACCCGCCCTTGGCCATTACCTGCATCGGTGGGCTCGGCGCGCTTTATGCCGACCGCCTGGCGGACCGCTGGACCATCGTGCCGCCGCAGGGCTCGGCGCTGGATGGGGCGCTTTTGCTGGCGCGGGAGGCGTGATGGACGGCTTGTTCTCGCCCGAAGGGTTCGCCGATGGCGCAGGGCCCTTGTACCTGCAACTCCAGCGCCGGATCGCAGATGCGATGGCGCGCGGCGTGCTGCCGCCGGGGGCGAGCCTGCCGGCCGAACGTGACATCGCGGCGATGACCGGCCTTAGCCGCGTCACGGTCAGGAAGGCGATCGAGGCGCTGGTCGCGCAGGGCGCGCTGCAACAGCGGCGCGGCTCGGGCACCTATGTCGCGCCCAAGGTGGAGCGGCTGGAGCAGGCGCTGTCGCTCTTGACCAGTTTCACCGAGGATATGGCCCGGCGCGGCAAGTCGGTGGAATCGGTTTGGATCGGCCGCAGCGTGCAGGCCCCGACCCCCGAGGAGGTGATGGCGCTTGGCCTTGGCGCAGGCGACCGCGTCGCGCGGCTGGAGAGGGTGCGGCGGTCGGACGGCGTGCCGCTGGCGATCGAGCGGGCCTCGCTGCCCACGACGATCCTGCCCGACCCCGAGGCCGTCGGCCCTTCGCTTTACGCCTATCTGGAACGGCAGGGATTGCGTCCGGTGCGGGCGGTCCAGCGCATCTCGGCCGCGAATCTGGGGGCGCGGGATGCCGAGCTTCTGGGCGTCACCCCCGGCGCGGCGGGCCTGCGGATCGAGCGGATCGGCTATCTGGCGAGCGGGAGGGTCGTGGAATTCACCCGCTCGCTGTACCGCGGCGATGCCTATGACTTCGCCGTCGAACTGAAACTTGCGCCCGAACCCGAAAGGCCCCCGGCATGACCCAATCCCACATGGCCCGCGAAGTTGCGGAAATCCCCGAGGCCGCGCGGCGGTTCCAGTCGCAATCGGCAGGCGCGGTGGCCAAGGCGGCGGCGGCGATGCGCTCTGCCGATCCCGACCTGATCGTGACCGTGGCGCGGGGCTCGTCTGACCATGCGGCGACATATCTGAAATACGCCGTCGAGTTGCAGGCGGGGGTGCCCGTCGCCTCGGTCGGGCCGTCGGTGGCGTCGATCTATCGGCGGCCGCTGAAGATGGGGCGGGCGGCCTGTATCGGGATTTCGCAGTCGGGTCAAAGCCCGGACACGGTGGACATGATGCGCGGGGCCGGGGCGGGCGGGGCGCTGACACTGGCGATCACGAACCATGCCGACAGCCCGCTGGCTCAGGCGTCGGCCCATTGCCTGGCCTTGCAGGCGGGGGTGGAGCAAAGCGTGGCGGCGACCAAGACCTTTGTCGCCAGCGTGCTGGCCGGCCTCGCGCTGCTGGCGGAATGGCAAGAGGACGACGCACTGCGCGCGGCGGTGGCGGGCTTGCCCGAGGCGTTCGACAAGGCGCTGGCGGTAGACTGGTCGCCCCTTGCCGCACGGCTGGCGCGGGCGCAGTCGCTGTATGTCCTTGGTCGCGGCCCGGCCTTTGCCATCGCCAATGAGGCGGCGCTGAAGTTCAAGGAGACGTGCGGACTGCACGCCGAAAGTTTCTCGGCCGCCGAGGTTCTGCATGGTCCATCCGCGATCGTGCAGGCGCAGTTCCCGGTCTTTGCCCTTGGCGTCGAGGATGCCGCCCTGCCCCGCCTGACCGAGACCGCCGCGCGGCTGGTGGCGCAGGGGGCGGATGTCTTCCTGACCGGCGGCACGGCAGAGGGGGCGGTGACCCTTCCCTCGGTCGGGGGGCTGCATCCGCTGTGTGCGCCGCTGGTGCTGGCGGTTTCCTTCTATGGTTTCATCGAGGGGCTGGCGCGCCGCCGGGGCTTTGACCCGGACGTGCCACCCCATCTGCGGAAGGTGACCCAGACGGTATGACAGCACGAGTATTCACCGGCGCGCGGGTCTTCGATGGGGTGCGGTTCGTTCCGGGGCCCCTGCGGGTCGCGGATGGTCTGGTCACGGACCCGGAAGCGGGCGAGGAGGTCCCTCTGGACGGCGGCTATCTCGTGCCCGGCTTCCTGGACCTGCAGGTCAACGGGGCGGGCGGGCGGATGGTAGACGGCAGCGCGACCGCCGATTGGCTGGCCGAGATGTGCGGTATCCATGCCCGTTTGGGCGCGACGGGCATCCTGCCGACGCTGATCACCGACACGCCCGAGGCGACCGCCGCCGTGATCGCCGCAGGAGCAGAGGCTGCGCGTCGTCAGGTGCCCGGCTTCCTCGGCCTGCATCTGGAGGGTCCGCATCTGGACCCGCGGCGCAAGGGCGCACATGACCCGGCGCTGATCCGGCCGATGACCGAGGCGGACCTGGTTCGCCTTTTGGAGGCGGCGGGGCGCTTGCCCTCGCTGATGGTCACCCTCGCGCCAGCCAGCGTGACAGCCGAGCAGATCGGGCGACTGGCGGCGGCAGGGGTGGTGGTCAGCCTTGGGCACAGCGACTGCACCCATGCCGAGGCGCAGGCGGCCATCGCGGCGGGGGCGCGCTGCGTAACCCATCTTTTCAACGCGATGAGCCAGCTTGGCAACCGCGACCCCGGCCTTGTCGGCGCGGCGCTGACCGGCCCGGTCCATGCCGGGCTGATCGCAGACGGTATCCATGTCGCGCCCGAAACGATGCGAATCGCCATGGCGGCGAGCGACCGGCTGTTCCTCGTCTCGGATGCAATGGCGGCGGCGGGAAGCAACCTGACCGAATTCACCCTGAACGGCCGCCGTATCCTGCGCCGAGAAGGGCGGCTCACGCTGGAGGACGGGACGCTGGCCGGGGCCGACCTGACCCTGCCGCAAGCGGTGAGGGTTATGCTGCGTCTTGGGACACCGCCAGAGGTCGCGCTGGCCATGGCCACCTCGCGCCCCGCGGCCTGCCTGCGCCGCAACCTGGGCCGTCTGGCTCCGGGCGCTGCGGCCGACATGCTTCACCTTGCCGAGGATGGACGCCTTATGGCGGTCTGGCGGGGCGGAGAACGGCTGGCCTGATTGTGGCGCCACGGTGGCCTTTGGCTAAAACCCAACAGGTTAAGCGCGTGTAAAGGCTGGTCTGCTATCCCTGATCCCGGGTGTAACTGGGTGATGTGGGATGGCAGGGCCAGGCAATGGCGCGCCAGTCATCATCAAACGGAAGAAGGTCGTCGCTGGCGGCGGTCATCATGGCGGGGCATGGAAGGTGGCTTATGCCGACTTCGTGACCGCGATGATGGCGTTCTTCCTGCTGATGTGGCTGTTGAACGCGACAACGGAAAAGCAGCGGAAGGGGATCTCGGACTATTTCAATCCGACGATCCCGGTGAACCGGATCTCGGGCGGGGGCGATGGCGCCTTTGGCGGCGACAGCGTCTTTGCCGAGGAAACCATGGCCCATACCGGCACCGGCGCGATGGATCGCAAGGTCGCCGCCGCCTCGGCCGATGCCGACGGCGAAAGCGACGGCGAGGGCAAGGGCGGCAATGGCGATGCTGAATCGGACCTCGAGGACGTGGAAAAGGCCCTCCTGGCGCGGGGCGGCGAAAGCAACACGATGGAGCAGCTTCTGCGCCATGTGGTAACCCGCGTGACGGACGAGGGGCTGGTGATCGAGATCTTCGATCTGCCGAACGCGCCCCTGTTCGACGGCGAAACCGCCGAACCCAGGCCAGTAACCAAGGCCATCGCGGGCCTTCTGGTCGAGGTGCTGAGCCTTACCACCAACGAAATCGCGGTGAATGGTCATCTGCGGGCGCTGCCGGTGATGCTGGTCGAGAATCCGGTCTGGGATCTGTCGGCGGACCGCGCCCAGGCCATGCGCGCGCTTCTGGAAACTGCGGGGATCGACGAGGGCCGCATACAGCGCGTTTCCGGCTATGCCGACCGCAAGCCTGCGGTCACGGAACCGGCCGACCTGCGGAACAACCGGATCGAGATCATCCTGCTGCGCCGCGACCGCTGAATCGGTAGAATTTTATCCGTTAGTCCGCTGTTAAGCGCCGGTGATGCACCTTCGCGGCCATCAAGGTCCGAAGTAGCAGAAAGGCGCTTTAAGATGACGATCTCCTCCTCGCTTTCCGCGGGCGTGGCCGGGCTGAACGCCAATGCGACCAAACTGGCGTCAATCTCCGACAACATCGCGAACTCGGGAACCTACGGGTACAAGCGGGCCTCGACCGAATTCGCCAATATGGTGATTACCTCGGCGCGGGGCTCGGGCACCTATTCGGCCGGCGGCGTCCGCGCCACCACCGTCCGCCTGATCGAAGAGCGGGGGGATCTGATCGGAACCGGCAACGCGCTCGACATCGCCATCGCCGGGCGCGGGATGCTGCCCGTGATCAACGAGGTGTCGCTGGGCAATGCCCTGTCCGACACGCCGATGCTGATGACCCGGACCGGCGGCTTCCGCACCGATGCCGATGGCATCCTGAAGACGGAATCGGGCCTGGTGCTGCTGGGCTGGCCCGCGAATGCCGACGGAACCATCCCTTCCTTCGCGCGGGACACGCTGGCCAGCCTGGTCCCGATCGTGATCAACTCCAACCAGACGGCGGGCGACCCGACCACAATGATGAACCTGGGCGTCAACCTGCCCGCGACATATACCGAGGCCGGCAATACCGCCGTTCCGCCTC
The DNA here is from genome assembly GCA_046569765.1 of Alphaproteobacteria bacterium. Taxonomy (GTDB): domain Bacteria; phylum Pseudomonadota; class Alphaproteobacteria; order Rhodobacterales; family Rhodobacteraceae; genus Tabrizicola. Next base: position 23,749 of record JBKHWC010000022.1, on the reverse strand, counting down.
CGCTGTCGGTGGAATATTTCGGCAACCTCGGCACTTCGGAATCGTTGCAGGCCACCTTCACCCCGATCGTGCCAGCCACCGGCTCCTCGAACCAGTGGCGGATGGAGATCCGCGATTCTGCCTCGGGCGGGGCGGTGATCGGCGAATATGAACTGACCTTCGACGATTCCCGCGGGATGGGCGGAACGCTGTCCTCGGTCACGGTACTTTCAGGCGGGGGATACGATCCTGCCACGGGGATGCTCGCGCTGACCGTAGCGGGCGGGCCCCTGACCGTCGGGATCGGCCGGTTGGGCGACCCGAACGGGCTGACGCAACTGTCGGACAACTTCGCCCCGGTGCAGATCACCAAGAACGGCTCGCCCGTCGGGAACTTGACCTCGGTCGAAGTCGACGAAAAGGGCTATATCAACGCCACCTACGACACGGGCTTCACCCGGCGGCTGTACCAGATCCCGATCGTCGACGTGCCGAATCCGAACGGCCTTCTGTCCTTCTCGAACCAGACCTACCAGGTCTCGCCCGATTCGGGGTCCTTCTACCTGTGGGATGCGGGCAGCGGGCCGACCGGGTCGATCCAGGGCTATTCGCGCGAGGGGTCGAAGACCGATGTCGCGGCCGAACTGACCAACCTGATCCAGACCCAACGCGCCTACTCCTCGAACGCGAAGGTGATCCAGACCGTGGACGAGATGCTGCAGGAAACCACCAACATCAAACGGTAATCGGCCATGAGCATCACCTCTGCCCTGAACAGCGCGCTTTCCGGCCTGACCGCCACCTCCCGCCGGGCCGAGATCCTGTCTTCGAACGTGGCCAATGCCTCGACCCCCGGCTATGCCCGGCGCGAGGTGGGCCTGCGCGCCGCCGTGCTTGCCGGAACGGGCCAGGGCGTCTCGGTGACCGGGATTACGCGCGACGTGGACAAGCCGCTCCTGGCCGACCGGCGGTTGGCTCAGGCGGGCGACGCCGACCGCAATACGCGGGCCAGCTTCCTGGCGCGGGTGGAACAGGTACTTGGCACGCCGGACAGCCCCGGCTCGCTTGCAGCCCGGCTGGCCGCCTTCGACGCCGCGCTGGTGGAGGCGGCGGGCAGACCCGAATCGCAGGCGAAACTGGGCAATGTGCTTGCCACCGCGAAAACCCTGGTCGCCGGGATGGAAGATGCCACCCACGACATCCAGGCCGCGCGCATGACCGCCGACCGCCAGATAGCGGATCAGATCGGGATCCTGAACAGCACGCTGCACAAGGTCCACGAGCTGAACGTCGACCTGCGGTCCTTCACCGGCGCAGGCCGCGATGTCTCGGCCCTGCTGGACGAACGGCAGCGGCTGGTGGACACGATCGCCGGCATCGTCCCGCTGCGCGAGGTCGAGCAGAAGGGGAACCAGATCGCGCTGTTTACCCTGGGCGGTGCCCCGCTGCTGGAGGGGAGCCCGGTGGAAATCGGCTTCACCCCAACCCCCACGATCACGCCCGACATGACGCAGGCCTTGGGCGGGCTCTCTGGTATCACCCTGAACGGCCGACCCTATGAAACCTCCGGCCCGACCAGCCCTATTCTCGGCGGCTCGCTGGGCGCGCTCTTCGCCGTCCGCGACGAGCTGGCGACCGGCGCGCAGGGGAAACTGGACGCCCTGGCCCGCGACCTGGTGGAGCGTTTCGCCAATCCCGCCCTGGACCCGACCCGCGCGCCTGGCGCACCTGGCCTTTTCACCGATGCCGGCGCGGCCTTCCTGCCGGTGGACGAAGCCGGGCTCGCCGGTCGGCTGCGGATCAACGCGGCCGTCGATCCCTTGGCAGGCGGCGCGCTCTTCCGGTTACGCGACGGCCTGGGCGCCGCGACCGAGGGCCCGCCGGGCGACGCGACGCTTCTCAACGCATTGCATGGCGCATTGACGGGAACGCGTGCGCTTGCCTCGACCGGCTTCCCGCCGGGCCTGCGCAGCTTTGCCGGCCTGACCGCCGAGATCCTGTCAAACACCGCAAGCCTGCGGCTGGCCGGGGAATCGGACCAGGCCTTCGCCTCGGCCCGGCTGACGGCGCTATCCGATCTTGAGGCGCAGAACGGCATCGATACCGACCAGGAGATGCAGTCTCTCCTGACAATCGAAAAGCACTACGCGGCCAATGCCCGCGTCATTCAGACGGTGGACGAAATGATCGATATCCTGATCCGGTTGGGCCAATGACCCGGGTTTCCGTAGGCGATGCCAGCCTGACACAACTTCTCGCCCGGCAGGGTGCGCAGTTGCGCGCCGGGGTCAATCAGGCCGCGGCCGAGGTGGCCAGCGGCCGCTCCACCGACATCGGCCAGGCCCTGCGCGGGGATTACGCGCCGCTCCTGGCGGTTGACGCCAGCCTGGCGCGGCTCAAGGCCTATGCGCGCAACACCGCAGAAGCAGGACTTTACGCGGCAAGCCAGCAATCGGTGATCGGCGGCTTGTCCAGCCTGGCCACTGACCTGGGATCCTCGCTATTGCGGTCCAGCAGCCTTGTCACCTCGCCCCAGGTCGATGTCTATGGCGGGGATGCCCGGGGAAGGCTGGCGAGTGCCGTCAGCCTTCTGAACACCCAGCCCGCCGGGCGGGCGGTTTTTTCCGGCGTGGCGACCGATATCCTGCCCTTGGGCGCAGCCGAGGACATGCTGGACGCGCTCGAGACCGCTGCAGCCGGGGCAACCACGGCGGGCCAGGTCGCCAGTGCGGTCGCAAACTGGTTCTCAAGCGCGACGGGCTATGGGGCCTTCTATCAGGGCGCGGATTCGCTGACCCCTCCGCCCATCGCCCCGGGTGAGACAGCCGATCTCTCTGTCACCGCGAACGACCCCGTGGTCAAGGAAACGCTGATGGGCTTCGCCCTGGGCGCGCTGCTGGACCGTGGCGTGCTGACCGGCGCACCGGAGGAACGCGCCGAACTGGCCCAGCGTTCGGCCGAAACGCTGCAACGCTCGCAGGACGCTCGAATCAATCTTGCCGCGCGGATCGGCACGGTCGAGGCCCAAGTCGAAGCCGCCGCCACGCGGAACGCAGCGGAAGAGATGGCGCTGGGCATCGTGCGTTCACAGACCGGCTCGGTCGACCCCTATCAAGCCGCGACCCGGCTGGAGGAGCTGAAGTCGCAGCTTGAGTCGCTTTATCTGATCACCGCCCGCGTCTCGCGGCTTAGCCTGGTGGATTTCCTGCGATGATCCGTATGCTGCTGGCGCTGCTCCTCTCGGTCACGGCGGCCTGGGCCGAGCCGATCCGCATCAAGGACCTGGTCGAGTTCGACGGGGTGCGCGGCAACGATCTGGTGGGCTATGGTCTGGTCGTGGGGTTGAACGGAACCGGCGACGGGATCCGCAACGCGCCCTTCACCGAAGAGATCATGGCCAATTTGCTGGAACGGCTGGGTGCCAATGTCACGGGCGAGGAGTTCCGGCCAAAGAACGTCGCAGCCGTCTTCGTCACTGCCGAATTGCCGCCCTTTGCCCGGTCGGGCAGCCGGGTGGACGTGACCGTCTCGGCCATCGGGGACGCCAAAAGCCTGTTGGGCGGGACGCTGGTGATGACGCCGCTGAACGGGGCGGACGGGCAGATCTATGCCGTGGCACAGGGCACGATCATCGCCGGCGGCGTCTCGGCCGAGGGCGAGGCGGCGCGGGTGACCCAGGGCGTGCCGACGGCGGGCGTCATCCCCTCGGGCGCGCGGGTGGAGCGTGAAGTGGAATTCGACTTCACCCAGCTCTCCAGCCTGCGCCTTGCATTGAAATCCGCGGATTTCACCACGGCGGAACGGATCGAGCGGGCTGTGAACGCCGAATTCGGCGGACGCGTGGCGCTGATGCAGGATTCGGGGACCGTGGCGGTGGACATTGGGGCGACGGGGATGCGGTCTCCGGCGCATGTCCTCAGCCGGATCGAAGGAATCCTGGTCGAGCCCGAAACCCGGGCGCGCGTGGTGGTGGACCAGCGGTCGGGGACGATTGTGATGGGGGCGGATGTGCGGATCAGCCGGGTTGCTGTGGCACAGGGCAACCTGACCTTGCGGGTCGAGGAGAGCCCGCTCGTCGTGCAGCCCAATCCATTCTCGGACGGGGAGACGGTGGTGGTCCCGCGCTCGAACGCCGAGATCGGCAAGACCGGGACGGGCCTGGCCGAGGTCCGGGGCGGGACGGACCTTGCCGAAGTGGTGGCGGGGCTGAACGCTCTGGGGGTCGCGCCGCATGACATGATTGACATCCTGAAAAGCATCAATGCGGCGGGGGCTTTGCATGCCGAGTTCGTGGTGAATTAGTCCTTGTTCACGGCCGACACAAAGGCGGTACCACTGCATCAGAGGGCTGACTGTGGACTACTGGAAGGTCAGCGATCCAACGACCCGGCACCAGGCTCCACCCTTGGCGATGGAATCGGCCTACCACTGCGCCTGGGTTACGTCATGGCGGTCGCGGCCCCGCCCCTGCGCACCGCGGCAGCGGGCGTGAGGTGAACAGCCACGGCGCTTGGCGGGGGGAGCGGGCCAGTCCGGCACCGGAACTCGATCCGGGCAGGCGGTCGGTCCGCGCAAAGGCATCGGACCGGCGGCAGGGGGCGGGGCGGGGACCTTCTCTGGATCGGATGGATAGAGCTTGCGAACCCGGATCTGACCGGGTGGCCTCCGGCCTCAGCGGACCTTGTTGGCAACAGGGCGGGCCCTGGTCTCGCGGTGCCGGAAAGCCAGCGGGCTTCCCAACCGGGGGGCGAAAGCGGCGGCGATCCGGTCGATGACCCGTCCCAACCGCCGGAAGGCCGAACGGTAAGCCCGCAAAGGCAGAGCAAGCGAGAGGCGCAAGGCTGATCCGACTGCGGTTCGACACGCGGATCGGGCCCATGGCCAGTATGGGCCCGAGACCGTGAGCCGCGAGGCGGAGGCCCATCCAGCGGCCAGCTCCGTCGCACAGCGGCGCCTTGGCGGCGCGATCATCCCAGGAAGGGCGCAGTGGAGGCCCGGTCAGAGGCTATGCACAAGGGCGGGGGCGAGAGTCGGTCGTCGCCGTGCCCGGACCAACGGCATCGCGGACGGTGGCACGCGCGCCGCCCAAGCGGGATGGCCAGAGTTGACCGCGATGGGTGCCGGGCGTAAGCGGGGTGGGATTTCCAGGAGAACGCGCGTGGCCATTCATCTGTACAAAGGCGACCTTCCCGACGGGCTGGCTCTGGGCCCGGTGGTGGCAATCGATACCGAGACGATGGGCCTTGACCCGCGCCGCGACCGGCTGTGCGTGGTGCAACTGTCGGACGGCAGTGGCGATGCGCATCTGGTTCAGATCGCCAAGGGCCAGGACCGCGCGCCGAACCTGGAGCGGCTGCTGACCGATCCGGCGGTGCTGAAGCTCTTCCATTACGGCCGCTTCGACATCGCCATGCTGAAACAGGCCTTCGGGGTGACCACGGCTCCAGTCTGGTGTACCAAGATCGCCTCCAAGCTGGTGCGGACCTTCACCGACCGGCATGGTCTGAAGTACCTGCTGGCCGATCTGGTCGGGATCGACGTGTCCAAGCAGCAGCAGACCAGCGACTGGGGCGCCGAGGATCTGACCGAGGCGCAGAAGGATTATGCCGCCTCGGACGTGCTGTATCTGCACAAGCTGAAGGCAGAGCTTGAGTCCCGGCTGCGGCGTGAGGGGCGGATGGACCTGGCGGAACGCCTGTTCGCGTTCCTGCCGACCCGGGCCGAGCTGGACCTTCTGGGCTGGGAAGATACCAATGACATCTTCCTCCACTGATTTCCTGACGACCGGCCGCCGGGTGATCCGGCGTGAGGCCAGGGCGCTGGAGGCTCTGGCCGAGGCGCTGGGCGACAGCTTCGGCGCGGCGGTGGGGCTGCTGATGCAGGCCAAGGGGCGGGTCATCGTCTCGGGCATGGGGAAATCGGGCCATATCGCAAGGAAGATCGCGGCGACCTTCGCCAGCACGGGAACTCCGGCCCATTTCGTCCACCCGGCCGAAGCCAGCCACGGCGACTTGGGCATGGTGGCGGAAGGCGACGTGCTTCTGATCCTGTCAAACTCGGGCGAGACGCCGGAACTGGCGGATATCCTGGCCCATGCGAAACGCTTCGGCATCCCGCTGATCGGCGTCGCTGGCCGCGCGGGTTCCACCCTGATGCGGCAGGCGGATGTGGGCATCCTGCTGCCCCAAGTGCCCGAGGCGTGCGAGACCGGCATCGTGCCGACGACCAGCACAACGATGACCCTTGCCCTGGGTGACGCGCTGGCCATCGCGCTGATGGAGCATCGCGCCTTCACGCCCGAGCATTTCCGCATGTTCCATCCCGGCGGCAAGCTGGGGGCGCGGCTCCTGCGCGTGCGGGATCTGATGCATGACGACCCCCCGCTGGTGGCCGAGGACACCCCGATGGGTGAGGCGCTGGTCCAGATCAGCCGCCGGGGCTTTGGCGTCGTGGGTGTCACGGCTCACGACGGCGCGCTGGTCGGGATCATCACCGATGGCGACCTGCGGCGGCATCTGGATGGACTGATGACCCACACCGCCGGCGAGGTGATGACCCGCAGCCCGCGCACCATCGGCCCCGAGGCGCTGGCGGGCGAGGCTTTGGCCCTGATGAACGACCGCAAGATCACCTGCCTGCTGGTGACGGGAGAGGACCGCTCGCGCCCGATCGGTATCCTGCATGTCCACGACTGCCTGCGCGCCGGGGTGGCCTGACGTGACGACCGACTGGCATACGCGGCTGGTCGGCTGGCTGAAGATCGCCCTGCCCCTTGCGGCACTGGCGATCCTGTCGACCCTGTTCATGGTCGCCGACCGGATCGACCCCGAGGATGCCCTGCCCTATGCCGAAGTCGACGTAGAGGGCTTGGCGCGCGAGCCGCGGATGACCGCCCCCAGCTATGCCGGGACGACCAGCGACGGCGCCTCGATCACCCTGACGGCCGAGGAAGCCCGGCCCGAGGCCTCCGACACCCCGGCCGAGGCGCGCGGCCTGCGGCTGGAGCTGGACACCCCCGACGGCGCCCGGACCGAACTGCGCGCCGCGACAGCGGTGGTCGACGAGCCGGCGGATCGGCTGGTGCTGTCGGGTGGGGTCAGGGTCACGACCTCGACCGGCTACGTGCTGGACACGCCCGAGGTCGCGGCCCGGCTTGACCGTTCGGGCCTGGAAAGCCGGGGCGAGGTGCGGGCGACCGGCCCGGCAGGCGAGATTACGGCCGGAAAGATGACGCTGGATCAGGACAACCAGACCCCCGGCAGCTATGTTCTGGTTTTCACCCAAGGCGTCCGGCTGCTATATCAGCCGGACGGCGCTCGCCCGTGAGGTTTCGAGACATGGCTTTCCATCGCGCACTGATCCTGTCGCTGTTCCTGGCTGCGGGCATGGCTCAGGCCCAGCAGGCGACCATCGCCTTCAGCGACATGGCGCAGGACACGACCCAGCCAGTCGAGGTGACGGCCGACCAGCTGACGGTCAACAATACCGACGGCACCGCAGTCTTCAGCGGCAATGTCACCGTGACCCAAGGCGACATGACCCTCTCGGCGGCCGAGGTCCTGGTGACCTATGGCGAAACGCCGGGTCAGATCGACCAGCTTGTCGCCAGTGGCGGCGTGACGATCACCAACCTCGCCGACAAGGCCAGCGCGACCGAGGCAGTCTATACCATCGACAGCGGCGTGGTCGTGATGACCGGCGATGTGCAGCTGGCCCAAGGCAAGTCCGCCATGAAGGGCCAGAAGCTGACGATCAACCTGAAGGACGGAACCGGGATCATGGAAGGCCGCGTTACCACGACCTTCGTGCCGGGCGGGAATTGATGGCGCAACCTGACCTGACCCCGACGCCAGACGCGGGCGGGCTGCAGGTCCGCAGCCTGCGCAAAAGCTACAAGAAGCGCCCGGTGATCCGCGACGTGAACCTTGACCTGCACCGGGGCGAAGTGGTGGCGCTGCTGGGGCCGAACGGCTCGGGCAAGACGACCTGCTTCTACTCGATCGCGGGGCTGGTGACGCCCGAGGGCGGGCAAGTGCTGATCGACGGCAAGGACGTGACCGCCCTGCCGATGTATCGCCGCGCCCGGCTGGGGATCGGGTATCTGCCGCAGGAAGTCTCGATCTTCCGCGGTCTTTCGGTCGAGGACAACATCCTTGCCGTGCTGGAAATCGCCGAGCCCGACCGCCACAAGCGGCGCGAGCGGCTTGAAGAGCTTCTGAGCGAGTTTTCGATCACCCACCTGCGCCGGACCCCGGCGCTGGCGCTTTCGGGCGGTGAGAGGCGGCGGGTCGAGATTGCGCGCTGTCTTGCGGCCGATCCGAAGTATCTGCTGCTGGACGAACCCTTCGCAGGCGTCGACCCGATCGCGGTGGGCGAGATCCGGCACCTCGTGCATGACCTGAAAGGCCGGGGGATCGGGGTTCTGATCACCGACCACAACGTGCGCGAGACGCTGGATATCGTCGACCGGGCCTATATCCTGCACGACGGCAAGGTGCTGATGTCGGGAACGACCGATGAAGTCGTCCGCGATGAAACGGTCCGCCGTGTCTATCTGGGCGAGAACTTCCGCATCATTTGAACGGCCGCATCGACTCGGTTGACAACCGGGGGGATGCTGTCACCAAATGTCTGTAATGCGTGCGTCATTCGCCTCTGTTCGGACCCGTCCTGCCGCAAAGTCTTTCGTCGGCCGTCCTTGCGTGACGCTACGTTCTTTCCATCTCTTGTGTAGGGGATCGGCCGGTTCGGACTGACCCGACCGCGCTGGAAGCATGTGAAAGGAGAGGCCATGCGCTATCAGATCAGTGGGAAACAGATCGACGTCGGTGAGGCTCTTCAGACCCATGTGAAGGCCGAAATGGGCGAGGTGGTCGAGAAATACGCTCAGCGCCCCACCGAATGCATCGTGGTTTTCTCGCGGTCCGCGTTCGAATTCGTCTGCGAGGCGACGATTCACCTGTCCACCGGCCTGACCGCTCAGGCCAAGGGCCACGCGACCGAGATCTATGCGGCCTTCGAATCCTGCCGCGAGAAGATGGACAAGCAGCTGCGGCGCTACAAGCGGCGGATCCGCAACCATCACAACCATCGTTCGGAGCCGGTTGAATTCGGCGGGGCGTCCTCGTATATCCTCGCCGCGTCCGAGGAGAGTGAGGATGCGGAGCCCGAAACGCTCCAGCCCGTCGTGATCGCCGAGATGGAGACGAAGATCCCTTCGATCACCGTCGGCGAGGCCGTGATGCAGCTGGAGCTTGCCGGGCAGCGCATGCTGGTCTTTCGGAACGAAGGTCATGGGGGCGTGAACGTCGTGTATCGTCGAGATGACGGGAACATCGGCTGGATCGACCCGCGCAACAGCAGGTAAGGCGCCGACGTGGCGCGGGAACAAAGCCCGACGATGGAACTCTCCAAGCTACTCGTGCCAGCCGCCGTTCGGGTGGTGGGGCAGTACACCTCGAAGAAGCGTCTGTTCCAGGAACTGGGCGAGATCGCAGCACAGGCCTACGGGATGCAGGCCGCGGTCGCGATCGACGGCCTGCAGGAGCGGGAGAGTCTGGGTCCGACCGGCGTGGGGCATGGCATCGCCCTGCCCCATGCCCGGCTGGAGGATCTGAAGGGGATCGTCGGGGTCTTCGTCCGGCTGGAGAAACCGCTGGACTATGACAGCGTCGACAGGCAACCAGTCGATCTGATCTTCGGCCTCTTCGCCCCCAAGGACGGGGGGGTCGACCATCTGAAGGCGCTGGCCCTGGTCAGCCGGACGATGCGGGATCAGGGGGTCGTGGCGAAGCTGCGGGCGAACAGTGATCCGGCCAAGCTGTATGCGATCCTGACCGAGGCACGGGCGCCGCAGGCGGCCTGATCTGTCCGCGCGCGGGCAGCCTGGCCGAGTCAGTGATTTCAAGCGCTTAGCTGCGCTGATTCAGATGGGCTTAACCAGTCTGTTCGCCCAGGAAAGGACAGAACCATGTTGCTTCGCGCCCTTGCCCTACTGATCCTGACCGCCCTGCCCCTGCGGGCGCAGATGCTGGAGGTCGAGCCCTACTTCGGGTCCGAGGAACGTGTGGGCGACCGGGTCGAAGAGGCGTTCGGCACGGCGCAAAGGGTGACCGGGCTTGCCGACGGCAAAGTGGTCGCCGCGCCGTTCGAGGGCCGCGTCTCGCTGCGGCGCTATGAAAACCCGGCCGGAAAATCGACGCTGGAAATCCTGGAGAACTATCGGCAGGCGCTGGAGGCCGAGGGGCTGGTCGTCGACTGGACCTGCGTCAGCCGGACCGACTGCGGCAACCAGGCCGACGGCGGCTGGCGCGGGCGCAACGGAATGAACCTGGGGATCGGCAGCGATGTGCGTTACCTGACCGGGACGCTGACGCGCGAGGGGGCGGTCGTGCATGTCTCGGTCGGGGTCGAGTCGCGGAACCATTATGTGCAGATCCTGCAGGCCGATGCGATGGCGACGGGGCAGGTCGCGGTGACCGACGCCGCGGCGATGGCCGCCGCGATCGACGCCGAAGGCCGGATCGCGCTGGACAACATCTATTTCGATTTCGGCAGCGCCGCGCTTTTGCCCGAGTCGGACGCCGCGCTGGACGAGATCGCGAAGCTGCTGACGAACCGGACCGAGTTGCAGGTCTATGTCGTGGGCCACACCGACAGCGTGGGCACGCTGGAGGCGAACCTGACATTGTCGCGCGAACGGGCGCAGGCGGTGGTCACGGCGCTGGAAACGCGGTTCGACGTGGCCTCGGGCCGGGCGGTTCCGGCGGGCGTCGGTCCGCTGGCCCCGGTTGCGTCGAACGCAACGGACGCGGGGCGGGCGCTGAACCGGCGGGTCGAGATCGTCGCGCGCTAGTCAGCCGCGCCAGCGAGTGAAGCCGAAGCCGGTATAGTCGCGCGCATAGGCGGCCTCGGCGGCGTCCTCAAGCGCAGGGTCCCAGATCGCATCCAGCGCCTGCTCGGCGGGATCGGGGAAAGGCGCAGGCGGCGCCTGAACGCCGATCTCGTCCGCAAGGAAGGCAAGCGCCTGGGGCAGGCGCTCCTCACGCAGCACAAGGTCGAGCGGGTGGAACCCGGCAAAGCCCTGCACCACGGCGCTTTGGCTGGCCCAGTTCGGATCCACCCGATTGCCGGTCTGACCAAGAGTCGCAAGGCGGCAATAGTTCAGGAAGACCAAAAAGGCCTCACGCTCGGCCTGCGCATCGGGGAAGGGCTGGCCGGGGTCGGGCAGGCGGGCTTTGTAGGCGCGGATCAGGGTGCGGCGATGCTCGGCCAACTGGCCCGAGACGATCTTTTCCCGAAAGGCGACATGGGCCCTTAGCAGGGGATGGCGAACCACCGTAAAGGCGCGGTGGCCGGGATGGTCGCGCTTCCACTGCCGCAAGGTGCGGTGGTCGAAGCCTTCGACAAGGCCACCCAGACCGGAAAGCCAGTCACGAACCAAAGCCTCCGGCCCGGAGCGGACGGGGAAGTACAGGAGCGGCGCGCTGTCCACCGCGACCACATGCGGGATCGCGGCAGCACGGCGGGGTTCGAACACCGGGCTGCGGGCCAGGGCGAAAAGATCGGCCCTGGCCACGGCGGCGGCAAGGTCCTGGGGGTTTTCCAGCTTGTCTTCCAGCGGCTCCGGGTTTTGCTTCTTCAGCGTGTCATCGACCGCCTTCAACCGCCCCTCGACCCCAAGGAAGGCGGCAAGGCCATTCAGCACCTCGACCGAGGCAAGGTCTTCGTAATCCAGCACAAAGGCGGTCTGGCCCGAGGTCTGCAGGGCACGCAGAACCTGAAGCTGGAAGTCCTGCGCCGCGGCCAGATGGTCGCGGAAACTGTCCTCGTCGAACCGGGCCTTCGCGGATTTCAGGCGCTTGGCATCGGTCAGCTTCCACTGGCCAGTCGCGCGGGCGATCTGCCAGCTGACATAGCTGTCGACCGGGTTCCGGGTCAGCAGGATCTTGGCGCAGGCTGGGTCGGCAAGGACGATCTCCAGCACGCGGGGGTCGTGGTCGTGGAAGAAGCGGAAACCGGAGAGGCCCGGAGTTTCGGTCCGCAGCTTGCGGAGAAGCGGCTTGGGATTGGCCTCGCGCGCTTCCAGCGTGATCCCGAACAGCTCGGTCACGTCCTTCTTGCCGATGAAATGCGGGTTGAACACCTCGCCATGGCTGAGGACGCCGGGCAGTGCGTTCAGGTTCGCTTCCAGGAAGTTCGAGCCGGTGCGCATTCCGGCGAGGATGACAAAGCTGGTGAAGCGGGCGGGCATGGGTTCAGCTGGCCTTCTGCGCGGCATCGTCGAAATCGGCCGGGAAATCGCCCATCAGGACCGGGTGCATCCCCTGGTTCCGCAGATCCTGCAGGAAAGTGCCGAACCCCGCCAGCGGCACCAGACGCGGCATTTCGGTCGGACGGTGCTGGCCGCGCGGGTTCAGATCATCCAGGAGCTGTAGCAAGGGCTCGGCCGGGTTGTCGACCAGTTCGGCGAGGCTCCAGATCCGGGCCTGCGCCTTGCTGTCGGGATGGTCGAAGCGGGCGATCAGTTCGGCCTCGATCTTCTGGAGGCGGGCAGCCTCGGCCCGGATTTCGGGGAAGGGGCGGTTCGAGCGCCAGAGCGGGACGGCGAAAGCCCCGGACAGGATGAAGACGCGCGCGTTTGGATCGCTGGCGATGAAACTTGCGATGTCCTGCACGTCGCCGGGGCCGAACTGGAAGCACTGGGTTTCGCCGCGCGTGTTCCAGATCAGGTTGGTCAGGAAGCTGCGCGGATTGTAGTCACGCAGGGCGGCGGTGTCGGTCAGCCCGCCTTTGAAGATGGTCTCACCGTCAGCGAATTCGGCGCGGTCGGGAGCGAAGAGATGGCCATGGACCCGCACCCCGGCATTGCGGGCGAGCCAGGGGCGGAAGTCCTGGAACAGCCCGTCAAAGCCCTGGAACAGGCCATAGGGCGCGGCTGCGCGGTTCCCGCCACGCGCGCGGCTGGGGAAACGGCTTTGGCTGAACAGGCCTGGGCGGCCCTTGACCCGACGCTCGACCGCCTTGGCGAAGAGGCGGTTGATCTTGGCCGGGTTCGGCGTGCGCGCGGGCGCGGGGTCGTTGCCAAGGAAGGTGCGGTACAGCAGGTCGGCCTGGGGCCAGATCTTGCGGGCGACGAAAGCCTCGGACTGGCGGAGGAGGTGGAGGTGGTCGTCGTAGAAGACGTGGGGGCGGCCCTGGAAGTCGAACTTGCAGAGCGTGAGCGAGCGGCTTTCGACGCGGGAGGAAACCTGGCGGACGATTGTCTGGAAATAGCTTTCGTCGGGGATCCAGACGCGGCGGAAATAGCGGTCATGGCGCGGCCGGTCGGGGTGGTTCAGGATCGCAAGAAGCGAGCGGCGGGTCAGGCACCACCATTGGCTGCCAAGGTGGGGGACAAGGCCGTCAGGGATCCGGCGCTGAAAGCCGATCTTGCGCTGCAGCCGGACGTAGCCATCGAAGAGCCGACGCTGTTTCTTCCAGGAAAAGGGGAAGCGGAGGGTGAAGCGTTCCTTGTTCAGGCCGCCCACGGTCCAGCCGACATCGGCGGTGGTGACGCTTTCGATGAAGTCGGTGTCGGGATGGGCGGCGAGATGGGCCTGAAGCTCGGCCACGGGGCGGATCGGCAGGCAGGCGCCCGAGGCGAGGAGGACGTGGGTGACCTCCGGGAAGGCGTCGAGGAGGAGCGTGGCGGCAAGGTTGGTGGCCTGGACCAGGCTGAAGGTGCCCCATTCGCAGGCAATGCGGGCCGAGAAACGGACCTGCGGCAGGTCGGAGAGCGCGGCGGCAAGGGCGTTGCGGTCGGGCTCGGGGACGCGGCGATCAAGGTGGATGACGACGGGGCAGCCGTTCTGCGCCCAGTGTCGCGCGACCTGGGCGGCGCGGTCCAGCGCGGTGTGGCACAGCATGACGACGCCGAAGCTCACGCCCAGCTTCCTTTCGACATCAGCCCCAGGATTTCAAGCTGACGCCAGTTGATATACTTCTCACTGCGATTGCACCACAGATCACGCTCGCGGCTGAGCCCCTCCTGATAGGCGCGGTATTCGTGGCTTTCGGCATAATGCTGGCCGCGGCTCATCTCTTCCGCAGCCTTGGCGGCGAAGGTGTCGAGAAACTTGGCGTGCAGCAGGCAACCAGAGATCTTTTCTCCGCCAGAGTCTTCGTAGGTCAGGTTCAGGCCGCGCGGCAGAAGCATGTGGGTCGAGGAAACATAGGCGTAAGAGCGGTGCCACTTGACCAGCGGGATCTTGTTCAGCGCAGGCGCGCGGTAAGGGTCGTCAGCGAAGAACAGGCGCGCGCGCGGGCCACCCTGGACCCAGAGGTTCAGCAACGGCCAGCTGCGGCTGATCGTGTAATTGCCGCTGTCGAAATACTGCGCGATTTCAAAGGGATTCTGCCCCTCGCGGTAGGGCTGTTCGTGCATCGCGCCCTTGGGATACATGTCCAGCAGCATGGCCGAGAAGGTCCGTGTCCCCGCGCTGTCCAGCCAGTCGGTCAGCGCGCGGAGGGGGCGCGTCTCGCAGAAGGGGTAGACGAGGAATTCGTCCACGTCGACGGTCAGGCACCAGTTCCCGCTGCCGTAGCGGCGCAGAAGGTGCATGATCCAGTCCATCCCGAAGCGCGACTGCTTGTAGCCGGCCCCGGTCTCCCACAGGGACACGTCGGGCTGGTCGGCCAGATAGTCGCGCGTGCCGTCGGTCGAGCCGTTGTCGACCACCAGGAAGTGATCGACGCCCAGTTTCCGGTAGTAGTCCAGGAAATAGGGCAGGCGCACACGTTCGTTCCGCATGGTGGAAAACAGCAGGATCGGTTGCCGCCGCAGGCCCTGCATCCGCTGCGTCACGGGGGAAAGCTGCCGCCTCTTGCGGAAGGCCCGCCAGAGCAGGCGCTTGCGGCGCAGGCGAAGGCGATAGATCGAAGTCAGGCGCATGGCGTCACGGTCATACCCAGCCCCCACGCGACATGAGGCCCAGAGCCTCGAGCTGGCGCCAGCCGGTGTAGCGGGTCGAGGTGGAGCTATGTAGCACCGGGTCCCGGGTCAAGTGGTCGTAATAGCTGGCATATTGCGCGCCATCGGCGAAATGTTCGCCCCGGGACTTTTCCTCGGCCGAGCGTTCGACGATGCCGGGCAGGAACTTGGTGTGGAGGAGGACCCCGGTGGTCAGCTCTCCTCCATCAGTGGCGTAGACCTGGTTCAGGCGCGGCGGCAACAGGGCGTGGGTGGAGTTCACATAGGCATGGCGCCAGTGCCAGCGCACCAGCGGGATCTTGTTCAGCGTAGGCGCCCGGCGCGGGGTCTGGGCGAAGAAAGCGCGGGCACGGGCGCCGCCCTGGATCCAGAGGTTGCGCATCCGGGGCTGGACCTGGACCTGGTAGTTCCCGGCGTCGAACCATTGCAGGACCTGCACCGGGTCCTGCCCCGGCGCGTAGCTGGCCTGCGAGACCGGGCCTTCGGGGTAAAGGTCCACCGTCAGCGCGCCAAGGCAGGGCTGGCCTTGGCCGTCCAGCCAGTCGGTCAGCGCGGGCAAGGGGCGGGTCTGCCAATGCGGGTAGACCAGGATCTCGTCCGCATCCAGCGTCAGGCACCAATGGCCATGGCCGTGGCGCATCAGCAGCCAGGTCAGCCAATCCATCCCGAAGCGCGAGGCCTTGTAGCTGGCCCCGGTCTGCCAAAGCGACACGTCCGGCTGGTCGCGCAGCAAGGCCGCCGTGCCGTCGGTGCTGGCATTGTCCACGACAAGGAAGTGACGCACGCCCAGGCGGCGGTGATGGTCCAGTACGAAGGGCAGCCGCTGCGCTTCGTTGCGCACACAGAGGAACCCCAGGATATCGCCGCGCCGGATCGCGGCGGTGCGGTCGGCCAGCGGAGTCAGCTGGCGGCGGCGGTGGATGGCCCGGGCCAGCAGCAACCGGCGGCGGTTGCGCAGGCGGTAAGCCTGCCAGAGCGCGCCCAGACTGACCTTAGGGTCGGGCAGCGCGCCGATCGGCCAGGCATTGGGCAGGGCAGACAAGCCTATTGCGCGGCCTTCTGCATGGCCATGAGCTCGTGCAGGAAGGTCGCGAACTCATCCCCGAGGTCGGGGCGGGAGAGGCCGAAGGCGACGGTGGCCTGCAGGAAACCGATCTTCGAGCCGCAATCGTACCGCTGGCCCCGGAAGCGCAACCCGTGGACGCCGGACTTGGAGCCCGCCTCCTCGGCAATCGCATCGGTCAACTGGATCTCGCCCCCGGCGCCCTGTTTCATTCGGTTCAGATTGGTCAGGACCTTGGGCGTCAGGATATAGCGGCCGATCACGGCAAGGTTGGAGGGCGCATCCTGGGGCTTGGGCTTTTCCACCATGCCCTTGACCCGGACGATCGAGCCCATGTCCTTGCCGATGTCCAGCACGCCGTAAGACGAGGTGCGTTCGGGCGCGACCTCCATCGCGGCGACCATGCAGCCGCCGGTTTCGGCATGGGCCTCGACCATCTGTTGCAGGCAGGGGGTTTTGGCGGCAATCACGTCGTCGGGCAGAAGGACGGCAAAGGGTTCGTCCCCGATCAGGCGGCGGGCGCACCAGACGGCATGGCCCAAGCCCATCGCCCGGTTCTGCCGGACATAGGCGATGGCGCCCGAATCCATGTTGGTGTCCTTCAGGATCTCCAGCAGGTCGGTCTTGCCCTTCTTGCGAAGTTCGGATTCCAGTTCGGGCGCGTGGTCGAAGTAATCCTCAAGCGCCGACTTGCCGCGCGCGGTGACGAAGATGAATTCCTTGATCCCGGCGGCGCGCGCCTCGTCGATCGCGTACTGGATCAGCGGGCGGTCGACGAGAGTCATGATCTCTTTCGGGATCGACTTCGTTGCGGGCAGGAAGCGCGTTCCAAGACCGGCCACCGGAAAAACGGCCTTGGTGATCTTCTTCGTCTTCATCCCACGTCCCACTTACTTACTATCGGATCGTCGCCGACCCTGATCGCGTCGGAATCTGACCTTATCCAGGCAGCCGCGCGGCATTATTGCAGTCTGCCTTTGACATTCCTGTGATGCACGCGAAAAATTCACGCGCCCTGAACAATCAAGCGAAGGAAGGTAAATTCAGCGCCGATCCGCTGTCTTGTTCAGCATCGCCTCGATCACCGGGACGTCCGTGGGGTTGTTAAGCTCCCAGAATTCGCGCCCGCGTGCCTGGACTTCGACGCAAAGGACGTGGCGGCCGTTTTCCAGGAAGCGGAGCTGTTCCAGGCCCTCCAGCGCCTCAAGCGGGCCAAGGGGCCAGGCCGGATAGGAAGCCAGCGCGGCGGGGCGGTAGGCGTAGACGCCGACATGGTGGAAGACCGGCGTCGGTTCGTCGGGGCCGTAGGCACAGCCGGTGTAGGGAATGACTTCCTTGGAGAAATACAGCCCGCGCCCCCCCGCACCGAAGACGGCGGTGGTGCCGCCGACCCGCCCGGCGCGGCGGTCGTCAAGAAAGCCCTGGACCATGCGCCCGGTGCAGCGCAACACGGGGGTGGCGATGTCGGCCTGGGGGGCGTTCGCAAGGCCCGCGACAAGGTCCTCGACAAACCAGGCAGGGGTGAGGGGGGCATCGCCCTGGAGGTTCACGATGACGTCGTAGCCCGGGAGTTTCGCGGCCACCTCGGCGCAGCGCTCGGTACCGTTGCGGGCTTGGTCCGAGGTCATCACCACCTCGGCCCCGAAGGCGCGGGCGTGGTCGGCGATGCGGTCGTCATCGGTGGCGACGACGACGCGGTCGATGCCCTGGACGGCGATCGCGGCCTCCCAACTACGGCGAATCAGGGTCTTTTCGCCATCCGGGCCGCGCAGGGCGACCAGCGGCTTGCCCGGGTAGCGGGTCGAGGCATAGCGGGCGGGGATGGCGATGAGGGTCCTCATTTCAGCACCACGCCCGGGGCGAAGGCGATGAAGAAGGGGTTGTCCCAGCCGGGCTTGCCGTAGGTCAGCGGCTGGTGGTCGTCAAATCGCACCACCTGCCCGCCCGCGCCACGCAGGACGGCGTCCCCGGCGGCGGTGTCCCATTCCATCGTGCGGCCCAGGCGCGGGTAGAGGTCGGCCTCGCCGGTCGCCACCAGGCAGAACTTCAGGCTCGATCCCGCCGAGGTCATGTCGCGGACCGCGTAGCGCGAAATGTAGTCGTCCGTCGCCTGATCGCGGTGGGATTTCGAGGCGACGACCATCAGCGCAGCGTTGTCGGGGGTGGAGACCTTGAGCGGGGTCAGCGCGCCGGGGGTTGGGCCGAAGGGGCCGGTTTCCTCGACCGCGGTGCCGTCGGCGCGGGTGTAGAAGAGACGGCCCTTGGCCGGGGCGTAGACGACGCCGTGCGTCGGGATGCCGTCCTGGACATAGGCGATGTTCACAGTGAAATCGCCGCGGCGCTGGACGAATTCCTTGGTACCGTCCAGGGGATCGACGATGAAGAAGGTGCTGGCCGTCAGGGCATGGGACGCGGATTGCTCCTCGGTGATCAGCGGCACGTCGGGGAAGGCCGCGCGCAGGCCGGCCGAGATCACGGCATCCGCCGCCTCGTCCGCCTCGGTCACCGGAGAGGCATCGCCCTTGGCACGGACCTCGAAATCGGGGCCATGGTAGACCTGCATGATCGCCTCGCCCCCTGCCAGGGCCAGCCGCCGCATGAGCGAAACGAGCGTGTCGAAATCCATGGCCTCTCCTGCGCGATTGACTGTGCGGTCGGCGTCCTTATCCTTCGCGGGTAACGGAACGGCAAGGTTTCCCTGCCATTTCTTGCCCGAGAGGATGAAGGACCCTGGATGTTCCGCCACCGCCCCATATCGGGATCACCGCTCAGCAAGGGGTTTGAAACCCTTGAGCTGATCTTCCATGCCGCCGTGCGCAACCTGCGCAAGTCGAACGGCAACGCGGTCCTGGGCCTGGTGATGAGCATCATCCAGTCGCTGATCATGGTCCTGGTGATGTACTTCATGTTCGAAGTACTGGGGATGCGCCGGCTCGCAGTGCGTGGCGATTTCATGCTGTACGTCATGTCGGGCGTCTTCATGTTCATGACGCATGTCAAGGCGATCAGCGCCGTCAGCAATGCCGAGGGACCGACCTCGCCGATGATGATGCACGGGCCGATGAACCCGATCATTTCCATCTGCGGGGCAGCGTTGTCGACGCTGTACCAACAGACGCTGGCGGCGGCGGTAATCCTGTTCGTCTACCACTCCGTCTTCAACCCGATCACCATAGACGAGCCGGTGGGGATGCTGGGGATGTTCCTGCTGTCCTGGTTCACCGGGGTGGGAATCGGGATGGTGCTGATGGCGGCCCGGCCCTGGCAGCCGGAACTCGCTTCGATCCTGACCACGCTGCTGACGCGGCTGAACATGGTCGCCTCTGGCAAGATGCTTCTGGTCAACAACACGCCGCCGAAGATCCGGGCGATGTTCGACTGGAACCCGCTGTTCCATACCATCGACCAATCGCGCGGCTTCATCTTCCTGAACTATGCGCCGCGCTATACCGTGATCGACTATCCGGTCATCGTCGCGATGACCTGCGTCATGATCGGGTTGATGATGGAATTCTTCACCCGGCAGCACATGTCGGCAAGCTGGAACAAGCGGCGATGATCCGATTGGCATTTCTTCTTCTGGCGCTGTCGCTGCGGCCGCTGTTTGCGCAGGACCTGCCGGCGCAGTTCCGGGTCGATGGTGTCTCCGCCGACGACATGCTGAACATCCGGGCAGAGCCGCGGGCAAGCGCGGACCGGATCGGCGCGCTGGGGCCTTACACGACCAATGTCGAGGTCCTCTCCCTGTCCGAGGACGGGCGCTGGGGCCGCGTCGGGATGCCCGAGGGGAACGGCTGGGTCGCCCTGCGCTACCTGGTGCGGCAGGACGTGCCGGAGGGTCAGGTGATCCCGCGACCGCTGTCCTGCCTGGGGACCGAACCGTTCTGGAGCATCGGCCTTTTACAGCGGGGGGACGAGTTCCAGCGCATGGGCGAAGACCGCGCCGACCTGGAGCTGGTGTCGGAACGGCCGGGAGAGGACGGCTTTCAGGCCGAGCTTTCGGATGCCGCGGGCGTGACCTACAGCCTGGTCGTGACTCGCGGGCAGTGCAGCGACGGCATGTCTGATCGCGAATTCGGCTGGTCCGTCCGGCTGTACCTTGACAGCGCCGAAGGGTCCGAAACGCTGGAGGGATGCTGCACCCTGGATCACCGACAGGGAGAGTGACCCGCAGAACCGGGCGTGCTGCAAATTTGCCGCAGAAGCCCCGCCGCCACCGTTGCAGGGCCGAACGGCTCTGCCTATATACGCCAAGTCCGGCCGGGGCGCGCGCCCCATGCCGAAACACACCCGACCCCGTGTGCCGACGTCTCCGGGCTCTGGGTCGGAAAATCGCCTGAACGAAAGGGATTAACACATGGCCAAAGTCATCGGTATCGACCTCGGGACCACCAACTCCTGCGTTGCCATCATGGATGGTTCGCAGCCCCGCGTGATCGAGAACTCGGAAGGCGCGCGTACCACGCCTTCGATCGTCGGCTTCACGGAAAGCGAACGCCTGGTCGGCCAGCCCGCCAAGCGCCAAGCCGTGACCAACCCCACGAACACCGTCTTCGCAGTGAAACGCCTGATCGGCCGCCGCCTGGGCGATGCCGAGGTGGAAAAGGACAAGAAGCTGGTCCCCTATGCCATCGTCGACGGCGGCAACGGCGACGCCTGGGTTCAGGTGCGTGGTGAGAAGTATTCGCCCAGCCAGGTCTCGGCCTTCATCTTGCAGAAGATGAAGGAAACGGCGGAAAGCTATCTGGGCGAATCCGTCACCCAGGCCGTGATCACGGTTCCCGCCTATTTCAACGACGCCCAGCGTCAGGCCACCAAGGACGCGGGCAAGATCGCGGGTCTTGAGGTGCTGCGCATCATCAACGAACCGACCGCGGCCGCGCTGGCCTATGGCCTGGACAAGAAGGACTCGAAAACCATCGCGGTCTACGACCTTGGCGGCGGGACCTTCGACATCACCATCCTGGAAATCGACGACGGCCTGTTCGAGGTGAAGTCGACGAACGGCGACACCTTCCTGGGCGGCGAAGACTTCGACATGCGCATCGTCCAGTACCTGGCGGACGAGTTCAAGAAAGAGCATGGCGTTGACCTGACGCTGGACAAGATGGCGCTGCAGCGTCTGAAGGAGGCCTCGGAAAAGGCCAAGATCGAGCTGTCGTCGTCCCAGCAGACCGAGATCAACCAGCCGTTCATTTCGATGGACAAGAACACCGGGCAGCCGCTGCACCTGGTGGTCAAGCTGACGCGGTCGAAGCTGGAAAGCCTGGTCGAGGACCTGATCAAGAAGTCGATCAAGCCTTGCATGGCCGCGCTGAAGGATGCTGGTGTCTCGAAGGATGACATCGACGAGGTGGTGCTGGTCGGCGGTATGACCCGCATGCCGCGCGTCATCGAAGAGGTCACCAAGTTCTTCGGCAAGGAACCCCACAAGGGCGTGAACCCGGACGAAGTCGTGGCGATGGGCGCCGCGATCCAGGCCGGCGTGCTGCAGGGCGACGTCAAGGACGTGGTTCTGCTGGACGTGACGCCGCTGTCGCTGGGGATCGAGACGCTGGGTGGCGTGTTCACCCGCCTGATCGACCGCAACACGACGATCCCGACCAAGAAATCCCAGGTCTTCTCGACCGCCGAGGACAACCAGAACGCGGTGACGATCCGCGTGTTCCAGGGCGAGCGCGAGATGGCGGCGGACAACAAGATGCTGGGCCAGTTCAACCTGGAACAGATCCCTCCGGCCCCGCGTGGCGTGCCGCAGATCGAGGTGACCTTCGACATCGACGCGAACGGCATCGTGTCCGTTTCGGCGAAGGACAAGGGCACGGGTCGCGCGCAGCAGATCACGATCCAGGCCTCGGGCGGTCTGTCGGATGACGACATCGAGAAGATGATCCGCGACGCCGAAGCGAATGCCGAAGCCGACAAGGCCCGCAAGGAGCTGGTCGAGACCAAGAACCAGGGCGAAAGCCTGTTGCACTCGACCCGCAAGTCGCTGTCGGAACACAGCGACAAGGTCGACCCCTCGACCGTCGAGGCGATCGAGCTGGCGATGAGCCCGCTGGAAGACGCGCTGAAGGGCGAGGATGCCGGCAAGATCAAGGGTGCGATCCAGAACCTGACCGAAGCCGCGATGAAGCTGGGCGAGGCGATCTACAAGGCCAGCCAGGCGGAAGGCAACAGCGCCGAGGAAGAGCCGCGGCCGGTGGACGACGATGACATCGTCGACGCCGACTTCGAGGACCTGGGCAACAACAAGCGGAAGTAAGCCGCGAGAATCGGAAGAGGGGGCGGTCTGGCAACGGGCCGCCCTCGTCCGGTTCGACTTGGGGGTTTTGCCGTGGCAAAGCGCGATTACTACGAAGTGCTGGGCGTCAAGAAGGGCGCCTCGGCTGAGGAATTGAAGAAGGCCTATCGCCAGAAGGCGAAGGAGCTGCATCCCGACCGCAACTCGGACAACCCGCAGGCCGAGGCCCAGTTCAAGGAAGTGAACGAGGCCTATGACTGCCTGAAAGACGAGCAGAAGAAGGCGGCTTATGACCGCTTTGGCCATGCGGCCTTCGAGGGCGGGATGGGCGGCGGGCCGCGTCCGGGCGGCTATGGACAGCAGGGCGACTTTGCCAGCGCCTTCTCGGACGTGTTCGAGGACCTGTTCGGCGATTTCATGGGCGGGCGTGGCGGTGGCGGCGGGCGCAGCAGGGCGCAGCGCGGCTCGGACCTGCGGTACAACCTGCGGGTGACGCTGGAAGAGGCCTATACCGGCGTCCAAAAGACGATCAACGTGCCGACCTCGGTCGCCTGCGACACCTGCCATGGCTCGGGCGCGGAAGGTGGGGCGGAACCCGTGACCTGCCCGACCTGCTCGGGCATGGGGAAGGTCCGGGCGCAGCAGGGTTTCTTCACGGTCGAGCGGACCTGCCCGGCCTGCAACGGCATGGGGCAGATCATCAAGAACCCGTGCCGGACCTGTGGCGGCCAGGGCCGGACCCAGAAAGAGCGGACGCTGTCCGTCAACATCCCGCAGGGGGTGGAGACGGGCACGCGGATCCGGCTGGCCGGCGAGGGCGAGGCGGGATTGCGCGGTGGGCCGTCTGGCGATCTGTACATCTTCATCGAGGTGAAGGAGCACGCGATCTTCCAGCGCGAGGGGGTGCATCTGTTCTGCCGCGTGCCGGTTTCGATGCCGACCGCCGCTTTGGGTGGCGAAGTTGAGGTGCCAACCATCGACGGCGGCCGCGCCCGGGTGAAGGTTCCGGCAGGGGCACAGACCGGCAAGCAGATGCGGCTGCGAATGAAGGGGATGCCCGCGCTGCGCAGCGGGAACACCGGGGATATGGTGATCGAACTGGCAGTGGAAACTCCGGTGAACCTGACCAGCCGCCAGCGCGAGCTGCTGCGCGAGTTCGAGAAGCTGAGCGAGGAGAACAACCCCGAAAGCTCGAGCTTCTTCTCGAAGGTCAAGGGCTTCTGGGACGGGATGAAGGGCTGACGACGGTAGGGTGGGCAAGATGCCCACCCTAGGGTCAGAACCCATTGATCATCTGCTTGCGGCATGATTCAGGCTCCGCAAGGAGACTGACTGATGAGCAACCTTTTCTGGCTGACCGAGGCGCAGATGGCGCGGCTCGAGCCCTTCTTTCCCAAGAGCCACGGCAAGCCCCGTGTCGATGATCGGCGGGTTCTGAGCGGCATAATCTTCATCAATCGCAATGGCTTGAGGTGGTGCGATGCATCCCGGG
>JBKHWC010000021.1:0-40843 GCA_046569765.1 Alphaproteobacteria bacterium | reverse complement strand
GGCCTTCACCCGCGCCTCCGTCAGTCTCTCTGGCATCTCGATTTCCCTCTGCGAACCGTGTGGCGACCTGCCTGCGAACCGTGAACGAACCGGGAGCGGTTCGGGCGGGTTAGGGCAGCCTAGGGGGAAGGTAGCTCCAAATGCCTGAAAAATCTACTGTTTAGGGTGAACGCGCGGGCTGGAAAGGGATACAACGCACCGACTTCTAAGTCCGAGGTTGAGGGTTCGAGTCCTTCTGGGCCCGCCAATTTTCCCTGGTTTCACCTTGCTTCGCATCGGGCTGGACGGCGCGACGGAATGGTCGGCGGACTTCCGACGATCGCTGCCGGGCGGATAGGTGCGACGGGCTGATGCACCGAAGCTGTGCGCAGATCGGGCTTTGTTGATGCACGTCGAAGGTCCACATTCAGCCTTCTCGCAGCGAAGGGGTAGGTCATGGGCAAGCTGGTGGAGGGGAACTGGGACAGTGCCTGGTATGACACCAGCACAAGCGGCGGCAGGTTCCTGCGCGACACCTCGCGCTTTCGCAACTGGATCACCGCAGATGGCAGTGCCGGTCCTTCGGGCGAGGGCGGGTTTCCGGCGGAAAGCGGGCGGTATCACCTTTATGTCTCTTACGCCTGCCCCTGGGCGCATCGTGCGCTGATCTTCCGCAAGCTCAAGGGTCTGGAACCGCATATCGATCTTTCGGTGGTCCACCCCGACATGCTGGAGGATGGCTGGACCTTCGCCTCCGACTTCCCGGGCGCAACCGGGGATCGGCTTTACGGCCTGCCATATCTGCGCGATATCTACACTCGCGCGCTGCCTGATGTTTCGGGGCGGGTCACCGTGCCCGTGCTGTGGGACAAGACGCGCCAGACGATCGTCAGCAACGAATCCTCGGAAATCATCAGGATGTTCAACGCGGCCTTCGACGGCCTGACGGGGAACCGCGATGACTACTGGCCCGTGGACCTGCGCGACGGGATCGAGGCGATGAACGCGCGAATCTATCCGGCGATCAACAATGGCGTCTACCGCGCGGGCTTTGCCACCACGCAAGCGGCCTATGACGAGGCCGTGCAGGAGGTCTTCGCCGGGCTGGACTGGCTGGAAAGCCACCTGGACACCCACCGCTACCTGATGGGCGCGCGGCTGACCGAGGCCGACTGGCGGCTTTTCACCACGCTGATCCGCTTCGATCCGGTCTATCACCTGCACTTCAAGTGCAACCGCAAGCGGTTGATCGACTATCCGAACCTCTGGGCCTACACGCGCGAGCTGTATCAATGGCCCGGCGTGGCCGAGACAGTCTGGTTCGACCATATCGTGCGCCATTATCACTATAGCCACGATACGATTAACCCGCACCGGATCATCCCGATCAACCCGGTGCTGGACCATGAGCAGCCGCATGGGCGCGGCTGAGGACCATCAGGCGGATATCAATACCGAGAGGCCCCTGCCATGAAGATCAACGCGGACCTGACGAAACCCGTCCTGCTGGATGCGGCGGCGCTCGACTGGGTGCCAAGCCCCGCTGCCGGGGTGGATCGCCGGATGCTTTATCGTGAAGGGGCCGAGGTGGCGCGGGCGACCTCGATCGTGCGCTATGCTTTGGGCAGCGCCTTTCCGCCACATGTCCATTCCGGGGGCGAGGAAATCCTGGTCCTGTCCGGGACCTTTCAGGATGAGCATGGCGACTATCCGGCGGGCAGCTATTTCCGCAATCCGCCGGGGACCTCGCACAGCCCGGCTGCGGCCGAGGGCTGCGAGATCTTTGTCCGCCTCTGGCAGTTCCGCCAGGGGGACGGTGCGCAGATCGTCCGGCAACCCGGCGAGGGCGATCCCTTGCCTCTGCGCCAGGGTGTCGCCGCGGCGCGCCTGCTGTTCGACGACGGGGCAGAGCGGGTCATGCTGGGCTGGAGTTCCTGGTCCTGTCGGGCAGCCTCACGGTCGGCGGGCAGACGACCCTGCCGCCGCAGGGCTGGGGGCGGCTGCCCGCAGGCCATGACCTGACCGCAACGGCCGGGGCCGAAGGGGCAGAGGTCTGGATCAAGGACGCGCCCCTGCAGCACCCCGATGTGCTGGCGATGCCAGCCTGATCCGAAGGGACCGCGATGACCAGCACATCCGTCGCCATCATAGGCGCAGGCCTTGCCGGCCTGAACGCCGCGCGGCTGCTGCACCGGGGCGGAGTGGACTTCCAGCTGTTCGAGGCGCGGGAACGGGCCGGTGGACGGATACTGACGGTGGGTGCGTCGGGCGCGCCGGCCGAGGATGGCTTCGACCTTGGCCCGTCCTGGTACTGGCCGCAGATGCAGCCCGCGATCGCCGATCTGGTGGCCGAGCTGGCTCTGCCCAGCTTTGCCCAGCACAGCAGCGGCGACATGGTCTTTGAGCGCCAGGCGGGCGAAGGACCGCAGCGATTTCC
The DNA here is from genome assembly GCA_046569765.1 of Alphaproteobacteria bacterium. Lineage (GTDB taxonomy): Bacteria > Pseudomonadota > Alphaproteobacteria > Rhodobacterales > Rhodobacteraceae > Tabrizicola. The sequence goes on along the minus strand of JBKHWC010000021.1, from coordinate 38,427 downwards.
GGGCATGAGGCAAGAGCCGGAGTCGATGCGTCTTGTCGGCGGGACGGCGGCCCTTGTCCGTGCGCTGTTGCGCGACCTTCCGCAGGGGGCGCTGCATTTCGGCACGCCCGTCACCGCCCTCCGGCTTGGAGCCGAGGGGGTCACGGTGACGGCAGGCGGTCGGACGCTGGACGCGCGGCATGTCGTCCTGGCCCTGCCGCCGCGCCTGTTGGCCGAAAGGATCCAGCTGCACCCGGCGCCCTGGCCGCAGGACCTTGCGCGGTGGAAGGCCACGGCGACCTGGATGGCGCCACATGCCAAGGTCGTTGTGCTTTACGACCGCCCGTTCTGGCGCGAGGCGGGCTTCTCCGGCACGGCGCAGAGCCTGGTCGGCCCCTTGGGCGAAATCCATGATGCCACCACGGCCAGTGGCAAGGCGGCCCTGTTCGGTTTCTCCGGCGTGCCGGCCAGGAACCGCGCCGCCATCGGCCAGCACAGCTTGACCCGCGCGGTGATCCAGCAACTGACACGTCTCTTCGGACCAGAGGCCGCCTTACCCCACGCGACGCTGGTCATGGACTGGGCGGCCGATCCCTGGACGGCAACGGCGGCCGACAGCACAGCCGGGGGCCACCCTGCGCCCTGGCGGGGCGAGTGGGTGACAGGGGACTGGGCCGGGCGGCTGATCCTGGCGGGCAGCGAAGCAAGCCCGGAGAATCCCGGTTACCTGGCCGGTGCCGTCGAGGCATCGCAGCGCGCCGCGCGGATGATCATGGCGGGCTGACCCCGGGCAAGGGTCCGGACCAGAGGTTTCGCAGGTTCAGCGGTCGCTGGGCTGCGCGAAGCCGGATGGCGGCTTTGATCCATTCCGGGACGATCGGCCAAGGGACGGGACCGCCAGGCTTGCGGCGGCTCAGCCCTCGGTGCCCTTTTCCACCCGGCGAAGGGGCGCAAAATCCTCGGGCGTCAGGCTTTCGCACTGCAGCAACAGCGCCGCGCCCGCGTCAAGATCGGCCCGCCGCGCAGTCAGGATCGCCCTTGCCCGATCATAGGCCTCGGCCACCAGGGCGCGCACCGCAAGGTCGATCTCGCGCGCGGTTGCCTCGGAATAATCCCTGGTCTGGCCGGTCAGGGGGCTGTCGCCCAGGAAGCGCAGCTTCTGGTCCTCCAGGACCACGTTGCCGATGGGCTCGGCCATGCCGTGCGTCACACATTCCCGCGCGACGTCAGTCACCTTGGCCAGGTCGTCCGAGGCCCCGGTCGAGACCTCGCCGAAAACCAGCGCCTCGGCCGCGCGGCCCGCCATAAGGACGACCATGCGGTCCTTCAGTTCCGAGAGGGTAATCAGGAAGCGGTCCTCGGTCGGGCGCTGCATGGTGAAGCCCAGGGCACCGACCGAACGCGGGATGATCGTCACCTTCTGCACCGGGTCCATGCCGGGCAGCGAGGCGGCGGCCAGCGCGTGGCCCATCTCGTGATGCGCCACCCGGGCGCGCTCGTCGGGGTTCATGATCCGGGTCTTGCGTTCGGCCCCGGCGACGATGCGTTCGACCGCCGCGGTGAAATCGGCCGCCGAGACGCGGTCGGCCCCGCGACGGGTGGCGACGATGGCTGCTTCGTTCACCAGATTGGCAAGGTCCGCGCCGGTGAAGCCGGTGGTCAGGCCCGCGATCTCGTCCAGGTGGAGGTCGGGATCGGCCGTGATCTTGCGCATGTGGACCCGAAGGATCTGCTCGCGTCCGATCTTGTCCGGGCGATCCACTGCCGGTCGAAGCGGCCCGCCCGCAGCAGCGCGGGGTCCAGGATCTCGGGCCGGTTGGTGGCGGCCAGCAGCACGATGCCCACCGCGGGGTCGAACCCGTCCAACTCGGCAAGAAGCTGGTTCAGCGTCTGCTCCTTCTCGTCGTTGCCGCCAAAGCCGGACACCCCGGTCCGGGCGCGGCCCAGCGCGTCCAGCTCGTCGATGAAGATGATGCAGGGCGCCGCCTGCCGGGCCTGTTCGAACAGATCGCGCACCCGCGCCGCGCCGACGCCCACGAACATCTCGACGAATTCCGACCCCGAGATCGAGAAGAACGGAACCTTCGCCTCGCCCGCGATGGCGCGGGCCAGCAGCGTCTTGCCGGTGCCGGGCGGACCGACCAACAGGATGCCCTTGGGAATGCGGGCCCCCAGGCGGCCATAGCGGTCGCGGTCGTTCAGGAAGGAGACGACCTCCTGCAGCTCGGCCTTGGCTTCGTCGACGCCGGCCACGTTGTCGAAGGTCACGCCGGTGTCGCGTTCGACATAGACCTTGGCCTTGGACTTGCCGATGTTCACCAGCCCGCCCATGCCCTGCCGTTCGGCGATGCGCCGGATGAAGAACGCCCAGATGCCCACGAAAAGAAGCGTCGGCATGACCCAGGACAGAAGCGTGGTCGGCCAGGTCTCGTCATGCCCGCCGCCGAAGGTGACCCCCTTCGCGGCCAGTTCCGCCGCGAAACCGGGTTCGACCCTTGTGGTCACGAAGTCGGGCCTGCCGTCCAGGGGTTCGGTGAAATGGCCCGAGATTTCGGTCTCGGTCACGGTGACCGAGGCGATGCGGCCTTCGTCGAGATAGGCCAGGAACTGGCTGTAGTCGATCACCGCGGTCGTGCGCCAGGTCAGCCAGGCCTGAAAGCCCATGAGCATCAGGAAAGCGAAAAGGAAATAGCTCAGGTTGGTGCGGTGCTTCGGTTCCATCCCGTGCCTCTGGGTGTCAGATTTCGTAATGCTGGTGCTGGGTTGGCAGTTCGACGCGTGCGGGGCTCAGCCCCTTTGCCAGCGCGGCGCGGGCCTTGTCCTCGCCGTGGACAAGGAAGCTGACCTCGGGGCTGCCGGTGCGGTCGTGCCAGTCGATCAGGTCCGACCGTCCGGCATGAGCCGAGAAGCCGTTGATCGTGTGAATCTGCGCGCGAACGGGGACCATGTCGCCGAAGAGCTTCACCGACCTTGCCCCATCGATGATGATCCGGGCCAGCGTTCCCTGCGCCGCGAAGCCCACGAAGATGACGCTGCAATCGGAATGGCCAAGGTTGTGCCGCAGGTGATGGCGCACGCGCCCGCCGGTGCACATGCCTGACCCCGCGATGATCACCGCCCCCGAGCGGATCGCGTTCAGCGCCATGGACTCGGAGGCCTCTTCGACGAAATGCAGATCGGGCAAGGCAAAGGGGTCTTGGCCCTGGGCCAGCTCGGCCGCAAGCCCTGGCTTCAGGTCGTCGGGATGCCGACGATAGATCTGGGTGGCCGAGATCGCCATGGGCGAATCCAGGAACACCGGCAGCGAGGCGGGCAGCCTGCCTGCCGCCCGGGCCTCGCGCAGGACGAACAGCAGTTCCTGCGCCCGTTCCAGCGAAAGGTCGGGATGATGACGTTGCCGCCGCGTCCCAGCGTGTGGCGGATCGCGGCCAGGAACTCGGTGACGGTACTTTCCATCGGCCGGTGATCGCGGTCGCCATAAGTGCTTTCCATCACCACGACATCCATGCCCGAGGGCGGTTCGGGTGGGTTCAGAAGCGGCCGGGTCCGGGGCCCGATGTCGCCCGAGAACAGGATGCGTTTCGTCTTGCCACGGCGGGTGAGAGCGAGACTGATGCTCGCCGACCCAAGGATATGCCCGGCCTCATGCCACTCTGCGACGATCCCGTCGCCCAGGTCCATCCGGGTGCCGTAGGTCGCGGTTCGGCCAAACCGGTCCAGGCTGTCCACCACGTCCAGCGTGTCATAAAGCGGTCGGGACGGGATGCCATGCCGGGCCCTGCGCCGGGCTTCCTCTTGATGCAGCCGGGCCGAATCCAGAAGCACCAGCCGGGTCAGATCCCGCGTTGCGCCGGTGCAGATGATCTCGCCGACAAAGCCGCGCTTGACCAGAAGCGGGATGCGCCCGCAGTGGTCCAGATGCGCGTGGGTCAGCAGCAGCAGGTCGATCGACCGGGGATCGAATCCGAAATCCTGCGCGTTCTCCTCGTCCAGTTCGCGCCCGCCCTGGAACATCCCGCAATCGATCAGGATGCGGCGGCCGTTGATCTCGACCAGATGGCAAGAGCCGGTCACATCTCCGGCCGCGCCGTGAAAACCAAGCCGCATGGTCAAATACCTTCCTTCCGCGCCTCTGTCATTCTGGATCCCAGCGCAGAGTGTGGCCCGGACTTCTTCCGCAGTCCTCGCCCACCAGATCAGATCGCTGCCCTGCGGGTCAATGTGGCTTTCGCCAACCGGAGACTCGCCAGAGGCTGCCGGACATGACCGACGCCCCTTGCGACTGATCGGGGAAGCTGCGCCGCCGGGAAACTCAGTGCTTTGCAAGGCCTGGAAGAGGTTTTACCTATTGCCGACGCTGTGCCCGGAACCCATTACAGTCCCGGGGCTTTGCCCCGCTGCCGGGATCGGCAGGAGGCGCATCCCCGTCGTGCTGGGCCGAAGACGGGACGTCGGGGAAACTGCGCCCCGACGGCATGACTGGGCGAGGGAGAGACAAGATGCGTGGCTGGATCAGAAGTCTGGGCCTTGCTGTGGCGTTCTCGGGGGTCTGGCTGGTGCCTTCCGCTTTCGCACAGGCCGCGAACGAGGTCGATCTTGCCCTGCAGGAGGGTGGGACCGCATCGTGGGAAATCGCCGCGATGCAGGAGTTGAAGCTGGACGCGAAGCACGAGATCAAGCTGAATATCCGCAATGTGGCCGACAGCAAGGGCGGTCAGGTGTCGCTTCAGGCCGGCGAGGTCGACGTGATCCTGTCCGACTTCACCTGGGCCTCGCTACAGCGCGATCAGGGCGCGGATTTCACCATCGTGCCCCATTCGCTGGCGGTGGGCGGGCTGATGGTCATGCCCGAGAGCAAGGTCACATCTGTCGCTGACCTCAAGGGCGCGACCCTGGCCGTCGCCGGAGGGCCGGTGGACAAGAGTTACCTGATCCTGCAGGCCTATTATAACGCCAGGACCGGCGGAGACCTGACCCAGGACGCCGCGACCACCTTTGGCGCGCCGCCGCTGGTAAACGAGCAGCTGACCGGCGGTCGCGCCGATGCCAGCCTGAACTTCTGGCATTTCAACGCGCGCGCGGCGGTTGCCGGGGCCAGGCAGCTGATCTCGGTGCAAGAGATGATGCAGGACCTGGGCGTGTCGAAAACGCCGCCCCTGCTTGGCTGGGTCTTCTCGGAGGCCTATGCGGCCGATGAGCCGGAAGCGATCGAGAACTTCCTGAACGCCTCGTTCGAGACCAAGGCTGCCCTGCTGACCGATGACGCCCTGTGGGAGAAGATCCGCCCTGCAATGAATGTCGACGACGATGCGCTGTTCATCGCGCTGCGCGATGCCTATCGGGCGGGGATCGTGACCAGCTACACCGATGCCGACATTCAGGCCGCGACCGAGGCCTATGCGCTGCTGGCGAAATTCGGGGGCGCGGAGCTGACGGGCGGGAGCGCGGGGTTGGCCGATGGCACCTTCTGGGCCGGCTATCGCAAGTGAGAAGGGCAGAGCGGCTGTGAGGCGACCCGTCCGCAACGGGACCGAGGTCTGGCTGGGCGGCCTGTCATTCCTGATGCTGCTTGCCCTGTGGCAGGCGGTCGCGATGGTTCTGGAGTCGCGCTTCCTGCCCTCTCCGCTGGTGGTGGCGGGGCATATCCTGCTTCTGGTGCAGGATGGGCATCTGCTCGCGGATTTCGGCGTCACGCTGGTCCGCGCGGCCTGCGGCTTTGCCATCGCTATGGTTCTGGGCACGGCGGCGGGCCTCGCTCTGGGGCGCTCGCGGCTGGTGGACCGGCTGTTCCTGAACTGGGTGGTGGTGGGCATGAACCTGCCCGCCATCGTCATCGCCATCCTGTGCTACATCTGGCTGGGCCTGACCGACACGGCCCTGGTTCTGGCGGTGGTGCTGAACAAGACGCCGCTGGTCATCACCCAGATCCGGCAGGGGGTCCTGTCCTTCGACCCGGCCTACGACGAATTTGCCGCCGCCTACCGCCTGTCGCGCCGGGATCGGTTCTGGCACATCCAGGTCCCGCAACTGGTGCCTTATCTCTTGACCGCCGGCCGCACCGGCCTGTCGCTGGTCTGGAAGATCGTGCTGGTCTTCGAGGTCATCGGCTCGGACTCCGGCGTGGGCTTCCGCGTGTCGTTGTTCTTCCAGTTCTTCGACCTCAAGGGGATCCTGGCCTATACGAGCGTCTTCGTCTGCATCGTCATGGTGCTTGAGCATCTGGTCATCGGACCGCTGGAAAGGAGGCTCCTGGCATGGCGCGCGGACCGGGGATAGAGCTCTCGCTCGACCATTTGCGCTTTGGCAACCGGGCGCTGTTCCAGGACTTCCGGCTTCAGGTGGCCCCCGGCGAGACCCTGGCTCTGATCGGCCCCTCGGGCGTGGGGAAAAGTACGGTGATCCGCATCCTGGCGGGGGTCGAGCGTGGGTTCGACGGCCATGCCCTGATCGACGGCCTGCCTGCGCATGAGGCGCCGCGGCCGGGTCTGGTGTTCCAGGACGCGCGCCTGTTGCCCTGGGCCAGTTGCGCCCGGAACCTGTCGCTCGTCAGCCCCGAGGCCAGCCCGGCCACGATCACCCAGGCGCTGGAAGCCGTGGGGCTTGCCGGTGTGGAGGGGGATTGGCCGCGCCAGCTGTCGGGCGGGATGCAACGGCGGCTGGGTCTGGCGCGCGCCCTGCTGGTCAACCCGCGCCTTCTGCTGCTGGATGAGCCCTTCGTCTCGCTGGACCGCGCGGTGGTGCGAGAGTTGCAGGCCCTTGTGGCCGGGCTGGTCGCGCGCAACAAGGCAACGGCGGTCCTTGTCAGCCACGATCCCGGCGACGCCGCGCGGCTGGCGCATCGGGTGGTGCTGCTGGCCGGGCGGCCGGTCCGTATCGTCGCCGATCTGGCATTGGACGCGGCCCCGGATCAGCGCAGCCGCGACACGATCCTGGCCTTTGAAAGCCGGATCGAAGCCGCCATGTCGGACGCCCCATCCTGACCGTCCCGCTGCCCCGGCGTTTAGCCTTGGCCGGTGACCCGCCTTGCCGCGCGGAAGGCGAAGCCAGCGTCACTTCGTGCTGGGCGCGCCGCCCTCGAAGCGGTTTCCATGGCGATAGTCGCAGGGCGCCTCCTGCATCTGCAAGTGCAGGGCGGTGCCGGTGTAGGGATGGGCGCGGGCCAGGTCCTCGTCGAAGTCGATGCCAAGGCCGGGGGCCTCGGGCGGCAGGATGTAGCCGTCCTCCCACTTGATCGAGTTGCGGATGAGCTTCTGGTGGAAGGCGCCGCCGGTCTCGATCGTCTCGGCGATCAGGAGGTTCGGGATCGAGGCCGAGAGATGCACGTTCGCGGCCCATTCGACGGGGCCGGCGTAAAGGTGCGGGGCCATCTCGGCGTTGAAGATTTCCGCCATCGCGGCGATCTTCTTCGCCTCCCAGATGCCGCCGACGCGGCCAAGGGCGGGTTGCAGGATCTTGACACCGCCCGCGCGCAGCAGGGTGCCGAATTCCGCCTTGGTGGTCAGCCGTTCGCCCGTGGCGAGGGGGACGCGGACGGATCTGGCGACCTCTGCGAATTCCAGCAGGTTGTCGGGGGGGATGGGTTCCTCGTACCAGAGCGGGTTGTACGGTTCCAGCTCGCGGCCCAGGCGGATCGCGCCGGGGGTGGTGAACTGGCCGTGGGTCCCGAAAAGAAGGTCGACGCGGTCGCCCACCGCTTCGCGGATCGCCTTGCAGAAGGCGATGGAGCGGGTGATGTCGGACATCGCCGGTTCATGCCCACCCCGGATGGTGTAGGGGCCGGCGGGGTCGAATTTGACCGCCGTGAAGCCCAGACTCATGAAACGCAGCGCGGCCTCGGCGGCGGCGTCGGGGTTGACCCAGAACTCGGCCGATTCCTTGCCGGGTTCCGGGTAAAGGTAGGTATAGCTGCGGATGCGGTCGTTCATCTTGCCGCCGAGGAGAGCGTAGACCGGGCGATTGCGGGCCTTGCCGAGAATGTCCCAGCAGGCGATCTCCAGCCCCGCGAAGGCGCCCATGACGGTCGGATCGGGGCGCTGGGTGAAGCCGGCACTGTAGGCGCGGCGGAACATCAGCTCGATGTTTTCCGGGTTCTCGCCCTGCATGTGGCGCTCGAACACATCCTCGATCACCGCCCGCATCGCCTTGGGACCGACGGTCGAGGCGTAACATTCGCCGTAACCGACGATGCCAGTGTCGGTGGTGAGCTTCGGGAAGATCCAGTAACGCCCGCCCCAGCCGGGGAACGGAGGGGCGACGACGAAGATTTCGAGGTCCTTGAGTTTCATCGGCAGCGCCCCCTGACTGGCCGGAGAAGCGGTGGTTTCACACCGCCGCACCCCCGTGGGATATTCGTCGACAGGAAAGCTAGAGACGGTTCCGCCTGCGCGGCCGCAGGAAAGCGACGCGAATGTGTCGCAGGCGGACTAGGGCAAGAGGGTTTGCCGCAGGCGGGCCAGCAGATCGGCGAGGCGGTCGGGCATGGAGAGAAAGGGGGAATGACCAGAGGGAAGCGCGTGGCGGCAGTCCTCGGGCAGACGGGCGGCCATCTGGCGCTGGTAGTCCGGGGGGATGGTCCGGTCATTCTCGCAGACGATGTAGTGGCGCGGCAGGGTCTCGGCCGCCTTGGGCCAGAGCGGAGTTTGCTGCGGGGTCAGGGGTTGCGGGCAGAGCTGCGCGGTGGCCCAGGCGGCAAGGTCGGGCGGGCAGTCCTGGTAGAAGGCGCCAGGCGCAAGGGCGGGGTCGATGGTGAAGCTGCCCTTGTCCTCGGCCAGGCGGATCGCGGGCATCAGCGGTTGCGACGGCCCGGCGCGGCGCATGTCGGCGAGGCTTTGCCCTGCCGCAGGGAGATAGGCGCACAGGTAGATCAGGCCCTTGAACCGGCTGGGCTCGGCCTCGGCCGCGGCGGTGATGGCGTAGCCGCCGGCGGAATGGCCGACGAGGATCGAATCAGGCGAGGCCGCATCGAGGATGGCCTGCGCATAGTCCTCCAGCGTCGTGGGTCTGCCGTCACGGCCGGGCAGGTCGATGGCGCGGGCGGGGATGCCACGGGCCGCGAGTTCGGGGAGCAGGCGGTCGAAACACCAGGCGCCGTGGCAGGTGCCATGGATCAGAAGAAGCTCAGACATGGGCGATCCGGGTCAGAAAATCGGTCAGGGCCTGGGTGAAGGCCTGCGGATGGGTCAGCATGGACAGGTGCGATCCGCCGCGCAGAAGCTGGAAGGTAGAGCCCGCAATCAGATCGGCCAGTTCGCGTTGCAGATCGGGCGGGGTCTTGCGGTCGTCACCCCCGGCAAGAACCAGGGTCGGCAGGGTCAGGGTTGCGGTGGTCTGGTAGAGATCGGCGGTGGCGGTGGCGGCGGAAAGGCCCTGCCAGCCCTCGGGCCGAGTCGCGGTCAGCATGGTCCGCAACAGCTGCAGTGCCGGGGACGTCTGCCAGCGCGGGCCAAGGAGGGCGGCACATTCGGCATCAAGATCGGGCCCCTGGGTCTTGAGCCGGGCGAGGCGCGTCTCCCAGACCGAGGGATTGGCGAAGCGCGTGGCGCTGCCGGTCAGGACCAGGGCGCGGACGAGGTCGAGGCGCTTGACGGCCAGGCCCTGGGCGACAAGGCCCCCTTCCCCGACGCCAAGGACCACGGCGTCCTTCAGGGCGAAATGGGTCATCAGGCGCTCCACGTCGCGGATCAGCGTGCCCAGCGCATAGGGCGGCTGCGGCGTGTCCGAGCCGCCGTGGCCGCGCAGGTCGAGCCGCAGGGTCCGGGTCGGAAGCTGCAGCGCATCCCAGAGCCGCAGGTCCTGGCCCATGCCATGGATCAGCACCAGCGGCGGCGCCTCTGACGGGCCGGTCAGCGTTGCATTCAGGCGCAGGTCTTCCAGCCAGACGAGGGTCACGCAAACCGCTCCAGCGCCCGGGCGAAGGTCGCGGGATCGACATTGCCGCCGGTGGCAACGGCGATGACGGTCTCGGGGAGGTCCGGGGCGAACAGCGCGGTGGCAAGGGCGACGGCGCCGCCGGGTTCAAGGACGATGCGCAGATGGGTGAAGGCCAGCGCCATGGCCTGAAGGGCCTGGTCGTCGGTGACCACTGCCCCCGGCCCGGCAAGGCGTTGCAGGATTGGGAATGTCAGCTCACCGGGGCTGGGCGTCAGGATCGCGTCGCAGATCGAGCCGGTGGTGGCGGGGTTCTTCTCGCGGCGGCCAGAGGTGAGCGAGCGCGCCATGTCGTCGAAGCCCTGCGGCTCCACCGTGCGGACCACAAGGCCGGGGGCGCGGGCTTCCAGCGCCAGCGCGATGCCCGAGGCCAGGCCGCCGCCACCGCAGCACAGAAAGACCGGGGCCTGCGCGACCCCGGCCTCGTCCGCCTGCTCGGCCAGTTCCAGGCCGACGCTGCCCTGCCCCGCGATGACCAGGGGGTCATCGAAGGGCTTGACCAGCGTCAGGCCCCGGTCGGAGGCGAGGCGAGCCCCGATCGCATCGCGGTCCTCGGTCGCGCGGTCATACAGCACGACCTCGGCCCCGTAAGCTCGGGTATTGGCGATCTTCACCTTCGGTGCGTCGGCGGGCATGAGGATCACGCATGGAGCACCATGGGCGGCGGCGGCATAGGCGACGCCCTGCGCATGGTTGCCCGAGGAATAGGCGATCACGCCCCTTGCGCGCGCCTCGGGGGTCAGGGCCGAAACGGCGGACCAGCCCCCCCGCGCCTTGAAGCTGCCGGTAAGTTGCAGGCACTCGGCCTTGACGAAGACGCGCCGCCCGACGGCCTTGTCAAGAAGCGGGGCGTTCAGCAGCGGCGTGCGGCGGATATGGCCGGCCATCCGCGCGGCGGCGGCCTCGATCATCGTCAGGTTCATGTCAGTCCTGCCAGGAAGCTGCGGATCAGGGCCACGGCCTCGGGTTCGTCAAGAAAGGGGATATGGGCACGGTCTGGGACCTCGGCGAAAGCCATATCCGGTCGGCGGGCGCGCATCTTTGCCACGGTCTCGGGCGTCAGCAGGTCGGAATTCGCGCCCCGGATCAGTGCCAGCGGCAGCCCCGGAAGCGCGTCGAACAGGGGCCAGAGGTCCACCGGCGGACCATCGAACGCCGCAAGGAAGCTGTCGCGCAAGGCGGGGTCATAGGGGATGCGCAGTCCCTCGGGCGTCTCGACCGCATGTTTGCGCGCCTCCTCCAGCCAACGCGCCATCGGGACGCCAGCGAACCCCGGGGACCGGGAGAGAAGCTCGGCGAAACCCTGGTACGTCTTGCCCGCCGGGTTGCGACCGACATAGTCAAAGATGCGGTGCAGGCCGGGCCGGGCGATTTCGGGCCCGACATCGTTCAGGATCAGCCCCATCACCCGGTCGCGCGCCACCGCGCCCAGGACCATGCCGATCAGCCCCCCGCGCGACGTGCCAAGGATCGCGGCCTTCTCCACCCCCAGATGGTCGAGGAGGCGCAGGGCATCGCGCCCCTCCTGCTCGACCGTATAGGTGGCGGCGCCGGTCCAGTCGCTGCCGCCCCGGCCGCGATAGTCCATGCGGATCAGCCGCAGGGGCGGCAGGTGCGGGATCAGATAGTCGAAATCGGCCATCGACCGGGTCAGGCCGGCCAGGCAGAGGAGGGGAACCCCCTCTCCCTCATCGCGATAGGCCAGGCGGGCGCCGTCTTCGGCCAGGAAATGCTGCGTCGTCATGGCGCGCAAGGTGGCATGGGGCGGCGGGCTTGGAAAGGGCGGCGGCGCTTGTGGCCTTTCGCCATGCGGATTAAGTGGGAAAGCTGGGAACGGAAGAGGCGGACGTATGGCGGACAGCTCGGTGGTCGAGGAACGGCCGAAGTCGAAACGCGTGGGCGCGCTGCGCGGCCTTGCGCCCTTCGTGCGGCCCTATTCCGGGCTGGCCCTTCTGGCGCTGGTCGCGCTGATCCTGACGGCGACGATCAGCCTGATCCTGCCCCTTGCCGTACGCCGGGTGGTGGACGGGTTCAACGACAGCGATGCCGCGCTTCTGGACCAGTATTTCGGCGCGGCGCTGGTCATCGCGGGCCTTCTCGCCCTGGGCACGGGGCTGCGCTACTACCTTGTGACCCGGCTGGGCGAGCGGGTGGTGGCCGATATCCGCCGGGCGCTGTTCGACCGCGTCCTGAGCATGTCGCCCGCGTTCTTCGAGCGGATCCTGACCGGCGAGGTCCTTAGCCGGATCACCACCGACACCACGCTGATCCTGTCGGTGATCGGCTCGTCGGTCTCGGTCGCGCTGCGCAACGTGCTGATCCTGCTGGGCGGGCTGGTGCTGCTGATGCTGACCTCGGCCAAGCTGACCGGGCTGGTGCTGCTGGTCGTCCCGGCGATCGTGGTGCCGATCATCGTCCTTGGCCGCAAGCTGCGCCGCCTGTCGCGCGAAAACCAGGACTGGATCGCCAATTCCTCGGGCGCCGCGTCCGAGGCGCTGTCCTCGGTCCAGACGGTGCAGGCCTTCACCCATGAGGGGCCAACCCGCGCGGCCTTTGGCCAGGTGACGGAGAAGAGCTTCGACAGCGCCAAGGCCCGGATCCGCACGCGGGCGGTGATGACGGTCATCGTGATCTTCCTGACCTTCGCCGGCATCGTTGGCGTCCTCTGGATCGGCGCGCGCGACGTCCGCGCCGAGGTGATGAGCGTGGGCGAGCTGATCCAGTTCGTGATCTATGCCGTCATGGTTGCGGGGGCCGTTGGGGCCCTGTCGGAAATCTGGGGCGAATTGCAGCGCGCAGCCGGGGCGACCGAGCGGCTGGTCGAACTGCTGAACACCGAGGACAGTGTGCAGGACCCCGCTTCCCCGCGCGCCCTGCCCCGCCCGGTGCGCGGCGAGATCGCCTTTGACGACGTGACCTTCCGCTATCCTGCCCGGCCCGAGACCAGCGCGCTGAACGGGGTCTCGCTGCATGTCCGCCCAGGCGAGACGGTGGCCCTGGTCGGCCCCTCGGGCGCGGGGAAGACAACGATCCTGCAACTGCTGATGCGCTTCTATGACCCGCAGTCGGGCCAGATCACGCTGGACGGAGTGGCCCTGCCGCACATGGCACGCGCCGACTTCCGCCAGCATATCGCGCTGGTGCCGCAGGACCCGGTGATCTTCGCCACCTCGGCGCGCGAGAACATCCGCTTCGGCCGCCCCGGCGCGACGGATGCCGAGGTCGAGGCCGCCGCCAAGGCCGCCGCGGCGCATGACTTCCTGACCGCGCTGCCGCAGGGCTATGACAGCTATCTGGGCGAGCGCGGGGTGATGCTTTCCGGCGGTCAGAAGCAGCGCGTGGCCATTGCCCGCGCCATCCTCCGCGACGCGCCGATCCTGCTGCTGGACGAGGCGACCAGCGCGCTGGACGCGGAAAGCGAGCGTCTGGTCCAGGCCGCCGTCGAGAAGCTGGCCGAGGGGCGGACGACTCTTGTCGTCGCGCACCGCCTGGCGACGGTCAAGCGCGCCGACCGGATCGTCGTCTTCGACCAGGGCCGCATCGTCGCGCAGGGCACGCATGACCAGCTGGTCTCCGAAGATGGGCTTTACGCCCGCCTTGCGCGGCTGCAGTTCACCGACGGCGCGGTCTGACGTCGCGTCCCGTCGCGCAAGGTCGGGACAAAGCGACTTCACAAACAGGCGCGGGCCCCGCATCCTGCCCTGAAGCCTGCGGATACAGCGGGCAGCACAGGGGAGGAACCATGACCAACTTCGCGTCTCTCGCGGACCTGAAAGCCATCGAGGCCGAGAAACCCTGGGCCGACCGCGGCCAGGCCCGGTCGATGTACGAATACCTCAGTCGCGCGAAAGAGGCGCATGGCAGCCGTCCGGCGATCAGCTATCAACTGCTGTCCGGGCCTCAGACGAAGAAGGTCACCCTGACCTGGGCAGAGTTGCACGCGCAGGTGACCCAGGCCGCCAACCTGTTCCGCAGCCTTGGCGTGGGCGAGAAGGACGTGGTCGCCTTCGTCCTGCCGAACGCGATGGAGACGGCGATCACCCTTCTGGGCGGGGCCGTGGCCGGGATCGTGAACCCGATCAACCCGCTCTTGGAGCCCGAGAAGATCAGCGCCATCCTGCGCGAGACCAATGCCAGGGTCGTGGTCACGCTCAAGGCCTTCCCCAAGACCGACCTGCCGCAGAAGGTAAGTGAGGCAGTCCAGTTCGCGCCCAACGTGAAGACGGTGCTGGAAGTCGATCTCGTTCCCTATCTTTCAGGGCTTAAGAAGGTGATTGTTCCCTGGGTCCGACCGAAGAACCCGCCGCAGCACACCGCGAACATCAAGGACTTCCGCGCCGAACTGGCCAGGATGCCCGCCGACAGCCTGACCTTCAAGGACAGTCACCACGACCGGGTCGCCGCCTATTTCCACACCGGCGGGACCACCGGGATGCCCAAGGTTGCGCAGCACAAGGTCTCGGGCATGATCTATAACGGCTGGCTGGGCGCGAACCTGTTGTTCAAGCCGACCGATGTGGTCATGTGCCCCCTGCCGCTCTTCCACGTCTTCGCCTGCTATCCGATCCTGATGTCGATGATCGGATCGGGCGCACATGTGGTGTTCCCGACCCCGCAGGGCTATCGCGGCGAGGGGGTGTTCGACAACTTCTGGAAGCTGATCGAACGCTACCGCGTGACCTACATGATCACTGTGCCGACCGCCCTTGCCGCGCTGATGCAGCGCCCGGTCAATGCCGATATCTCCAGCCTCAAGAATGCCTTCTCGGGCTCTTCCCCCCTGCCGATCGAGCTGTACAACCGTTTCAAGAAGGAGACCGGGATCGAGATCGTCGAGGGCTACGGGCTGACCGAAGCCACCTGCCTTGTCTCGATCAACCCGCCGGACGGGGTGAAGAAGATCGGCTCGGTCGGCCTGCCCTTCCCCTATACCCATGTCCGCATCCTGACCAGCCAGGGTGCCATCGGGTTCCGCGAATGTGCGGTGGACGAGGTGGGCGAGATCTGCATCTCGAACCCCGGGGTGTTCGAAGGCTCGACCTATACCGAGGCCGACAAGAACCACCAGCTTTTCGCCGAGGGCCGCTTCCTGCGCACCGGCGACCTGGGTCGGATCGACGCCGACGGCTATCTGTTCATCACCGGCCGCGCCAAGGACCTGATCATCCGCGGCGGCCACAACATCGACCCGGCGATCATCGAAGAGGCGCTGATGGGCCATGAGGCAGTGGCCTTCGTCGGCGCCATCGGCCAGCCCGATGCGATGGCCGGCGAGCTTCCCTGCGCCTATGTGGAACTGGTCAAGGGCAGCAGCGCCACGGTCGAAGACCTGATGGCTTATGCCGCCCAGCATATCCACGAACGCGCCGCCGTGCCGAAGCATCTTGAGGTCTTGCCAGAGCTGCCGAAGACCGCCGTGGGCAAGGTCTTCAAACCCGACCTGCGCCGTATGGCGATCACCCGGACTTTCGACGCCGCCCTGTCCGGGGCCGGCATCCCCGCCCGGGTCTCTGCCGTGATCGAGGACAAGAAGCGCGGCCTCGTGGCGCAGCTGGACCGCTCGGCCACGGTCGAGGATGCCGCCGTGCAGGCCGTCCTGGGCCAGTTCAGCACCCCTTGGGAGTGGGCGGCATAGAGCCCACAACCCGTCTCGCCCCCGCCATGAAAATGACAGCAAGATTCATTTGCCTGAATCGCGGGCGGGCGCGACAAAGTCCGCAGGGATTTGGTTTCGGGATGTGGACGATGGGAATTCGCATGGGTCTGGCCGCCGCTCTGCTGGCGGGTTTCACGGGAGCTGCTGCCGCACAACAGTCGGAAGTGCTGTTCTCGCACAAGCATTGGCAGGTCGAGGTCGTGGGCTGGGATGACGGCTCTGTCGGCTGTGTGGCGCAGGTCTCCGCACCGGGAGAGAGCTTCTCGCTCTGGACCTTCCCCGACGGATCGGTACAGCTGCAATTCTACTCGACCGCCTGGGATTTCGGCGAAGGCGACACGGCCGACCTCGAGGTGCAGATCGACCGCCGTTCGCCCTGGAACCTGACGGGGGCCGAGCTGTATCAGAATTCGGTCCTGTTCACCCTGCCGGACGATCAGGCCGGGATCAACTTCATCGTCGAAGTGGCGCAGGGCAACCGACTGTATCTGCGCTCGGCCGACGGGTCGGATGTGCAGAACTATTCGCTGGCCGGCTCGCGCGCCTCGATCGACGCGCTGGTGGAATGTGGCGAGGTCATCACCGACACCACGCCGGGCAACCCGTTCAACTAAAGCTGGTCGGTGTCCATCCAGATGGTCACCGGCCCATCGTTGACCAGGCTGACCGCCATGTCGGCCCCGAACCGGCCATTTGAGACCGGAACACCTTCTTTTACAAGGGCTTGGGAGAAGTGAAGATACAGCCGCTCTCCCTCGGCCGGGGGGGCGGCGGTGGAAAAGCCGGGCCGGTTGCCGCGCAGATCGGCGGCCAGCGTGAACTGGCTGACCACCAGCGCCGAGCCGCCGATGTCGCGGATCGACAGGTTCATCTTGCCCTGATCGTCCTTGAAGACCCGCAACTTGGCGACCTTCGCGGCCAGCCTCTCGGCCTGTGCCTCGGTGTCGCCGCCCATCGCGCAGACAAGGATCAGAAAGCCCTTGCCGGTCTCTCCCACCAGCTCGCCGTCGACATGGACCGCGGCGTTGGTGACGCGCTGGAGGACCGCCCTCACAGCTCGTCCGACCAGGGCGGGTTAGCCCCGGCCCGGCTGACGGTGACCGCCGCCGCCCGGGTACCAAGCGCAAGGGCCGCAGTCAGCGTCGCATCGTCCAGAGCCGCGACCCCTGCCTTGGTCAGCACGCCCGCCTGATGCAGCGCAGCCAGGACGCCCGCGTTGAACGTGTCCCCTGCGCCCACGGTATCGACCACTGTAACCTTCTGAGCAGACACGAAAATATCCTGTTTCGCAGTGACCGCCCGCGCCCCGTTCGCGCCTTCGGTGATGAAGACGATCTTCGGCCCCCGGGCCAGGATGCCCCGCGCCAGCGCGGACAGGTCGCCCTGCCCTTCCAGCCAGTGCAGATCCTCATCCGAGAGCTTGACGATATCGGCACGTCCGATCATGCGCTCGATCCGCGCGCGGTAGGCGGCCTCTTTCCCGGCGATGAAACCGGGGCGGATGTTGGGGTCGATCATCGTGACCCGCGCCCCGCTTTCCCGGGCCTGCAGCGCCTCATAGGTGCTGGCGGCCGGGTCGTTCACCAGGCTGATCCCGCCCAGGAAAAGCGTCGAAATTTCAGCGGGTAACGCGGGAAGATCGGCCTCGGAAAGCATCCGCCCCGCCGTGCCTTCGTCATAGAAGGCATAGGTCGCCTGGCCGTTCACCAGCTTGACGAAGGCCACTGTCGTGGGCCGGTCGGAGCGGGCCAGAAAGCGGGTGTCGACCCTCGAAGCAGTCAACGTATCCGCCAGGATCTCGCCCAGCATGTCATTGGAAACACCCGAGAAAAACGCCGACGGCGCGCCCAGCCGACCCAAGGCGATGGCGGTGTTGAACACGGCACCACCGGCATAGGGGGCAAAGCAGGCCTCTCCTTCCGTCGAGGTCCTGGGCAGCATGTCGATCAGCGCTTCGCCACAGCTGAGAATCATCGCGTTCCCCCTTGGATTTCAGCACTGTTAGCGCAAACAGCTCAGGCCGTGAAGAACCGCGTCAGATTGCTGCGGATCCGGTCCAGCGGCGTCGCGCCCGTGGTGTCGGGAACGAAGCTCTGGCCGGTGATCCGCTCGAAGGCATCGATATAGACCTGGGCGGTTTTCTCGATCATGTCCAAGGGGATATCGGGCACCTTCTCCTTGTACGGATCGCAACGCGCCACGACCCAGGAGCGGATGACGTCCTTGTCAAAGCTGGGCGGACGGCCGCCGGTTTCCAACGCCTCCTGATAGCCCTCGGCGATCCAGTAGCGGCTGGAGTCGGGCGTGTGGATCTCATCGGCAAGCAGGATGTTGCCGTCCGCGTCGGTTCCGAATTCGTATTTCGTATCGACCAGGATCAACCCCCGCTCGGCCGCCATCTTCTGACCCCGGGCGAAAAGGGCCAAGGCTTTCTGGCTAACCTCATCCCATTGCGATTTCGTTAACAGACCCGTGGACACGATCTCTGCGGCGGTCAGCGGCTCGTCATGGCCGCCGTCGAAGGCCTTGGAGGTGGGGGTGATGATCGGTTCCAGCAGCGCCTGGTTGTCGCGCAGGCTGTCGGGGAGGGTGTGGCCATACATCCTCCGCGCTCCGGCCTTGTACTGGGTCAGGATCGAGGTCGAGGTCGTCCCGGCAAGGTAGCCGCGCACCACGATTTCCACCGGAAGGATGGTCAGTTTCTTTCCCAGGACGACGTTTGGATCGGGATAGGACAGGACATGGTTCGCCGCAATATCTTGCGTCTTTTCAAACCAGTAGCGGGCAAGCTGGGTCAGGACCTGGCCCTTCCAGGGGATCACCGCAAGGATCTGGTCAAAAGCCGACAGGCGGTCGGTGGTGACCAGAATCCGGGTGCCGTCCGGCAGGTCGTAGCAGTCGCGGACCTTGCCGAAATAGGGGTTCGGAAGCTCTGCGATCCTTGCATGCGGCAGAGTGCGGGAGAGGTCGATCTTCGGCATGGGCAGGCCCCCGTTTCGGTGGCCTGCTTCTTGGCCTTTCAGGGGTTCAAGTCAAGCCGGACAGTTCAGCGAGCCGCGCATTTCGCCGCTGTCGCCGGTTAACGTCTTCTCGCGCAGCTTGCAGCCCGTGACGCGGGGGATCAACTCGATCATCGTGGCGCGGATCTCCTGGTGCTCGCCCCGCGTCGCATAGCCAAGGCGGATGACCTCAACCCGTTCATCCTTCTGGAAAACCGTGTAATCTCGGCCGTTTACGGTGACATCGGTGCGGGTGGCGCCCAGGAACTCAGGCGCCGGGGAGGCGCCGCAGGCGGCGAGGAAGACAAGGGGGATCAGGGCTTTCATGGGCTCAGACTGGCAGGGACTGGTTAACGGGGGGTTAAGCGTCTTGCATCCGTCTGGCATCTGTCGGCTTCCCGTCGGGCGGCGCGCGGGCCCCGCAAAGCATTAACCTTTGCGTGGTTGGATGGGGTGGCAAAGGAGGTCCCTCATGCCCGATCTTCGGAAACAGACGCCCCGGCAGAGGGCGCAGATGAGCTACATGATGGACGTGATGCGGCGCCTGGAATGGGACCTGCACAACTCCATCGAGATGACGGGCCGCATCCCGGAGGAGTGGCACGAGATCGCGCAGCGGCGCCCGTCCAGCGGGAAGGAGAAGGTGACGCTGCGGCTGGAGGCGGATGTGCTGAAGTTCTTCCGCTCGATGGGGCCGGACTATGGGCCGCGGATCAACGACGTCCTGCGCAGCTATATGCACGCCCGGCTGGCAGGGGTGATCCGGGGGGCGGAGACGATTGACCATTATCGGAACCGGGGGGGTTATGAGGGGCCGAAGCCCGGGTTCGAGGGGGAGGAGGGGAAGCCGGTGCAGGCGGAGCGGGTGATGATGCAGGAGGTGCTGCAGCGGAGGTATGCCGAGGAGGGCGCGCCGGAGCCGGAGGCGTTGAGGCCGTGGGTGAGGTGAGGTGGGAAGAACTGCTACGTGCGAGAGCTCGTATCCAACGCCTGCTCAGTGAAAAGGGCTGTGAGCAGCGTGCTCACAGCCCAAAATCCATTTCATTCTCGACTGAACTTAAGCCGCAACCAGCTGATAATGCTTCGGATCGCTGCCGTCGATCCGGATTGGATCGCGCCGCGGGCCAAGGGTGACCTTCGACGCAACAGCATCGACGCTCATTTCGACGTCCAGTTCCAGCCGTTCTACGGCCATGAGGCGCACCAGCATTTCTGCGGCGTCATGAATCGGGTTTTCCTCACGCTCCCAACGGCTCACCGTCAGAAGCGTAACCTTAAGCACCTCCGCGAGCTGAGCTTGGGTCATGCCCATCTCAGTCCGCAGAAAGCGCAACTCGCGCCCGCTCATCTTTGTCGGAAGGGTCACGATTCCTTCGGCAATGACTTGGTGAAGCAAGCCAATCGCGGGGATCATTACCGTCTCTTCGCCAGCGTGGTCTTTCACGACGTCCAGTCCTTCAATCATCACGTTGTCCAGACCACACTCAGTGTAGTGGTAGACCGTCATCTCAACTCCATCATCTTTCGTCGCGCCACATTATGGTTATAACTTTGATTTGGCACGCTTTTCCATCAGGAACAGCTACTACTCGAAGAAACCGGGCGCCCGAGTTGGGCGACTGGCTCTCGACACTGTACTTACACAAGCCAACTACCGTTGATGCTTGAGGTTCCTCATACACATGGCCTTTTCTGAGCACGAAAAGAAGGTCTGACATGAGGAGACCGCGTTCAAGCATTCTCTCCTTTGCGTGTGTCGTGATTGCGAGGTTAAGCTGCTTTTCACTCGCAATCGCGTTGATAAGCTTCGTGGCGACCCCCGGCTTCCACGGTTGGTCCTCAGTTGCCATCGTCCATCCAGATTCGTTTTCGTCTCCTGTCATTTATCACGGTGATAAATGAACACAAGTGTGTTGACGAATACTTGACAGGAGTGCGGCAAAGTTGCGTCAGACGCAACGCGCCTCACCCATCCATCTTCAACGCCGAGATGAACGCTTCCTGCGGGATCTCGACCTTCCCGAACTGGCGCATCTTCTTCTTGCCGGCTTTCTGCTTCTCCAGAAGCTTCTTCTTCCGGGTCGCGTCGCCGCCGTAGCACTTGGCGGTCACGTCCTTGCGCATGGCGGAAATCGTCTCGCGGGCGATCACCCGGCCGCCGATGGCTGCCTGGACGGGGATCTTGAACATGTGGCGGGGGATCAGGTCCTTCAGCTTTTCGACCATCGAGCGGCCGCGGGCCTCGGCGCGGTCGCGGTGGACCATCATCGACAGGGCGTCGACGGGTTCGTCGTTCACCAGGATCGACATCTTCACCAGGTTGTCCTCGCGGTATTCGCTGATCTGGTAGTCGAACGACGCGTAGCCCTTGGTCACCGATTTCAGGCGGTCGTAGAAGTCGAAGACCACTTCGGCCAAGGGCAGATCGTATTCGACCATCGCGCGGTTGCCGGCGTAGGTGAGGTTCAGCTGGATGCCGCGGCGGTCCTGGCAGAGTTTCAGGATGTCGCCCAGGTAATCGTCGGGGACCATGATCGTGGCCTTGATCCGCGGCTCCTCGATATGGTCGACGTAAGTCAGGTCGGGCATGTCGGCGGGGTTGTGGAGGTCGCGGACCTCGCCGTCCTTCATGTGGAGCTTGAAGACCACGGACGGCGCGGTCGTGATCAGGTCGAGGTCGTATTCGCGTTCCAGCCGGTCGCGGACGACTTCGAGGTGCAGCAGGCCGAGGAAGCCCATGCGGAAGCCGAATCCGAGGGCCGCGCTGGTCTCCATCTCGTAGGTGAAGGAGGCGTCGTTGAGCGCGAGTTTCTCGATGGCGTCGCGCAGCGCCTCGAAGTCGTTGGCGTCGACCGAGAAGAGGCCGCAGAAGACGACGGGGACCGAGGGTTTGAAGCCGGGAAGCGGCGCGTCGCAGGGTTTCTTTTCGTGGGTGATGGTGTCGCCGACGCGGGTGTCGCGGACCTGTTTGATGCTGGCGGTGAAGACGCCGATCTCGCCGGGGCCGAGTTCCGCGATGTCCTGCATCTGGGGCTTCAGGACGGCGAGCTTGTCGATGCCGTAGACGGCGCCGGTCTGCATCATCTTGATGCGGTCGCCCTTTTTGACCACGCCGTCGACGATGCGGATCATCACGACGACGCCGAGATAGGGGTCGTACCAGCTGTCGACGAGCATCGCCTTGAGGGGCGCGTTGCGGTCGCCCTTGGGGGCAGGGAGGCGGTGGACGATGGCCTCCAGCACGTCGGGGATGCCGAGGCCGGTCTTGGCCGAGATCGGGATCGCGTCCGAGGCGTCGAGGCCGATCACGTCCTCGATGTTCTGCTTCACCCGCTCGGGTTCGGCGGCGGGGAGGTCGATCTTGTTCAGGACCGGCACGATCTCATGCCCCGCGTCCAGCGCCTGGTAGACGTTGGCGAGCGTCTGCGCCTCGACGCCCTGCGAGGCGTCGACCACCAGGAGCGAGCCTTCGACGGCGCGCATCGAGCGCGAGACCTCGTAGGCGAAGTCGACGTGGCCGGGGGTGTCGATCAGGTTCAGGACATAGGACTGGCCATCCTTGGCCTTGTAGTCGATCCGGACGGTGTTGGCCTTGATGGTGATCCCACGTTCCCGCTCGATATCCATCGAGTCCAGCAACTGGGCTTGCATGTCGCGTTCGGCGACAGTGCCCGTCGACTGGATCAGCCGGTCGGCCAAGGTGGATTTGCCGTGGTCGATGTGCGCCACGATGGAGAAATTGCGGATGCGGTCGAGCTCGATCATGGGGCGCATATAGCTGACGGCGGGGGGGCCGGAAAGAGCTTATGCGCAAGGGAAAAGGGACGGGCCTTTGCACTGATGTGGGGACAAAGCAGTTTCCTTCAAGTCTGGGCGGAGGACGCGGAGACGAGCGGTCTGGCGGACCTTGGCAGAGGAGGCGCGGGATAGAGAGCATCCGGGACACTGGTTTCACGCGACGAAGGTGGCGCTGGCGGTGGGCGAGGTGCTGGCGGCGGGGTATCCGTCGAACGATGGCGAGGGGAAGCGGGCGGGTTGGGTCTATCTGACTGGCCGGCTGGACATCGCGGTTCTGGCGGCGGAACTGGCACAGGGGGAGGCTGAGCCGCGGCTCTATGTGGTGGAGCCCCTCGGGGCCTTCGAGGACGATCCGAACGTCACGGACAAGAAGTTTCCCGGCAATCCGACGCAGTCGTTCCGCAGCCGAGCGGGCTTGCGCGTGGTGAAAGAGGTACCGGGCTCGGAGCCTACTCCGGCCGAGCGGCTGGCCGCCATGGGGGCGACGGTGACGCAGATGCGGGCGGCGGGAATCGGGGCGATCGACCAGCTCCGGGTGCGGCATTTCGCCGGATAAGGACGGTGGCGGGCCTGGCGGCTACCGCATCTTGTGGCGACTGACAGGGACGGCCGCGAAGTGTTGCGGATTCTCGCCGATGTTCGCAAGCTACTGATACAGCTTGAAAAATTCGCGTGGACTTGGCATTATTCGCTTTGCAGAATGATCGGCGTCGGTACGGGCGACAAGCCCGGCCGGACCCGGCGTAAGAGGCAGAAACGAATGAAATCCATCGTGCTTGCGACCGCTGCTGCGGTCCTTCTTCCGGTGATGGCCAGTGTTGCGGCGGCGGGTCCGATCGAGCGGGCCTGCATGGCCTCGGACCGTGGGGGCAGTCGCGCGCTCTGCGGCTGTATCCAGCAGGCGGCGGACATGACGCTGTCGGGCGGCGACCAGCGCCGGGCGGCGAAGTTCTTCAAGGACCCCGAGCGCGCCCATGCGACCTGGGTGTCGCAATCCTCGTCCGATGATGCGTTCTGGGAGCGCTACAAGAGCTTTGGCCAGACCGCCGAGGCCTATTGCGGCGGCTGATCCGGGGACGGGCGGTGGGCGGATCGCCCACCCTGCGCAAGGATGCCCTGACCGGCTGACGGCAGGAGTCATGCAGCATCATGACGGGATGGGCGGGCCTTTTGCAGGGGGCCCGGCCCGCAGGTCACGGCCTGGTTGCGCGTCAACGTAGGGTGGGCGTTCCGCCCACCGCGCGCCGGAAATGCGAAAGACCCCGCCTTCCAGACGAAGACGGGGCCTTGTCGTTGAGGTCCGACGGATCAGGCCGAGGCTTGCGCCTTGGCGATGTCCTTCTTGATCTTCAGCGCGGCGGCCGAGAGTTCCTCGTCCTTGGCCTTGGCCAGATAGGCATCAAGCCCGCCCCGATGGTCGACCGAGCGCAGCGCCGCGGCAGTGACGCGGAGCTTGAAGGACTGGCCCAGCACGTCCGAGATCAGGGTCACTTCGTTCAGGTTCGGGAGGAACCGACGGCGGGACTTGTTATTGGCGTGGGAGACGGTGTTCCCCGTCATCGGGCCCTTGCCGGTGAGTTCGCAGACGCGCGACATTGCGGTGTTCCTTCGATTCGTCAAAAGCGGGGGAAGGCGGGGAATCCCCAGCCCTCGAATTCGATTGAGGGCGTGTAAGGGGAAAGCCGGGGGAGGTCAAGCGGGAACAGGCGGACCCGGGTCCAATCGCGCGCAGGGCCGTGGCGGCGCGCGTGCCTGTGATCAACTCCGCCCCAGAAGCCGCAGCATTTCGGCCGCGGCCGCTTCGGGGGTCAGACCGCCCTGGGCCACATGATCGCCGAGGCTGGCCATCAGGCCCTTCTGCGGCTCACGCGTGAGGGCGGAGAGGAGGCCCTGGCGAACTTCTTCCTGGAACCAGTGGCGCGCCTGTTCGGCGCGGGTGCGGTCCCAGTGGCCGTGCTCCTTCCGCCAGGCGGTCAGCGTCTGCATCTCCTCCCAGGCCTGGGCCAGGCCCTCTTCGGCCAGGGCCGAGACGGGGAGCGCCTTGGGGAACCCCTTGGGGTCCTGCGGACGTCGGCGCAAGAGATGCAGCGCGCCGGTGTAGTCGGCGACAGTGCGCATTGCGGCCGGTTTGAGGTCGCCGTCGGCCTTGTTGACAAGGATCAGGTCGGCCATCTCCATGATCCCGCGTTTGACCCCCTGCAACTCGTCGCCGCCCGCAGGGGCCAGGAGGAGAAGGAAGAGGTCGCTCAGTTCCGCGACCACGGTTTCGCTTTGCCCGACGCCCACCGTCTCGATCAGGACCACGTCGAAGCCCGCGGCCTCGCACAGCGCGACGGCCTCACGCGTGCGGCGGGCGACGCCGCCAAGCTGGCTTTGGCTGGGTGAGGGGCGGATGAAGGCGAGGGGCTCGCGCGAGAGGCGCTCCATCCGGGTCTTGTCGCCCAGGATCGAACCGCCGGAGCGGGCGGAGGACGGGTCGACGGCAAGAACGGCGACCTTGAGGCCCTGGCCGGTCAGCATCAGGCCGAAGGCTTCGATGAAGGTGGACTTGCCGACGCCCGGAGTGCCGGAAAGGCCGATCCGCAGCGCCTGGGGACCGGGGCGCAGTGCCTCGAGCAGGGCCAGCGCCTCGGCCCGGTGGTCGGGGCGGGCGCTTTCGACCAGCGTGATGGCGCGGGCGAGTGCCCGGCGGTCGCCGGCGCGGATCAGTCGGGCGCGTTCGGTGATGTCCATGGTTCCTCACGGTTTCCGACTTATTGCCGTAAGGCAAGGAGCTTGGCGAGGACGATTTTTCTGCGAAAAATCGGGCTTCCGATGCCGACGCCCCCGCGCCATAAGCGGGGCATGATCACGCTGCCGGTGTCCCATGTGTTGCCCGAGCTTGCCGAGGCGCTGGCCTCGCGCGGGCTGGCGGTGTTGCAGGCACCGCCGGGGGCCGGGAAGACGACGCTGGTGCCCCTGGACCTGCTGGAGCGGGGCGTTGTGGAGGGCCGGATCGTGATGCTGGAGCCGCGGCGGCTGGCGGCGCGGGCCGCGGCCGAGCGGATGGCGGAAACCTTGGGCGAACCTGTGGGCCGCACGGTGGGCTACCGGATCCGGGGGGAGGCGAAGGTCTCTGCCGCCACGCGGATCGAGGTGGTGACCGAAGGCATCCTGACCCGGATGGTCCAGTCGGACGCCGAGCTTTCGGGCGTCGGGCTGGTCATCTTCGACGAGTTTCACGAGCGGTCGCTGAACGCCGACCTCGGACTGGCCCTGTGCCTGGAGATCCGCGGGGCGCTGCGCGAGGACCTGAAGCTGCTGGTCATGTCGGCGACGCTGGATGCGGCGCCGGTGGCCGCGCTGATGGGCGGGGCGCCGGTGGTTACCTCGCAGGGGCGGGCCTATCCGGTGGAGACGCGGTGGCTGCCGCGGCCGCCGGATGCGTCATTGCGCCTGGAGGCGGTGGTGGCCGGTGCGGTGAAGGCTGCGCTGGCAGAGACCGATGGCGGGATGCTTGTCTTCCTGCCGGGAGAGGCGGAGATCCGGCGGGTGGAGGCCCTGTTGCGCGACCTGCCGGGCGTTGCGGTGCGGCCGCTTTTCGGCGCGATGGACTTTGCGGCGCAGCGGGCGGCGCTGGCCCCGGCCGAGGGGCGGAAGGTGGTGCTGGCCACCTCGATCGCCGAGACCTCGCTGACCTTGCCGGACATCCGCGTCGTGGTGGATGCCGGCCGGGCGCGACGGGCGCGGTTCGATCCGAATTCGGGCATGTCGCGGCTGGTGACCGAACGTGTCTCGCGCGCCGAGGCAGAGCAGCGCCGGGGCCGTGCGGGCCGTGTGGCCGAGGGGGTCTGCTACCGGCTGTGGACGAAGGGCGAAGAGGGCGGGCTGCCCCCCTACCCTCCCGCCGAGATCGAGGTGGCGGACCTTGCCGGGCTGGCGCTGGAGCTGGCGCTGTGGGGCGGGACGGAGCTGCCGTTCCTGACGCCGCCGCCAGCGGGACCGTTGGCCGAGGCCCGGGCCCTGTTGCAGGGGCTGGGGGCGCTGGACGACAAGGGGCATATCACGGCGCATGGGCGGGTGCTGGCGGGGCTGCCGCTGCATCCGCGGCTGGGGCATATGCTGGCGGTGGCGGGGCCGGGGGCGGCGACGCTTGCCGCCCTTCTGGCCGAGCGCGACCCGCTGCGTGGAGCGGGGCCGGACCTGTCGCTTCGGATGCAGGCGATCCAGCGCCCGGGGCCGGAGGCCGACCGGGGCGTGGTGGAGCGCATCCGGGCCGAGGCGAAGCGGCTGGAAGCGGCAGCGCGGGGGCTGGCCGGTGGCCCCCCTCCCCCATCCCCTCCCCACGGGGCGGAGGGGAGGCGCGATGCGCAGCCGAAGGGGTCAGGCGCCTCCCTCCCCCCGCGTGGGGGAGGGATGGGGAGGGGGGGCTCCGCCGGATATTCCCTGGCCGAAATGGCGGCGCTGGCCTATCCCGACCGGATCGGCCTGCGGCGCAAGGGCGAGGCGCCGCGCTGGGTCCTGTCCGGGGGCAAGGGGGCGGCCATGGCCCCCGGTCTTGCGCTGTCGGGCGCGCGGCTGATCGTGGCGACAGAGCTGGACGGCGACGCGCGGGAAGCCACGGTGCGGCAGGCGGTGGCGATCAGCGAGGCCGAGGTGCGGGGGCTTTACGCCGACCGCATCGCCTGGGTCGAGGTCTGCGAATGGTCAAGGCGCGAGGGCCGCGTCGTCTCGCGTCGGCAGGAGCGGCTGGGGGCCCTTGTGCTGGACGACCGGCATTGGGACGCGCCGCCCGACATGGTGGCAAGGGCCGCACTGGAGGGGGTGCGGCTGCTGGGTCTGCCCTGGTCCCCGGCGGCGCGGCGGTTGCGGGCCCGGGCACAGCTTGCGCGCGGCGAGGGCTGGCCGGGGGTGGAGGATGCCGAGCTTCTTGCCACCGCCGAGGACTGGCTTCTGCCGCATCTGACGGGGGTCAAGTCGGAGGCCGAGATCCGGGGGGTCGATCTGGTCCCGGCCCTGCAAAGCCTGATCGGCTGGGACCGGCTGGCCGAGATGGACCGGCTGGTGCCGGGCAGCTTCGAGACGCCTTTGGGC
Source organism: Alphaproteobacteria bacterium (assembly GCA_046569765.1). Taxonomy (GTDB): domain Bacteria; phylum Pseudomonadota; class Alphaproteobacteria; order Rhodobacterales; family Rhodobacteraceae; genus Tabrizicola. Next base: position 10,995 of record JBKHWC010000021.1, on the reverse strand, counting down.
CGGAAGATCCCGATCGACTATGAAGGCGAGGTTCCGGCCATCGAGGTGCGCTTGCAGGAGATGTTCGGGGTCACGGTGCATCCCGTCGTCGGCGCGGCGCGGATGCCGGTCCGGGTGACGCTTCTGTCCCCGGCGCAGCGGCCGGTGCAGGTGACGACCGATCTGCCGCGGTTCTGGGTGACCTCTTATGCGGATGTGCGCAAGGACATGCGCGGGGCCTATCCGCGCCACCCCTGGCCCGAGGACCCGACCCAGGCGGAACCGACGCTGAAAGCCAAGCCGCGCGGGACGTAAGGCGCGCAAAGGTTTTCGAAGACTTGTGCAAGATCCTTCGAAGGATCTTGGGCCCCCATCCTTCAGTCCTGCAACAGCAGGTGATCTCCCGCCCCTTTTCCCCGTGTCACGGGGGGACTATGACAGGCGCTAACATAACAGGGGCAGAACATGCAGATGGAAGCGCAGGCGCAGCGCGCGCGGTGGGCGATTGCGGCCCTGTTCATGGCGAACGGCTTCGTCATGGGGGCCTGGGCGCCGCAGATCCCGCTTCTGATGCCGCGCCATGACGTCACGGAATCCGTCCTCGGCCTGCTGATCCTGGTGCTGGGCCTGGGGGCGGTCACGGCCATGCTCTTCGCCGGGCGGCTGATCTCGCTTTACGGCGGGCGGCAGGTGCTGATGTGGTTCTCTTTGGCCCTGATCCCGGTCTTGCCGATGGTGGTCTTCTCGCCCAACCTATGGGTGCTGGCGCTGTTCATGGCCGTCTTCGGCGCGATGGCGGGCTGCATGGACGTGGCGATGAACGCCCAGGCGGTCGAGGTCGAGCGGCGGCTGCGCAAGGCGATCATGTCCTCGTCGCACGGGTTCTGGAGCCTGGGCGGCTTCTTCGGCGGCGCGGCGGGAGCCTGGATCATCGCGCATTGGGGGTCGGAGGTGCAGTCGCTGGTGACGGCGGCCGTGGTGGCGGTGCTGGTCCTGGGCGCGATGCCGTTCCTGCTGCCGGATGCCCCCGGCGCCCCGGTGGTCGAGGTCGCAGCTCCGAAGACCCGGCTTTTCCCGAAGGAGCTGCATGTCTGGCTGCTGGGCTTCCTCGCGCTCTTCTCGATGGTGCCGGAAGGCGCGGTGCTGGATTGGGCGGCGATCTATCTGCAGAAGGAACTCGGGTCGGATGTCTTCGTCTCGGGCCTGGGCTTCGCCTTCTTTGCCGGTGCGATGGCGATCATGCGCTTTCTGGGCGATTCGGTGCGCAACCGCTTTGGCGCGGTGCGGACGCTGCGCATTTCGGGCCTGATCGGCGCGGCAGGGCTGATGGGAGGGGCGCTGGCGCCGCAGGACAGGCTTGCCATCGCCAGTTTCGCGGTCGCGGGACTGGGCGTGGCGAACATGGTGCCGGTCCTGTTCTCGGCCGCCGGGAACCATCCCTCGCTGCCCTCGGCCAGCGCGATTTCGATCGTCACGATGGTGGGATACTGCGGGATCCTGGTTGCGCCCTCATCCATCGGGTTCCTGGCCGAACATGCCGGGTTCCGGCCAACCTACCTCGGCCTGTCGGTGCTGCTGGTGGTCGTTGCCCTGATGGCCGCACGGGCGGCGGATGCGGATTCGGGCGGCAAGGTGCTGCCCCCGGCCGAGGGGCAGCCGACGTAAGGCACCCTCGGTCGGCTCAGGACGCGCCCATGTAATCGCGCTTGCCAAGGTCCACGCCATTGTGGCGCAGGATGTTGTAGGCCGTCGTCAGGTGGAAGAAGAACTGCGGCAGGGCGTAGAAGGACAGGAATTCGTCGCCCTTCAGCACCATGGCATGGCCACCCGCCTTGAAATGGACCTCGCGCGTGTCGGCATGGGCGAAATCGGCAGGCTGGAAGCTGCCCATGTAGCCCCGCGCGGCGGCGATGCGGTGCTTGAGTTCGGCAAAGCTCATCTCGGTGTCGGGGAAGGCCTTCGGCTCTTGCCCTGCCAGCCGCGCGGTACTGCGGGCGGCGAAATCGCAGGCCAGCTGGACCTGGCGGGTCAGCGGGAACATGTCGGGGAAAAGCCGGGCGGTCAGGAGCACCTCGGGCCGGATCTTGCGGGCCTCGCAATGCGCCTCGGCCTTGTCGAGGAGCGTGGCGAGGGTAGAGAGGAAGCGGTCGAAGACGGCGACGGAACGGCGGTGCATGGGGCAACTCCTTTCCAGCGAGGGTCCGGCGCGGCGGGCTCCGTGTCAAGCCGAAGCGTGGTGCGGGGCGCGGGTGCCGGAATTCGAAGTCGAATTCCGGGCCGATTTCCGGGTCGGAATTCGGCGACGCGCCCCGGACTGCCGTCAGACCCCCAGGCACCAGCGCATGATGGCCTTTTGCGCATGAAGGCGATTCTCGGCCTCGTCGAAGATGACCGAATGGGGACCATCCATCACCGCGCTGGTCGCCTCGTCATTCCGGTGGGCGGGCAGGCAGTGCATGAACAGACTGTCAGGCTTGGCGCGGCTCATCAGCTGTTCGTTCACCTGGTAGGGCCGCAGCTGGTTGTGGCGGCGTTCCTTGGCGGATTCGGGGTCGTGCATCGAGACCCAGGTGTCGGTGACCACAAGGTCGGCCCCTTCCACGGCAGTGAAGGGGTCGCGCTGGATGGTGATCTTCGAGCCCTTGTCGCGGGCGAACTGGACGAACTTGTCTTCCGGGTCGAGCGTTTCCGGCCCGGTGAAGGTGAAGTCGAAGCCGAACTGGCCGGCCGCGTGCAGGAAGGAGGCGCAGACGTTGTTGCCGTCGCCGCACCAGACGACCTTCCGGCCCGCGATGGGGCCGCGGTGTTCCTCGTAGGTCATCACGTCGGCCATGATCTGGCAGGGATGGGTGCGGTTCGTCAGGCCGTTGATGACCGGGACGGTGGCATGTTCGGCCATCTCGAGGAGGGTCGCCTCCTCGAAGGTGCGGATCATGATCAGGTCGACGTAGCGCGACAGGACGCGGGCGGTGTCGGCGATGGTCTCGCCGTGGCCGAGCTGCATTTCCTTGCCCGAAAGCACCATCGTCTCGCCGCCCATCTGGCGGACGCCGACGTCGAAGCTGACGCGGGTGCGGGTCGAGGGTTTCTCGAAGATCAGCGCGACCATGTGGCCCTTGAGCGGCTGGTCGTCATCCGGCGCGCCCTTGGGGCGGCCATTGCGGGCGGTCTTCATCGCCTGGGCATTGTCGATCATGGCCCGCAGCTGGGCAGGGTCGGTCTTGTGGATATCGAGGAAGTGGTTCATGTCGTTTCGCTTTTTGGCTGGCGGCTGGGGGCGTTGCCCCCAGACCCCCAGGATATTTGGGGACAGAAAATGCCTAGGCGGCCTGCTCGAGTTGGCTGGCAGCCTGGTCGAGGCGGGTGAGGGCCTCGGCGATGTCGGCGTCGGGAATGTTCAGCGCCGGGAGCAGGCGCAGCACGTTGTCGGCGGCAGCCACCGTCAGGACACCGGCCTCATACCCGGCCTTGACCACATCCGCCGGGGCGGGCCTGCATTTCAGGCCGAGCATCAGGCCTTCGCCGCGGACGGCCTCGAACACCTGCGGGTGGCGGGCGACGAGGGATTCCAGGCCCTGGCGCAGGAGCGCGCCCTTGCGGGCGACATCGGCCAGGAAGGCGGGGTCGGAGATCAGCTCGACGACCTTGGCCCCCACCGCGCAGCCGAGCGGGTTGCCGCCGTAGGTGGAGCCGTGGGTGCCCGCCGTCATGCCCGAGGCGGCGCGTTCGGTGGCAAGGACCGCGCCCAGCGGGAAGCCGCCACCGATGCCCTTGGCGACCATCATGATGTCGGGGGTCACCCCGGCCCATTCATGGGCAAAGAGGCGCCCGGTGCGACCCATGCCGCATTGCACCTCGTCGAAGATCAGCAGCGTGCCGGTCTGGTCGCAGAGATCGCGCAGGCCCTTCAGGCACTGGTCGGGGACGGGGCGGATGCCGCCCTCGCCCTGGATCGGCTCGATCATGACGGCGCAGGTCCGGTCGGTGATCGCGGCGCGGATCGCGGCGTGGTCGGCGTCATTCGCGGGCCATTTCAGGTGGACGAAGCCCGGCATCAGCGGCCCGTAGCCCTTGACCATCTTCTCGGACCCCGCGGCCGCAATGGCGCCGGTGGAGCGGCCGTGGAAGGCGCCCTCGAAGGCCACGATCTCCACCCGCTCGGGGTGGCCGGAGTCGTAGTGGAACTTGCGCGCCATCTTGATCGCAAGCTCGGCGGTTTCGGTGCCCGAATTGGTGAAGAACACCGTGTCGGCGAAGGTGTTCTCGGTCAAGAGCTTCGCCAGCCGTTCCTGTTCGGGGATCGTGTAGACGTTCGAGACATGCCAGAGCTTCTGCGCCTGCTCGGTCAGGGTCTGCACCAGCGCGGGATGGGCATGGCCCAGCGCGTTCACCGCGATCCCCGAGCCGAGGTCAAGGTATCGGCGGCCGTCCTCGGCGATCAGCCAGCTGCCGTCGCCTTTCACGAAGGCAAGCGGTGCGCGGTTGTAGGTCGGCAGAACGGCGGGGATCATGGGTCTGTCCTTGCAGCTATGGCCAATGGGTGCCCGAGGGCGTGGCCTGAGTCAACGGAAGGAGGGAGGATTGCGGCCGGACAAGGGCGCCAGGACCGCGGAGACCGGCGGGATCAGACGCAGCGGCGTCGGCGCGACAGGGCGATATGGGTGATCCGGTGGGTCATGGACTGCGGGATAGCGACGGAACGTCCTCGCGTAAAGCGGAAATGCGCGGCGCCAAGGGCCGGAGCGTTTTCAGGTCGAAAGCCTGATACTTTTGTGCAATTGCTGCCCGTATCTCGGCGAGGCGACGGATGTCGAGTCGTCGAAGTCGGATGATTGGCAGATGGCGCTGTATCAGTTCACCCTCCATCCGCTGCCTCTCCTGGAGGATGGGCTGTCTGGCGGACCGGAGATGGACGCGCCCCTGCCCCGGGCCGGGCAGCGGCTGGAGCTTGCGGGCGGCCAGGGTGTGCCGCTGGTGGTCGAGGTGGCTGCGGACGGTGACCGGGCGGTGGTGACGGCTGGGCCAGGCGGTGGTGACGGCTGGGCCAGAGGGCTGGCGCGGGCGGGTCCTGCGGGCCGAGGGGCGGCTGGCGCTGCAGGACGGGGCCGCGGTCCTGGTGCTGCGCGCCGATGGCGGGCGGCGCTGGATCGCCAGTGCGCTGCCGCTGCAGGGGCCTGCGGTCCTGCGCGTGACGGCCTGCTTTGCCTTCGATGCCGATTGGACCCTGTCGGTCCAGGCAGAAGGATCAGAGGCGCGGCCCGAGGGTTTTTGCCAGAACAGCCTGATCGACACGCCCGACGGCCCCCGCCCGATCTCGGCGCTGGCTTTGGGCGACCTGGTGACGACGCTGGACAATGGCTCGCAGCCGGTGCGCTGGATCGGGCGGCGGGTGATCCCGCCTGCGGTCATGGCGGCACAGGACGCGTTGCTGCCGGTTCTGTTCGAGGCGGGGGCCCTGGGCAACGCGCGGCCGCTGCTGGTTGCGCCGCAGCACCGGATGCTGCTGGGCGACTGGCGGGCCCAGGTCTATTTCGGCGAGGACCAGGTGCTCGTCCCGGCGCAGGCCCTGGTCAATGGCCGGACCATTCGTCGGGTCCTGCCCGAGGTCGGGCTGGTCTGCCATCAGCTGTTGTTCGACCGGCACGAGGTCATCCTGGCCGAAGGCGTCCTCGCCGAAAGCCTGCATCCGGGCGAGGTTGCGGCGGACGCCCGGCTGCGGCAGGAGGTCGAGGCCGTGCTGCCGGGCCTTGCTCAGCGGCGCCATCGGGCGGCCTATCTGATCGTCCGCCCGGCCGAGGCGCGGGGCCTACCGACCGACGCCTGAGGCCCTTGCGTTGCGCCGCCCTTGCGGCCGCTGCCCCGGCGCGGATAGAATGGCCCCATCAGTGGAAAGCCGGAGAGCAAGATGTCCTGGACCGACGAGCGCGTCGAGACGCTCAAGCGCATGTGGAGCGAGGGGCAGTCTGCCAGCCAGATCGCCAAGGAACTTGGCGGCGTCACCCGCAATGCGGTGATCGGCAAGGTGCACCGGCTGGGCCTGTCGAACCGTGTCGGCGGCAAGGAGGAGGAAGAGGAGGCCGCGCCCGAGGTGGCCCAGGCCAGCCCGGTGGCCACCGCCCGGCCCGAACCCGCCCCGCGCGCCGAACCCGCCCCCGCCGCCCCCCGGGCCGAACCGCCGCGCCCGGCTGCCGCTGCCGCGCCTGCGGCCGCGCCGGCCTCGAACGTGACGCCGCTGCCGATGCGCAAGGCCATCGTGCCCGCCGGCCAGCCGCTGCCGCCGCAGCCCAGCCTGAACGAGATCAGCCCCGAGGCGCTGGCCTCGGTCCGCGAGGTGGAAAAGCGCGCCCGGAAGCTCACGCTGATGGAACTGACCGAGCGGACCTGCAAATGGCCGATCGGCGACCCGGCGACGGATGACTTCTGGTTCTGCGGCCTGCCCTCGCTGCCCGGCAAGCCCTATTGCGAGGCCCATGTCGGCGTGGCCTTCCAGCCGATGAGCGCCCGGCGCGACCGCCGCCGCTAAGGGGCGGCCCTGCGCTCAGTCGTTGCGCAGAAGCTCCTCCAGCGCCTTGATCGCCTCTTCGCCCAGCGCGTCCTCGACGCCGCGCTGGGTTGCATCGCCCAGGCTTTCGTCGGGCGCGACCTCGACCCCAAGCTCATCCTTCAACCGCTGCTCCAGCTCGGCCTTCGCCGCATCTTCGGCAGCCTTCGCGGCCGCTTTCGCCCGCTCTTCGGCGGCCTTGGCCTCGGCCTCCATCTTCTCGCGCGCGATGCTTTCCAGATCCAGCCGGAAGCGCGGCGCAGCCCAGGAGCCCGAGATCAGCAGCGGCACCATCACCCCGCCGGTCCCATCCGCCGCCGCCAGCGCCGTGGGACGGATGCGGTAGTCCAGCGTGCGCGCGCCCAGCCCGACCTCGCCCGCCCCGGCGGCGGTCAGGTAGGGGGCCACCAGTTTCAGGTCGCTGTTCGACAAGACGCCCTCGGCGATTGTGAAGGTCCCGGCGAGGCCGTCAAAGATGGTCTTCTGCCCTTCGCCGACATAGCCCGCGTCCAATGTCCGCAGCATTCCGGCGATATCCAGACCCTGCAGCTCGCCCTGCCCCAGCTCCAGCGCGCCCTCGCCCTCCAGGCTGGCCATGATCGCCGCGATGGAATTGCCGACGCCCAGAAAGCGCAGGTCCAGGTCTCCGGTCGAGATCAGCCGGTCGTAGCCCAGCAGATCGGTCAGCAAGGGCTGCATCGTCAGCCCCGCCAGGTTGAGCCTGCCGCCGACCGACAGGCCGCCCCGGCCGTTGACCACGAATTCGCCCGTGATCTGCCCGCCATAGGCCTCCAGCTGCCGGATGTCGAAGACCGCCCGGGCGCGGTCCACTGTGACCAGCGTCCGCACCTCGCCCGCCTTCAGCACGCCCAGATCGACCGAGGGCGCGGTCAGCGTGATCGCGGCATCCACAGCGCCAAGGGCGCTGACGTCGATGTCTTCCTCGGACCAGCCCGAGGGCTGCGCCTCTCCAGCCGCCTCGGCCCCGCCGCCAAAGGCCAGCGGCCCGGCGACGAGTTCGGCCGACAGCTTCGGCCGCGCCTCGCCCGGACGCAGGTCCAGGTCGCCGGTCAGCCGGTTGGCATCCGCCACCACCTCGGCCCCGCGCAGGAAGGCCGCGCCGCTGCCGTCCAGCGTCAGCTTGCCCGCCAGCGTCAGCTTTTCCTGCCCCAATCCGGGCCCCGGCTGGGACAGAGCCTGACCCAAAAGCCCGCCCAGCGCCGGAAGGTCGGAGAGGTCGGCCGTCAGCTCGCCCTCGGCCACCAGCGGCGCGATCCCGCCCCGCCCCTCGAACCCGAGGCGCGAACCGCCTGCGGTCAAGCCCAGAGTCACCGGCACCACGCGGCCCAGCAGGAAAGCCGAGAAGACCCCGCCCGACAGGTCCAGCGCCACCTCCTGCCCGCCCGATAGCCCGCGCGCCGAGAGGGTGAAGGGGCCCGAGACATCGGGGATCGCCAGCGTTCCGTCCACGTCGTCCAGCGCGATGACCCGGCCGGACTGACGGTCGTTGAACCGGATGCTGGCCCCGGTGATCCGCCCCTCGTCCAGCGTGAAGGCGGGGGCGGCGGCGGGGACGGCGCCCGCCTCTCCGGCGTCGAACACCCAGTTCGCCACGCCCTCGGGGCTGCGTTCAAGGTTCAGTTGCAACTGCTCGGCCGTCAGCCCGGTGATCCGCACCGCGCCGCCGAACAGCGCCCCGAAATTCACGTCGATCGACAGGCTTTCGGCGATGAGAAGCGGCGCGTCGTTTTCGGCCCAGTCGGCATTGCCGATGCTGACCGGCCCCGTCGTCACCCCCAGCACAGGCCAGAGCCGCGGCTTGATCTCGCCCTGCAGCGTCAGCTTGCGGCCCGTCAGCGCCTCGAACTGGGCCGAGACCGCCGCCGCCACGCGTTCGGTCGGAACCATGGCTGTCAGGCCCAGCGCCATCAGCACCAGGACCGCAAGGCCCAGTCCGACACGGATGATCCAGCGCATGCCCGCCTCCTGGATTTTCTTGGTTTTGGCCAGCTTACGCCCCGCCTTGCCGGAACGCCAAGTCAGGGGGACCTGCCCGGCATCAATTCGCCGAGAGGCCGGGCTTTCCAGACGGTGCGGCGCAGAGTATAGGGCGCCCATGTCCGAAAACCCGCCCCTCCTCCGCCCCGACCTTGCCCGCGCCGTCGTCCCCGACACAAGGCGCGAAGGCCAGCCCACCATCGGCATGGTCTCCCTTGGCTGCCCGAAGGCACTGGTCGACAGCGAACGCATCCTGACCCGGCTTCGGGCCGAGGGCTATGCGATCAGCCCCGACTACAAGGGTGCGGATGCGGTGATCGTGAACACCTGCGGCTTCCTTGACAGCGCCAAGGCCGAAAGCCTGGAGGCCATCGGCGAGGCCTTGCAGGAAAACGGCCGGGTGATCGTCACCGGCTGTCTGGGGGCCGAGCCCGAATACATCACCGGCGCGCATCCGAAGGTCCTGGCCGTCACCGGCCCGCATCAGTACGAGGCGGTGCTTGACGCCGTCCACGGCGCGGTGCCCCCCGCGCCCGACCCGTTCATCGACCTGCTGCCCGCCAGCGGCGTCAAACTGACGCCCCGGCATTACAGCTATCTCAAGATCTCCGAGGGCTGTAACCACAAGTGCAAGTTCTGCATCATCCCCGACATGCGCGGGAAGCTGGTCAGCCGCCCCGCCCATGCCGTGCTGCGCGAGGCGGAAAAGCTGGTCGAAGCCGGGGTGAAGGAACTGCTGGTCATTTCCCAGGACACCTCGGCCTACGGGGTGGACCGCAAGCATGACCTGAGCCCCTGGAAGGCCGGCGAGCTGCGCGCCCATATCACCGACCTTGCGCGCGAGATGGGGAAACTCGGCGCCTGGGTCCGGCTGCACTACGTCTACCCCTATCCCCATGTGCGCGACCTGATCCCGCTGATGGCCGAGGGGCTGGTCCTGCCCTACCTCGACATCCCCTTCCAGCACGCCCATCCTGACACATTGAAGCGCATGGCCCGCCCGGCCGCCGCCGCCCGGACCCTGGACGAGATCGCCGCCTGGCGCGCCATTGCGCCGGACCTCACCCTGCGGTCGACCTTCATCGTCGGCTACCCCGGCGAGACCGAGGCCGAGTTCCAGACCCTGCTCGACTGGCTGGACGAGGCGCAACTGGATCGGGTCGGCTGCTTCCAGTACGAGAACGTCGCCGGCGCCCGGTCGAACGACCTGCCCGACCATGTGCCCGCCGAAGTGAAGCAAGAGCGGTTTGATCGCTTCATGGAAAAAGCCCAGGCGATTTCCGAGGCGAAACTGGCCGCCAAGGTTGGAAAAGTGCTGGAGGTGATCGTGGACGAGGTCGACGAGGACGGCGCCACCTGCCGCACCAAGGCCGACGCGCCCGAGATCGACGGCAACCTCTTCATCGACGACGGATTCGAAAGCCTTGCCCCTGGCGATATCGTCCGGGTCGAGGTGGACGAGGCAGGCGAATACGATCTCTGGGGGCGGCTGGTGTGACCGTGGCAGCCTGACGCGTGACTTCCGGGCCGCGCGTCCTAACTGGCGCGCATGACCCAGGAAACCCGCGTCCTTTTCAACGAGACCTGCCCCGTCTGCCGGTTCGAGATCGACGCCTACCGCCGCCGCGCGGTGGCGGGTGGTTTGCCGATCCGCTTCGACACGCTCGACCGGGCCGAGGATTGGGGCCTGACCCCGGACCAGGCGGCGCGGCAGTTGCATGTCTGGCAGGGCGGCCGGGTCCTGTCGGGGCTGGAGGCCTTCCGCGCCCTTTGGGCCGCGATGCCCGGCTGGCGCTGGCTGGCGCGGGTCACGGGATGGCCGGTGATCCGGCCGCTGGCCGCGCTGGCCTACAGCCGGATCGCCGCGCCGATCCTATACCGTGCGCATCTGCGCCGGGTCAGGCGTCACAGCCAGTAGGGCGAGACGCCGTAGTAGTCATAGCTCCGCTGCCGGTAGGCGCGGTCGTCATACCAGTTGTCGCCCCAGGTTGGCGCGCCGGACAGCTGTTCCTGGGTGATGTCGGTGACGAAGCCGCCCAGATCTGTGTCGTAGGTCAGCTTCTTCCACGGCACAGGATGCTCCCCCGCGCCGATCCCCAGAAAGCCGCCGAAGGTCATCACCGCATAGGCGATCTGGCCAGTTACCTTGTCGATCATCAGATGATCGATCTGGCCCAGGTGGTGGCCGGTGGGGCTGTAGACCTCGGTCCCGTTCACATCGGCGCTTGAGACCATGGTCGAGCCGCTGCGGTCGCTGGTGGAATAGGTGTCCTGCATGGGATCTCCCGCGTTGGAATTGCGTGTCGGCAGAACCAACCGCGGGGGATGGGAATTGTTCCTAGCCCAGCAGCACCACCGCCCAGGCCACCCCCGCCGCCAGCGCCGCCAGCGCCACACAGGCCGAGCCGCAGTCCTTGGCCTTCTTCGCCCGCGGGTCATGGCCGGGCGAGACCATGTCCACCACCTCTTCGACGGCG
>JBKHWC010000020.1:0-43953 GCA_046569765.1 Alphaproteobacteria bacterium | reverse complement strand
GAAGGCGACGCACCCGCTTCGGCCCGCGGGTTCCTCGATCGGCTGGCGCGGATGGCCCCGACCGCCCCGCTGGCCGTGCTGGGCTTTGGCGACCGCAGCTTTCCGGCCTACTGCGCCTTTGCGGCAGAGGTGGACGCCGCCGCCCGCGCCATGGGCTGGACCACCCTCTTGCCCATGGACACGGTCGACCGCCAGTCGCCGCAGGATTTCGCGCGCTGGGGCCGGGCACTGGGGCAGGCCAATGGGCTGACGCTCGACCTTGACCACCAGCCCGCCCGCCCCGAGGCGCAGGGCCTGACCCTGATCTCGCGCCGTGACCATGGCGAGGCGGTGCAGGCCCCGACCGCGATCCTGCGCTTTGCCCTGCCCAGGGCGACGCTCTGGGCGCGGCTTACGGGCCGGGACCTCGCACGGTTTCAGGCCGGAGACCTGCTGGGCATCCTGCCCGAAGGCTCGACCCTGCCGCGGTTCTACTCGCTGGCCTCGGGCAGCCGGGACGGGTTCGTGGAGATCGTAGTGAAGAAGCACCCGGGCGGCCTGTGTTCCGGCCAACTGCTGGCGCTGGAACCCGGTGACCGCGTCCAGGCCTTCCTGCGGCGCAATCCGGGCTTCCATGCCGGGCGGGGCCGGGCGCCCCTGATCCTGATCGGGGCGGGCACCGGCATCGGGCCGCTGGCCGGGTTCATCCGCGCCAACGCCCGCCACCGCCCCGTGCACCTGTTCTTCGGGTTGCGCCACCCGGACAGCGATTTCCTGTACGGCGAGGATCTGCCGACGTGGCAGGCCGAGGGGCGGCTGACGCGGCTCTCCACCGCCGTCTCGCGCGGGGCGCGGCCGCATTATGTGCAGGATGCCTTGCGGGCCGAGGCCGCGCAGGTCGCCGAGGCGATCCGCCAAGGGGCCAGGGTCATGGTCTGCGGTGGGCGTGACATGGCGCAAGGCGTCGCCCAGGCGTTCGAGGATATCCTGATGCCGATCGGCCTGACGCCCGCGATGCTCAAGGCCGGGGGGCGCTATGTCGAAGATGTCTACTGACCTGATCCGCCATGCGCTGAACGGCCCGACCATGGGCACACGCTGGACGGCGCTCTTCTTCGCGCCGCCGGGGTTCGACCCAGCCCCGGTGCAGGCTCCTTTGCAGGCTGCGGTGGATGCGGTCGATGCGCAAATGTCCACCTGGAAGCCCGACAGCGACCTGATGCGCCTGAACGGCGCGCCGGTGGGGGCATGGCAGGTCATTCCTGCCGACTTGGCACGGGTGCTGGCCCTCGGGATTGACATCGGCCGCGCCTCGGGCGGGGCATTCGACATTGGCATGGGCGATGCGGTGCGCGCCTGGGGCTTCGGCCCCGCCTTGGCCGATCCGCAGGCCATCCGCGATGCGATACAGGGTCCCCGTCGACCGGCCCATGACGTGGTGGAGCTTGACGGCAACCGCCTGCGCAAGACCGCGCCCCTCTCGCTGGACCTGAACGGCATCGCCAAGGGTTACGGCGTGGACCGGCTGGCCGAAGTCTTGCGCCACCATGGCATCCGCGATGCTCTGGTCGGCATCGACGGTGAGATGCGCGCCATGGGCTTGCGCCCCGACGGCAGCCCCTGGACCATCGCGGTCGAGGCGCCGGACCGCGACCGCCGTGCGCCGCACTCTGTCCTGACACTGCAGGATGCCGCGGTCGCCACCTCGGGCGATTATCGACACTGGATCACGGTGCAGGGCCGCGACCTGTCCCACACGATGGACCCAAGACGCGGCGCACCGCTGCTCACATCGCCTGCCTCTGTCACCGTGATCGCGCCGACCTGCGCGCAGGCCGATGCCTGGGCAACGGCGCTGATGGTGACGGGGGTCGATGCAGGCGCAAACCTTGCGCGGCGGGCAGGGCTCGACGCGCTGTTCCTTGCGCGCGATGATGCGGGTGGCGTGCGGGGCATTGGCGTTGGGAGACTATTTTCGAACAGGTCCGCGGCGATGGCACCGGCCGTCAGAGATTGACACCTTTCAATCACGCTCCGACAGATCGGCTCAAGACCCTGCTCCTGGTCATCGCCCTTGCAGGTCTTGTGACAGGGCTCGGGCTGCACTTTGGCGGGCGAAATGATCTGGCGCAGACCGTATGGTTCGCGGGCGTGGCGCCAGTGTTGGCGGCGCTGGTCATGAGTTCATCCGCAGCCTGGCGCGGGGCGAGGTGGGGCTTGACATCGTCGCTGCCCTGTCGATGTCGGCAGCCCTGACCTTCGGCGAGACGAAAGAGCTTGCCGACCCTCCCGAGGCCGAACTGGAGGAGTTGACCCGTATCCACGAGGTACGCGGGCTGACCCGCAAACCAGCCGAACAGGTCTGGGCAGAGAGCAGGTCGCGCAAGGCGCCCAGATCGCCCAGGATGGCAATGGATTGATCGCTGTCAAAGTGACACCTGAAGAATAGTGAGATCCTGATTCCATCAATGTGCAGCGCAGCGTTCCAGTCCGGCTCCCGGTCAGCGCCAAAGACCTGGCACTCCCCGGCGATCTCACCACCTCCGGGGCGGGCAAAGGCCTCGTGATCTTCGTCCACGGGTCCGGGTCAAGCCGTATGAGCCCACGCAATAGGTCCGTGGCTGCGGTGCTGGCACAAGCCGGGCTCGCAACCTTGCTTTTCGATCTGCTTACAGAAGCGGAAGCGACCGACAGGGCAAATGTGTTTGACATCCCCCTGCTTGCAGCCCGGGTGTTCGCCACCGGCCTGCGCAATCCGAACGGGCTGACCTTCCACCCCGAGACGGGGGTCCTCTGGGCCGTGATCAACGAACGCGACGAGCTTGGTCCGAACCTGGTGCCGGACTACCTGACCTCGGTGGTGGAGAACGGGTTCTACGGCTGGCCCTACAGCTATTACGGCCCCATGTGGACGAACGCGTGCGGCCGAAGCGGCCCGACCTGGTGGCGGCGGCGATCAAGCCGGATTACGCGCTGTCCAGCCATGTGGCGGCACTGGGTCTGGTCTTCACCCATGGCGCGGCGCTGCCGGAGGACTATGCGGACGGTGCCTTCGTCGGCCAGCGCGGCAGCTGGAACCGGGATGAGTTCAACGGCTACAAGGTCTCGTTTCTGCCGTTCCGCGACGGGATGCCGGACGGGATGCTGCAGGATGTGGTGACCGGGTTCCTCTTGCCCGAGGAAGAGAAAGTGCGGGGGCGGCCGGTGGGGCTGGGCCTCGACGGGACCGGGGCTCTCTTGATCGCGGATGATGCCGGGAACACCGTCTGGCGCGTGGCGGCGGCGGATGGTCGGGTCTCGGAGGCTCCGGTCGAGACGGACCGGGTGGCGGCGGGTCCGGCCTCGGCTGCGGCGGGGCAGGGTTCAGCGGCTGGGGAGGCTGCGCCTGGCGGGGAGGAAGCGCCTGCCGAACCGGCGATCCCGGGCGAGGCAATCGACGAGCCGCCCGAGGCGGACTAGTTGCAGATCGTCACGGACAGTACCGGAAGCGAGGTCCAGAGCGCCGCGGCAAGGGCCGCGGCGCTTGGCATCATGGCGATCTGCTGGGCAAATCGCGAAGGCGCCGGCCGGGTGGCCTGCGCCAGGACCAGCCCTTGCATCAGGACATGAAGCGCCGCAGCGGCAACAAGGGCCGTTCGCGGCGCGATCCCCTCGGGCCAGTGGCGCGAACAGGTCAGGCCCTGCAGGCCGTACAGTGCCGAGAAGCCGATAAGCCAGAGGGTCCAGGGCAGGGCAAGGCGCAGGATCTGGCTCATGCGAAGGCCCCCGGCAGCCAGGCGGCGGCAAGGGCGACCAGGCTGGTCGCGGCGGTGAAATCGGCCCAGAGGCCGAAGGTCCGCGCCTCACCCAGGCGCAGCGGATGGCCGGCAAGGCGGCGCAGGCCGAGGTAGAGCAGCATGATGAGCGACAGCGTTACATGCAGCCCGACATGGCCCGCGAGCAGCCAGAGCGTCGCATCATAGGCATGGGCCGCAGGCGTTGGCCGGGCCAGCACGACCGAAGCGGCGGCGGCAGCAAGACCGAGGGCACCCAGTAGCGACAGGGAAAGCGGACCATGGCCCCCGCTCCGGGCCGCGAGACGGGGGCCAGCGGCCAGTGCGGCCGCCCCGACCAGGGCGAGGGCGACGGGCACAAGCTCGGGCCGCAGGTAGGTGGGCGGCGCCCAGTTCGGCGCGACGGCCCAGAGGAAGGCATAGCCGAACAGCAGCGCGCCGAAATGAACCCCGTCCGCGACCAGCAGGAACAGCGAGCCCCACCAGCCCGGCGGGTCCGCGGCCTCGGCGGCGATCGGCAGGCGCTTGCCGTGGCCCGCGTCGACCAGCCCCTCGGTCCCGCGCGGGGCGGTGGTCCAGACCCAGATCAGGGCCAGGATCACCACTCCGACCAGAGCAACAGCTGACAGCCAATAGGCCTTGACCAGCGGCGCCAGGAAGGAGGCACTGGTGCAGACCGCCAGCAGGAAGGGCAGGGGCGAATTCATCGGGAGGATGGCGACCTGCAGGGGCTCGCCCTGGGCGGTGGAGACGATCAGCGTCTCGCGCCGGTTGCGGGAGGCGTCGCCGAGATAGCCCTCTCCCCGCGCGATCTTCAGGTCGAGCCGGGGATCGTCCCGCAGCGGGTAGCGGCCCGTGACGATGGGGATCGAGGCGAAACCGTAGACCGGCGAGGGGATTGGCGTGGCCCATTCCAGCGTGGTCGCCTGCCACGGGTTCCGTCTGCCCCGCAGCCCGGCGAAGGTGTTGATCGCGATATCCAGCACCACCAGCGCAAAGCCGATCGCCATGACGAAGGACGCAACCGAGGCGACGAGGTTCAGAAGCTCCCACCCCTGGCCCTCGTCATAGGTCCAGGTCCGCCGCCTCTGGCCAAGAAGGCCCGCAAGATGGACGGCAAGGAAGGTGACGTGGAAGGCCGGGACCACCAGCCAGAAAGCCACCTCGCCCAGCCGGAAGAAGCGGAAGCGTCCGGTTATCAGCGGCTGGAAATAGGTGATCGCCGCGATCATCGGAAAGACATAGCCGCCGATCAGCACGTAATGCAGATGCGCCACGATGAAATGCGTGTCATGGACCTGCCAGTTGAACGGGACGACGGCGATCATGACTCCGGTCAGCCCGCCGATGATGAAGGTGGCAAAGAAGCCCAGGAGCCACAGCATCGGCAGCGCCATCCGCACCTGGCCTTTCCACAGCGTCCCGATCCAGGAGAAGATCATCACCGAGGTCGGCACCGCGACCAGCGTCGAGGCGGCCGAGAAGAAGGCCAGCCCCAGATGCGGGATGCCGGTGGTGAACATGTGGTGGACCCAAAGCCCGAAGCTGAGGACCGCCAGCGACACCGCCGCCGCCACGACCCAGCCGTAGCCCAGCAGCGAGGTCCGCGCCATCACCGGCAGGATCGTCGCGATCATCCCGGCGGCGGGAAGGAAGATGATATAGACCTCCGGGTGGCCGAAGAGCCAGAAGAGGTGCTGCCACAGCAGCGGGTCGCCGCCGTTCTCGACCTGGAAGAAGGGCCAGCCGAAGGCGCGCTCGACCTCTAGCAGCAGGGAGCCCAGGATCATCGGCGGGAAGGCCGTCAGGATCATCACCGCGACGACCAGGATGTACCAGGCAAAGATCGGCATCCGCGACAGGCTCATCCCCGCCGCGCGGTAGCGCAGGACGGTGACCACGATCTCGACCGCGGTTGCAATGGCCGAGACCTCGATCGAGGTGATGCCCAGAAGCCAGACATCCGCCCCGATCCCCGGCGAGAAGGCGGCCGAGGACAGCGGCGGGTACATGAACCAGCCGCCATCCGGTGACAGCCCCATCAGCATCGCGATGATGACGGCGCTTCCGCCGAAGATATAGACCCAAAGCCCATAGACCCCCAGCCGGGGGTAGGCGAGGTCGCGGGTGCCCAGCATCCCCGGCAAAAGCAGGACCGACAGCGCCTCGAAGAAGGGGATGGCGAACAGGAACATCATCACGGTGCCATGCATCGTGAAGACCTGGTCATAGGCCTCGGGCCCCATGAAGGCCGAGCCGGGCGTGGCCAGCTGCGCGCGGATCAGCATGGCGAGCAGGCCGCCGATCAGGAAGAACAGCGTGGCGACGATCAGGAAGAGCCGGCCCACGTCGTTGTTGTTGTTCGTGGTCAGCCAGCCGCGAAAGCGCGGATCGGGCGACCAGATCCGGTCAAGTGCGCGGTGAAGGCGCAGCGCTGTGCCGCGGCGGCTTTGGGTCATGGTGCGCCCTCGGCAAGGAAACGGTCCCAGGCGGCGGGGTCATGCGCCTGGAGGGTGAAGACATGGTCCCGGTAGCCCGCCCCGCTGAACTCTGCGCTTTGTCCGGCATAGGTCCCGGCGGTGCTGGCCTCGATCCTCAGGGTGTTCACATGGCCGGGCAAGGCGTCGAGCTTGCCCGCAAGGCGCGGCACCCAGAAGGAATGGACGACGTCGCGGCTGGTGATCCGCACGTCCACCGGCCGCCCGGCGGGGATATGCAGGACATCCTCGGTCACCAGGCCGGGTGCGTCGGCATAGCCGAAGCTCCAGGCCCATTGCCGCGCCTCGGCGGTGACGGTCACCACATCCGGCCCGGCGCGCGGCAGAAGCCGCTCGCCGATCTGCAAGCCGTAGACGGTCAGCGCGGCCAGCGTGACCAGGGGGAAGGCAAGGCCAAGCGTCCAGAGCCAGAGCCCCGACCGCTCCGGCCCGTCGGCGCTGGCCGGGCGGCGGAGGATTGCGGCGGTCAGGAGGCCCATGACCAGCGCCAGGATCGCGACACTGCCCGCCAGCATGATCCACCAAAGCTCGGCGATGGTCGCGGCGGCTGGACCGGCGGGGTGCAGCGTCGACAGCCGGTCCTGGCAACCGGCAAGCGCCTGAAGCGTTGCCCCGCAGACCTGGACGCGAAGGAGAGGCCCGTGAGCGAAGGAACCGAACGGATACCGGACGAGGCGGCCTCTTCCGGCGACCCGATTGCCAGCCATCCCGACTTTCACCGCACGGAAACCCGGATGGCGATCCTGGGGCACCCGCTGCACGCCATGTCGGTGGCCTTCCCGGTCGCGCTGACCTTCTGCGCCTGCGGGGCGGATCTGCTGTACTGGTGGTCGGGCCAGGAGCGCTGGGCCTGGGCGGCGCTTTGGGCCTGCGGGACGGCCTTCCTCTTCGGGCTTCTCGCCGGGGTCACAGGAACGGCCGAGCTGCTGATGGTCCCCGGCATCCGCATCCGCGCGGCGGCCTGGACGCATTTCGTGATCGCGGTGCTGCTTCTGTCGCTCCTCGGCCTGAACTGGGGCTGGCGGCTGGGCGGGTATGAGGCCGCCGTGCTGCCCTGGGGCCTGCTGATGTCGGGCTTCGCTGTCCTGGTGGTGGGGGCGACGGGCTGGCATGGCGGGAAACTGGTGTTCGACTATCGGTTGGGGACGTCGAAGGGCAGCTGACGGCCAAGCGGCTCCAGCAGCAGGGCGGGGATCGGCAGTTCCTCCAGTTCGGGCTTGGCAAGGACGACGGTCAGGACGCCGATCACCAGCAGCGCAAGGATCAGCGAGGGGACCAGCGCCTCGGGCGGCTGGTGGCGGCCGTCGGTCTCGGCCACGGCGACGATCGTATGGCCGATCCAGGCATGGAGGGCGACCAGCCCGGTGACGAGGACCAGCTTGCCGAACAGCCAAATGGCAAAGACCTCGCGCAGGAAGATCAGCATGGTGCCGGTGGCGATAGTCAGCACGGCGGCGGGGGTGACGGCCCAGACATAGGCATAATGCGTGGCGCGGCGGATCTGGGCGAATTCGGCATGGAGAAGCCCCCCGTCATGCCGCGCAAGCATCTGCGGCAAGGCGAAAAGCCCCGCCATCCACAGCGCCAGAAACCCAAGGTGCAGGGCTTTCAGATGCGGCATCAGCGCCTCGGCCCAGGTCATCGCGCCTCTCCCATCGCCTGCCAGGCGCGCCGGGCGAGAAGCGCGCCCCAGGCGGCATAGGCCAGGCCCGCCGGCATCCACATGACCAGCCCGCCAAGCTGCTGGTCGGCCAGCGCGGTAAAGCCCCAGAGCATCGGCGCGGTCGCATGGCTGGCGTACAGCGCCTGCGGGGCCAGCGTCAGGATCGCGCCCAGCATCCCCATGGACAGATAGGCCAGGAACACCCAGCCAAGCCCGACCCCGGGCGGATGCGAAAAGACCGCGCGCCAGAAGGCCACAGCGGGGATCAGCAGGCTTGCCTGCATCACCCAGTACATCGCCATATGCCCCAGCGCCGCGTCATAGGCCGCCGGCAGGTGCCAAAGCCAAAGCGCCGCGGTCGCCATGAGGAAGGGCAGACCGGCCCCGACCGGCTGCCGGGCCGGGCGGGCCAGCGCCAGCAGCGGCGCGGCCGCGGCGACCAGAAGGATGTGATGCACCACCCGCGCCGAGAAGAGCGCCGAGCTGAGCGCGCACAGCGGTGAAAGGAAGGCCAGCACCAGCACGACCCCGGCTGCGACGCCGGGACGGCTCCGCCCGGCCCAGAAGGTCAGCGCCAGCACGACCGCGATGGCCCAGGGGTCCAGGTTCCAGCGCCAGAGCAGCGCTTCCGGCAGCGGCGCGGGGCCGCAGTAGGGGCCCTCCCACCGGCTCATCGCGCACCGGACCCAGGATTGGAACACGTCACCGCCATGCCGCAGGCCCCCGTTGCATCACGGGTCAACGCCAGCGGGCCGCGTCGCGTTCCCCCGCGCCGGTCAGGTCCGCAGGATGAACCCGCGCGCGAGGTGGTTGCGGAAGATCCAGATCATCGCGATCCCCGGCACCAGCGAGACGCAGGTCATCGCCATGACCATGCCGATATCGGTCTGAAAGCCGAACATCGCATTGATCGCCATGGTGATGGGTTTCCCCGCCGTCACGGTCAGGATGCGGGCGAAGACCACCTCGACCCAGCTGAAGATGAAACAGAAGAAAGCCGCCACGCCCAGGCCCGGCGCGATCTGCGGGATCAGGAATCGGACAAAGAAGGCCGGGACGGACCAGCCGTCCAGGAACACCGTCTCGTCATATTCCAGCGGGACGGCGCGGATGAAGCTCTCCAGGATCCAGATCGTGACCGGCAGGTTGAACAGGCAATGCACCAGCGCGATCCCGAGGGGCGAGTTCACCAGGCCAAGGTGCGAGAACAGGATGAAGATCGGCAGCGACAGCACCACCGGAGGGGTCACGCGGAAGACGAGGATCAGAAGCAGGAAATGCCGGTCGCCGATGAAGCTGTAGCGCGCCAGCGCATAGGCGGCGGGCAGGCCCAGGGCCAGACACAGCGCCACGTTGACCAGCACATAGGTGATCGAATTGACGATGGCCGCGCGCAGCTCGGGGTCGGCAAGGACCGCAAGGTAATTGGCCAGCGCGAGCTCGCCCGGCTCCGCCCCCGATTTCGGCAGGGTGACGGTGAAGCTCAGGATCACCGCCTGGGTCAGCGGCAGCAGGATGAAGATCGCCAGCGCCAGGAAGCCGAGGATGCGGGTTATGCCGGCCCCCGCCGCATGGCGACGACAAAGGCCCAGACGGCCGCCAGCACGATCAGGAAATAGAGCGTCGCCCGCGCTGCGGCCTGGCCATAGGAGAAGCCCTTGATCTCTTCCCCAGTTCGATCGACAGGAAACGCGTCGCATCATGTGGCCCGCCCGCGTTGATCGTGAAGGCCTCAGTATAGATCATGAAGCTGTCGACGAAACGCAGCAACAGGACGATCCCCAAAGTGCGGGTGATGCGTGGCAATTCGATATGGCGAAAGACGTCCCAACGCGAGGCGCCGTCGATGGCGGCGGCCTGACGATAGGCCTGCGGGATGGCCGAAAGCCCGGCATAGGCCAGCACCACGACCAGCCCGATCCAGTGCCAGGTGTCGACCACCAGAAGCAGGATCCAGGTGTGCAGCGCGGTTTCCTTGTAGTCGAAGCCGGTCGCCAGCACGGCGGGGCAAAGCAGCCCCGTCTCCTTGTCGATCAGGCCCAGCCACAGCATCGGGATCATGTTCCACGGCACGACCAGCGGGATCGCGCACAGCATCAGCCCCCAGACCGCGCCCCGCCCGCAGCCGATCAGGAACCGCGCGATCATCAGGCCCAGCGGAATCTGGATTGCCAGCACCAGCGCCGCAAAAAGAAGACTGCGCCCCAGCGAGGCGAGGAAGCGGTCCGACCCCAGGATGTCCGCGAACCACTCGACCCCGACCCAGTGGATATCGGCCAGCGAGAAGATGTCGTGAAAGCCGTAGTTCACCACGGCCACCAGGGGCAGGACCCCCCACCACGGCCAGAAGCGCCACGGCAGGGATCAGCAGCAACCAGGCACGGTTGTCATGCGGCGGCATTCAGTGCGTCCAGAAGCTCGGCCTCGGTCAGGGGAACGGGGTTCCCCTGCATCGAGGATGAGGTCAGCGCCGCCGCCGCGATGCGCGGGAAAAGGGCGGGGTCCACGCCTTGCGCCTGCAGGCCGGGCAGGCCCGAAGCGGCGGCCCAACGGGCAAGCGTCCCGGGCGCCTCAACCCGGTTGCCGCCCAGCGTCGCGGCGATCTGGTCGAGGACGAGGTCGAGGCGGCGTGCCGTCTCGCCGGTCGCCTTGGCCCGGTTCAGCCGCAATACCGGGGCCAGGAGCGCACCGCAGATCGCCCCGTGCGGGGCAGGCGACAGGCCGCCGATCACCCCGGCCAGCCCATGCACCGCGCCGAGGCCCGCGTTCGCCAGCGCCAGGCCCCCGGACAGGCTGACCCAGGCCAGGGCATCCCGCGCGGCCGCGTCCTCGCCCTGCATCAACCGGGCCAGTGCGGCCAGCCCCTGCGGGATCGCGGGCGCGGCGATGGCATCGGTGAAGGGCGTGGCCTTGCGGCTGACGAGGGGCTCGATCACCTGGGTCACGGCGTCGAGGCCCGAGGCCAGCGTGGTCGCGCGCGGCGTCCCGTCGGTCAGGGCCGGGTCCACGATCGCCAGCCGCGCGAGCATCCGGTCGTCGCGCAGGCTGACCTTGCGGCCATGCTCCGGCAGGCCGATGACCGCGTTCTTCGTCGCCTCGGCCCCGGTGCCCGAGGTGGTGGGCAGCGCGATGAACGGCAGCGGCGGGGTGGTGAGGGGCAGGGAGCGGCCCACGACCTCCAGATGGTCCATCGGCCCGCCGGGTGCGGGGATCAGGGCGGCCAGCGCCTTGCCCAGGTCCAGCGCCGCGCCGCCGCCAAGGGCGGCAACCCAGTCGGGGCGGAAGGGGCGGGCGCTCTCCAGCGCCGCCAGCAGCAACGGCAGGTCGGGCTCGCCGGGGCAGGGGAGGGCCAGGGTAACGGCCCCGGCCTCCTCCAGCGCCCCGATCAGCCAGCGGGCGCGGACGGGCGTCGCGCCATGCACCACCAGCCCGCGCGCCCCGAAGCCACGGATCAGACCCGGCGCGCGCGTGGCCTCGCCCCGGCCAAACAGGATGCGGCCGGGGGCGGCGATGTCAAAGGGGGTCATACGCTCATCGTCGCGGCGACGGCGCGGCCCCAGCGGGCGTACTTCCGGTCGCGGGTGGCCGCGTCCATGACGGGAGAGAAGCGCCGCTCCAAGGCCCAGGACTTCTGGAACTCGGCCGGGGCGGGGCAGAGCCCGGCCTTGAGGCCCGCCAGATAGGCCGCGCCCAGGGCGGTTGTTTCGGTCACCACGGGGCGGTCGACCGGGGCGCCCAGGATGTCGGAGAGGAACTGCATCGCCCAGTCGCTGGCGGTCATGCCGCCATCGACGCGCAGGATGCCGTCCGCTCCCACGCCCCAGTCGGACCGCATC
Source organism: Alphaproteobacteria bacterium (assembly GCA_046569765.1). GTDB lineage: Bacteria > Pseudomonadota > Alphaproteobacteria > Rhodobacterales > Rhodobacteraceae > Tabrizicola. The sequence goes on along the minus strand of JBKHWC010000020.1, from coordinate 32,204 downwards.
GCCTCCAGAAGGTCGCGGGTCTGGTAGCCCACGCTCTCCAGCGCCGCCTTGGCCAGTTCCGCGGGGCCGGAGTTCCGCGTGAGGCCGTAGACGGCGCCCCGGCAATCGGGCCGCCAATAGGGCGCGCCAAGGCCGGTGAAGGCCGGGACCAGCACCACGTCCTGCGCGGGGTCGGCGGCATCGGCGAGGGGCTGGGTCTCCTTCGCCTCGCGGATGATCTTGAGGCCGTCGCGCAGCCACTGGACCACGGCGCCCGCGATGAAGATGGACCCTTCAAGGGCGTAGGTGGTCTTGCCGTCCAGTCGGTAGGCGATGGTGGTCAGAAGCCGGTTGGTCGAGGGGACCATGTCCGCCCCGGTGTTCAGCAGGGCGAAGCAGCCGGTCCCGTAGGTGGATTTCATCATGCCAGGGCTGAAGCAGGCCTGACCCACGGTCGCCGCCTGCTGGTCGCCTGCGACGCCGAGGATCGGGATCTCGCGCCCGAAGAGGTCGGCGCGGGTGGTGCCAAAGAAGGCGGCGCAGTCGCGGACCTCGGGCAGGATCGCCATGGGAATGTCGAGCAGCGCGCAGATCTCGGCATCCCATTCGCCGGTGGCGATGTTGTAGATCAGCGTCCGGGCGGCGTTGGTGGCGTCGGTGGCATGGACCCGGCCGCCGGTGAGCTTCCAGATCAGGAACGTGTCGACCGTCCCGAAGGCCAGCTCGCCGCGCCGGGCGCGGTCGCGCGCACCGGGGACGTGGTCGAGGAGCCACTTGATCTTGGTGCCCGAGAAATACGGGTCGAGCAGCAGGCCGGTGCGGGCGGTGATCATCGGCTCATGCCCCGCGGCCTTCAGGGCGGCGCAGGTGTCGGCGGTGCGGCGGTCCTGCCAGACGATGGCGCGGTGGATGGGTTCCCCGGTGGCGCGGTCCCAGATCAGGGTCGTCTCGCGCTGGTTGGTGATCCCGATCGCGGCGATGTCGGTCGCGCTGATCCCGGCCTTCTCGATGGCGGCGCGGGCGGTGCCGGCGACGGTTGACCAGAGGTCGGAGGGGTCGTGCTCGACCCAGCCCGAGGCAGGGTAATGCTGGGGGAACTCTTCCTGCGCGACGGATTGCACCCGGAGGGACGCATCGAACAGGATCGCGCGGGAGGAGGTGGTGCCCTGGTCGATGGCAAGGATATGGGTCATGGGTCGGGCCTGCGAAGGAAGCTGTCCGCGCGTGGACAAGGATTTGGCGTGAGCGATTTCAAGGGCTTGGCTGTGGGCCTTCAGGAAATCTTAACCGTTGGTCGGCGCTGAGGCCAGCACCAGGGAGACAAGAATTCCAGGTAAGATTCTTGTCGAATTTCTTGCTCGAGAAATTTGGGTCCCGGGCGGAACTGGTCCGCTCCGCCCGGGCTCGTCAGCCTTACTGCCAGGACTTGATCAGCTCATCATAGCTGATGGTCTCGGGCGTCGGATCCTCGTTCTCCAGCTTGGCCACCGGCGCGCCGGGGGCGTCCAGCCATTCCTGGGGATCCTTCTCCTCGTTCAGCTTCGGCCCGATGTCGCCCTGGACGCCGGCACGCTCAAGCCGTTCCAGCACGCGCTCCTGCTCCATGCAGAGGGCATCCAGCGCCTCTTGCGGGGTCTTGGCGCCCGACATGGCGTCGCCGATGTTCTGCCACCACAGCTGCGCCATCTTCGGATAGTCCGGGATGTTGGTGCCGGTGGGCGACCACTGCACCCGGGCGGGCGAGCGGTAGAACTCGATCAGACCGCCAAGCTGCGGCGCGCGGTCGGTGAACGACTGGTGCTGGATCGTCGACTCGCGGATGAAGGTCAGGCCGACATGGGCCTTCTTCACATCGACGGTCTTCGAGGTGACGAACTGGGCATAGAGCCAGGCCGCCTGGGCGCGGTCGACCGGGGTCGACTTCATCAGGGTCCAGGAGCCCACGTCCTGATAGCCGACCTTCATGCCTTCCTGCCAGTAGGCGCCGTGCGGCGAGGGGGCCATGCGCCACTTGGGCGTGCCGTCCTCGTTCATCACGGGCAGACCTTCCTTGACCATGTCGGCGGTGAAGGCGGTGTACCAGAACATCTGCTGGGCGATGTTGCCCTGCGCCGGGACGGGACCCGCCTCGCCGAAGGTCATGCCCTGGGCTTCCGGGGGCGTGTACTTCTGCAGCCACTCGATCGCCTTGGTCACGGCATAGACCGCAGCCGCGTCGTTGGTCGCACCGCCGCGCGCCACGCAGGAGCCGACGGGACGCGAATTCTCGTCCACGCGGACGCCCCATTCGTCGACCGGCAGGCCGTTCGGCTCGCCCTTGTCGCCCATGCCGGCCATCGACATCCAGGCGTCGGTGTAGCGCCAGCCAAGCGACGGGTCCTTTTTGCCGTAGTCCATGTTGCCATAGACGCCGGTGGCCGGGCCACCGACATAGGACATGTCGCGGCCGGTGAAGAACTCGGCGATGTCCTCGTAGGCCGACCAGTTCAGCGGCACGCCGAGGTCATAGCCATAGGCGGCCTTGAAGTCCTCCATCGTCTTCGGATCGGTGAACCAGTCGTAGCGGAACCAGTAGAGGTTCGCGAACTGCTGGTCGGGGAGTTGGTAGAGGTTGCCATCGGGGGCGGTGGTGAACTTGATCCCGATGAAGTCGTTCAGGTCGAGGTTCGGGTTGGTGACCGGAGCCCCTTCGCCCGCCATCCATTCGGTCAGGTTGCGGGCCTGCTGATAGCGCCAGTGGGTGCCGATCAGGTCCGAGTCGTTGATATAGGCGTCATAGATGTTCTCGCCCGACTGCATCTGCGTCTGCAGCTTTTCGACGACGTCGCCTTCGCCGATCAGGTCATGGGTGACCTTGATCCCGGTGATCGCGGTGAAGGCCGGGGCCAGCACCTTGGCTTCGTATTCGTGGGTGGTGATGGTTTCCGAGACGACCTTGATCTCCATCCCCGCATAGGGCTGGGCCGCGTCGATGAACCACTGCATCTCGGCTTCCTGCTCTTCGCGGGTCAGCGAGGAGAGATCGCCGATTTCGGCGTCGAGGAAGGCTTTCGCCGCCTCGATATCGGCCCAGGCGGGGGCCTGCATGGCCATGAGCGCAAGCGCCATGGCGGTTGCGGTTGAACGAAGTCTCATGTGATTCCTCCCAGAATGTTGAGACGTTTCGAATTTGCCGGGCGGTCGCTGCCGCCCGGGTCGTGCCTTGCCCTGCGTCAGACCCAGCGGAACACCGCTGCGGCATAGCCGAGGCAGAGGATGGAAGCGGCCCAGAGCATGTCGGGGCCGGCAAAGAAGAGCCAGGCCAGGTGGATGAAGGCCGAGCCCAGAAGGGTGATGAACAGCCGGTCGCCCCGCGTCGTCTCGATCCGCAGGATGCCGCGGCGCGGGGTTTCGGGGAAGCGGATCGCCAGGATCGTGAACAGGATCAACAGGCAGGCGATGCAGTAGAAGAACATGGCCACCGGGAAGGTCCAGGCCATCCAGCCGCCGCGGATCATCGGGCCGAACCAGTCGATCCCGTCCTCGGTCCGGGGGGTGGCGTAGATCAGTCCGGCCAGGATCGCCGCCATGACGGCGAAGGTGGCAAGGTAGATCGTGGTCCAACGCGTGTTGGTCATGGCTTACACCCTCCCCAGGGCGAAGCCCTTGGCGATGTAGTTGCGGACAAAGTAGATCACCAGCGCGCCGGGGATGATGGTCAGGACCCCGGCGGCGGCCAGCACCCCCCAGTCCATCCCCGAAGCGCTGACCGTGCGGGTCATGGTGGCGGCGATGGGCTTGGCGTTGACCGAGGTCAGCGTGCGCGACAAGAGCAGCTCCACCCAGGAGAACATGAAGCAGAAGAAGGCCGCGACCCCGATCCCGCTGGCGATCAGCGGCATGAAGATCTTCACGAAGAACTTCGGGAAGGAGTAGCCGTCGATATAGGCGGTCTCGTCGATCTCTTTCGGGACGCCGCGCATGAAGCCTTCCAGGATCCAGACCGCCAGCGGCACGTTGAACAGGCAATGCGCCAGGGCGACGGCGATATGGGTGTCGAAGAGCCCCACCGAGGAGTAAAGCTGGAAGAAGGGCAGGGCGAAGACGGCCGGGGGGGCCATGCGGTTGGTCAGCAGCCAGAAGAACAGGTGCTTGTCACCCAAGAAGCTGTAGCGGCTGAAGGCATAGGCCGCGGGCAGGGCGACGGTGATCGAGATCACCGTGTTCATCACCACATAGATGATCGAGTTGACATAGCCCATGTACCAGCTGGGATCGGTCAGGATCGTCACATAATTCTGGATCGTGAAGTTGGCCGGGAACAGCGTGAAGGTCGACGTGATCTCGGTGTTGGTCTTGAAGCTCATGTTCACCAGCCAGTAGATCGGCACCAGCAGGAACAGGAGATAAAGCGTCATCACAAAGGCAGAGCCGCGCAGGCGCATGTTACTTGCCCTCCTCTTTGTCGAGATTGGTCATCACGGTGTAGAACACCCAGGACACCAGCAGGATCACCAGGAAGTACATGATCGAGAAGGCGGCGGCGGGGCCCAGGTCGAACTGGCCGACGGCCATCTTCACCAGGTCGATGGACAGGAAGGTGGTCGAGTTGCCGGGACCGCCGCCGGTGACGACGAAGGGCTCGGTATAGATCATGAAGCTGTCCATGAAGCGCAGAAGGACCGCGATCAAAAGGACTCCGGCCATCTTCGGCAGTTCGATATAGCGGAAGACGGCCCAGCGGCTGGCCTGGTCCACACGGGCGGCCTGGTAATAGGCGTTGGGGATGGATTGCAGGCCCGCATAGCACAGCAGCGCGACAAGGCTTGTCCAGTGCCAGACGTCCATCACGATCACGGTGATCCAGGCGTCAAGCGGGTCGCTGACATAGTTGTAGTCGAAGCCCAGCTCGGCCAGATAGTGGCCAAGCAGGCCGATGTCGACGCGGCCGAAGATCTGCCAGATCGTGCCCACCACGTTGAACGGGATCAGCAAGGGCAGCGCCATCAGCACCAGGCAGACGCTGGCCCAGAAGCCCTTTTTCGGCATGTTCAGCGCGATGTAGATGCCGAGCGGCACCTCGATCGCCAGGATGATGGCGGAAAACAGGATCTGCCGCCCCAACGCCTCGTGCAGGCGGGAGGAGGTGACCATCTCCTCGAACCATACCAGGCCCGCCCAGAAGAATTCGTTGTTCCCGAAAGTGTCGTTGACGGCGTAGTTCACCACCGTCATCAGCGGCACGATGGCCGAGAAGGCGACCACGACCAGGACCGGCAGGACCAGGAACCAGGCCTTGTTGTTCTGCGTCTTGTCCATCAGGCAGCCCCCCCGGCCGGTGCGACGCGCCAGTCGTCGGCGTAGACGTTGATGCGGTCCGGCGTGAAGCGGACATGGGTCAGCGAGGCGCCGACCGGCATCCCCTCGGGCGCGATCACGTTGACGGTATGGCCCGCGACCTCGCCCCGGACGATGCGGTGGCGGCCCACATCCTCGACCCGGCGGATGGTGATGGGCAGCCCGTCGCCCTCGGTCAGGACCGCGTATTCCGGGCGGATGCCGATCTGGGTGCGGCCCGCAACTGGCCCATAGGCCGCACCCAGCGGGACAGCGGCGCCTTGCAGATGCGCAGTCGCGCCCCGGATCTCGGCAGGCAGAAGGTTCATGCCGGGCGAGCCGATGAAATAGCCGACGAAGGTATGCGCCGGGGTCTCGAACAGCTCTTCCGGCGTGCCCATCTGCACGACGCGGCCGTCATACATCACCACCACCTTGTCGGCGAAGGTCAGCGCTTCGGTCTGGTCATGGGTGACGTAGATCATCGTGTGCCCGAACTCGCGGTGCAGTTGCTTGAGCTGGGTGCGCAATTCCCACTTCATATGCGGGTCGATGACGGTCAGCGGTTCGTCGAAGAGGATCGCGTTCACATCCTCGCGCACCATGCCGCGCCCAAGGCTGATCTTCTGCTTGGCATCGGCGGTCAGCCCGCGCGCCTTGCGGTCCAGGATCGCCTCCATCCCGATCATCCGGGCGATCTGGTCCACGCGCCGGGCGATATAGGCGGCATCCTTCCCCCGGTTCCGCAACGGGAAGGCCAGGTTGTCGCGCACGGTCATCGTGTCGTAGACGACCGGGAACTGGAACACCTGGGCGATGTTGCGCTCGGCCGTCTCGGCATCCGTCACGTCGCGGTCGCCAAAGAGGACACGGCCCTGCGACGGTTTCAGCAGGCCCGAGATGATGTTCAACAGCGTGGTCTTGCCGCAGCCTGACGAGCCGAGCAGCGCATAGGCCCCGCCGTCCTGCCAGACATGGTCCATTTCCTTCAGCGCATAATCCGCTTCGCCTTTCGGGGCCGCGTGATAGCTGTGCGCCAGGTTCTTGAGCGTGATCTGTGCCATGGGTCAGGCCGCCATCGCATAGGCCGCAGGCGCGGCAAGCCGGCCCTCGGCGTCGAAGATGTAGACATGGGCGGGGTCAAGCCAGAGGCTGACCTCGGTCCCCGCAGGCAGGTCGTGGACGCCATGGATCAGGCCGACCCAGCGGTCCTGGCCGTGGGTCAGGTGCAGGAAGGTCTCGGACCCGGTGATCTCGCTTACGCCAAGGGTGCAGCGGAATTCGACCGCATTGCCGGAGTGCGTGTTCAGATGCAGGTGGTTCGCCCGGAACCCGGCGGTATAGCGGCCGTCGGGCAGGGCGGCAAAGGCACCATCGGCCGGGGCATTGGCGGTGCCGCCAAAGTTCATGCGGTGGCCCTCCTTGAAGCAGGAGACGAAGTTCATCGGCGGATCGCTGAAGACCCGGGCGGTGGTGGCGTCGGCCGGCTGGCGATAGACGGTGGGTGTCGGGCCGAACTGGGTCACGCGGCCTTCCCACAGCGTCGCGGTATTGCCGCCCAGCAGCAGCGCCTCTTCCGGTTCGGTCGTGGCATAGACGAAGATCGCGCCGGATTCCTCGAAGATCCGGGGGATCTCGGCCCGCAATTCCTCGCGCAGCTTGTAGTCGAGGTTCGCCAGCGGCTCGTCCAGCAGGACCAGGCCTGCCCCCTTGACCAGCGCGCGGGCCAGGGCGCAGCGCTGTTGCTGGCCGCCGGAAAGCTCCAGCGGCTTGCGGTCCAGCATCGGGGTGAGCTTCAGCATCTCGGCCGTCTGGCGCACGGCGCGGTCGATCTCGGCCCTATCGCGGCCCATCAGGCGCAGGGGCGAGGCGATGTTGTCATAAACCGACATGGCCGGGTAATTGATGAACTGCTGGTAGACCATGGCGACCTTGCGGTCCTGCACCCGGACGCCGGTCACGTCCTGGCCATGCCACATCAGCCGCCCGGTCGTGGGCGCATCGAGCCCCGCCATCAGCCGCATCAGCGAGGTCTTGCCCGACAGCGTCGGCCCCAGAAGCACGTTCATCGTGCCCTTCTCCAAGGTCAGGGTCGTGGGCTGGATATGGACCTGCCCCTTCACGACCCGACTGACTGCCTGCAATTCCAGCGCCACTACTTTCCCCCTTATTCGGCCGCGGGGCTGACCGCCCCATGGCCTGCGCCCGCCATGAAGGCATCCAGCGCGTCGATCTGTTCCCTGGTCAGCCGCAGCCCCAGCTTGGTGCGCCGCCAGACCACATCGGCGGCGGCGCGGGCGAATTCATGGGTCATCAGCCAGCGCACCTCGGCCTCGGTCAGCGTTGCGCCGAAGTCGCGGCCCAGGTCGGCGGCGGTGCGGGCATTGCCCAGGACCGCCTCGGCCTCGGAGCCATAGGCGCGGATCAGGCGGGCGGCCCAGTAGTCGGTCAGGAAGGGGAAACGCCCCTTCAGCCGTTCGGTCAGTGCGGCCACACCGTCATGCGGGAAATCGCCGCCGGGCAGGGGGACGCGGGCGGTCCAGGGTCCCTTGGCCTGCGGGAAGAAGGACGCGAGTTTCTCCAGGGCGCTTTCGGCGAGGCGGCGGTAGGTGGTGATCTTGCCGCCGAAGACGTTAAGCAAGGGCGCGCCGGTCTGGTCGAGCGACAGGACATAGTCCCGCGTCGCCGCTGTGGCCGACTTGGCCCCGTCATTATACAGCGGCCGGACACCGGAATAGGTCCAGACCACGTCGTCCTTTGTCACCGGCTTGGCGAAGTACTGGCTGGCGAAGGCCAGAAGGTAGTCGCGTTCCTCATCGGTGCAGGTGGCATCCTTCGGCGCGCCCTGATGGTCCTTGTCGGTGGTGCCGATCAGGGTGAAATCCTGTTCGTAAGGGATGGCGAAGATGATCCGGCCATCGGTGCCCTGGAAGAAATAGCAGCGGTCGTGGTCGTAGAGTTTCTTCGTCACGATATGGCTGCCGCGCACCAGCCGCACCCCCTCGGTCGAGTTGATGCGGGCGACGTTGCGGATCACGTCCTCGACCCAGGGGCCGCCGGCATTGACGAGGGCGCGGGCGCGGTGGGTCTGGCGGCCCTCCGGCCCTTCGGTGGTGATCTCCCACAGGTCGCCCGTGCGGGCGGCCGAGGTGACGCGGGTCCGGGTCAGCACCGTCGCGCCGCGCTGGGCGGCGTCGCGGGCGTTGAGGGAGACGAGCTTGGAATCCTCGACCCAGCAGTCGGAATATTCGTAAGCCTTGGCGAAGCGGTCCTGCAGCGGCCGCCCGGCGGGGTCGTGCCGCAGGTCCAGCGTGCGGGTCGCGGGCAGGATCTTGCGGCCGCCCAATGTGTCGTAAAGGAACAGCCCCAGCCGGATCAGCCAGGCCGGGCGGCGGCCCTTCATCCAGGGCATCACGCGGGACAGAAGCCGCCCCGTGGGCGTGTCGCCCTCGAACCGCATGTCGGGGTGATAGGGCAGGACAAAGCGCATCGGCCAGCTGATATGCGGCATGGCGACCAGCAGCGTCTCGCGTTCCTCCAGCGCCTCGCGCACAAGGCGGAACTCGAAATACTCCAGATAGCGCAGGCCGCCGTGGAACAGCTTGGTCGAGGCCGAGGAGGTCGCCTGCGCCAGATCGCCCTGTTCGGCCAGCACGACTGACAGGCCGCGCCCCGTGGCGTCGCGCGCAATGCCGCAGCCGTTGATGCCGCCGCCGATGATGAAGAGGTCGGCCACATCCGGCCGGGTCATCGTGGTCACGCCAGTCTCCTCCCTGGTGGGCAGAGGTTGAACCGAATCGCGCGGAAAGGTCAACCCGGTTTGGTTCGTTTATGCGCGCTTTTCGACAAAGCGAACATCGGCGCGCAGATGGCGGAGGGGAAATCGCGCTGCAACAAGGGCTTGCGGCAGAAACGCAAAAAAAGCGCGCTGCGCTGCGGCGAAGGTTCGGCTTGCAGCCGCAGCGGGTTTTCCGCCTTGATCCGCTGGCCCGGCTTGGCGAAACTGGACGACCAGAAGCGAAGGAAATGGAACGCGCATGGCTTTGAGTTTCCGGCAGGCCGAGATCATCGAAATCGCCCGGGCCGAGGGTCGGGTCATGGTCGAGGACCTGGCGCAGCGCTTCGACGTCACCCTGCAGACTATCCGCCGCGACCTGTCGGAGCTGGCCGACATGGGGCATCTGGATCGCGTCCATGGCGGCGCCGTGGCCAGGACCGGGGTGGCCAATCTGGGCTATGAGCAGCGCCGCCGGATGAACGAGGGCGCCAAGGCCGCCATCGCGCGGGCCTGCGCGGCCGAAATCCCCGAGAACTGTTCGCTGATCATGAACCTTGGCACCACGACCGAGGCGGTGGCGCAGGAACTCCTGACCCATCGCAACATTACCGTGGTGACGAACAACATGAACGTCGCCAACACGCTGGCCGCCAATCCGGGCTGCGAGACCATGGTGGCGGGGGGCGCGCTGCGTCGGTCGGACGGGGGGCTGGTGGGCGATCTGACCACCCAGTTCTTCGAGCAGTTCAAGGTAGACATCGCGGTGATCGGCGCCTCGGCGCTGGACCGGGACGGAGACCTTCTCGACTTCGACCTGGCCGAGGTCCGGGTGTCCAAGGCGATCATCCGGCAGGCGCGCAAGGTCTATCTGGTCTGCGACCATTCCAAGCTGGACCGTTCGGCGCCCGCGCGCCTGGCCTCGCTGGCCGAGGTGACGGTGCTGTTCACCGACCGGCCGCTGCCGCAGGACTTAGCGCGGAAATGCGCGGAATGGGGGACCGAGGTCGTGGTGGCGGACGCCTCGTAGGGTGGGCGTTTCGCCCACCCCATGCTTGGATTTCCCGGCCGCCTCGCCTAGGCTGCGTCGGGTTGCGCAGTCGGGGGTGAATGGTGTCGGATCAGCGGCCGGTCGTGGGGCATATCCGCTTTTCCTTCTATGGCCTGACCGACACGCGCCTGCGCCCCGATCCCGATGGCGCGGCGCTGGCTCGGCTGTACGACGAAACCCGCATCGCGCGCCGCTTCCACCTGTTCGAGACGCTGACCCTTCCCAGCCTGCGCGCCCAGACCGACCGCAATTTCTCGCTGGTGGTCCTGTCGTCGGACCTGATGCACGACCGCTTCAAGGACCGCCTCGTCCGCCTGATGCAGCCCTTCCCGCGCGCCGTGGTCGATTTCTCGGCCGAGCGCGAGGGGCGACTGGCGCTGAAGCCGCATATGGAGCGGTTCGCCGCTGCCAGCCCCACGGGCATGGCGCTGCATTTCCGGCTGGATGACGACGACGCGGTGGCCAGCACCTATGTGCGCCGCCTGCGCCTGTTTTCGGCGGGGCGGCGGCCCGGAACCCATGTGACCTTTCCCACGGGCATCCTCTTGTTTCCGGCGGCGGCCGGGTCCGGCCTTGGTCTGGCCAAGGTGATCCGGGTCTTCCTGACCGGGGCTGGCCTGGCCGTGATCTCGGGCCCGAAACACCCGAAGAACCCGTTCGAGATGCAGCATCTCCGCGTCTGGCAAACCGCTCCGGTCGCCTCGGATCCCGAGATCCCAGCCTATATCCGCAGCTTCCATTTCGACAACGACACCGTCCTGCGGCACAATCGCATCCTGCGGCAGATGCGCGAGGACTGCACCGGGCCCGAGGCCGCCACTTTTGCCGCCGAGGTCGACCGTGCGCTGGCGCGCGGGTTCCCCTTCATCGACCGCGCCCGTCTGACGGGTCTGGTTGGCGAGCTGGCGGCGATCCGGTCGCTGGACGACCTGCCGCCGCCGCCCTGACCGATCAGCCGCCGTTCCTGGCCAGCCAGTCCTGCATGAAGCGGATCTCTTCCTCCTGGGCCGAGATGATCGTCTCGGCCAGCGTCTTCAGCTCGGGGTCCGTGCCATGCTCCAGCAGGACCCGCGCCATGTCGACCGCGCCCTGGTGGTGGGCGATCATGCCGCGCACGAAATCCACATCGGCATTGCCGGAATATTCGATCGCCATGGCCGCATGCATCCGGTCGTTGGCCTCCATATAGGCCATTGAGGCCGCGCTCTTGTCGCCCATCATCATATGGCCCTCATGGCCGGTGGCCTCTTGCGCGGCGGCGGGCAGGGCAAGCGTCAGGCAAAGGCCCAGGGCGGTCAGGATACGGGTCATCGGGGTCTCCTCTCTTGGCATTGGCTGGCAGATGCGGGGTTCCCCCATGGGAAGGAAAGTCATGTCGTCGTGAGCCCGCCCGTTCTTTCGGCTCTGTGCGGGGGTTCAGGGTTGGTTGTGCGGTCGGGGCCTTTCCCCCGCACGCGGCCGAAGCTACGGTTCCCAGGAGAGAAGGGTGGACGCTTTGACCAGCATTTGCAGCCACGGACGACGCCCCGTGGTGGGGATCATCGGCAATATCTATTCGATCAACGATCGCTATCCGGTCCATTCCGGCGGCACGATGAACTCGGCCGCCGTGGCCGAGGTGGCGGGCTGCCTGCCGCTGATCGTGCCGGCCGATCCGCGCTATGTCTGCGTCGCCGAGCTCTTGGAGCATTGCGATGCCTTCCTGCTGACCGGGGGGCGCCCCAATGTCCACCCCAGCGAATATGGCGAGGAGGAGACGCCCGCCCATGGCGCCTTCGATCGCTGCCGGGACGCGATCACGCTGCCGCTGATCCGCGCCTGTGTCGAACGTGGCCAGCCCTTCCTGGGGATCTGCCGCGGCTTTCAGGAGGTGAACGTGGCGATGGGCGGCACGCTTCACCCGGAAATCCGTGACCTGCCGGGGCGGATGAACCACCGGATGCCGCCCGATGGCACGCTGGAGGAACAGTTCGCGCTGCGCCATGTCGTCTCCTTCACCGAGGGCGGCGTCTTCCACCGCCTGATGGGCGCGCGCGAGGTGATGACGAACACGCTGCACGGCCAGGGCATCGCGCGGCCCGCGCCGCGGGTGGTGATCGACGGCCATGCCCCCGACGGCACGCCCGAGGCGATCTACATCAAGGACGCGCCGGGCTTCACCCTGTCCGTCCAGTGGCACCCGGAATGGAACGCCGACAGCGACCCGGTCTCTCGCCCGCTGTTCCAGGCCTTTGGCAAGGCGGCGGCCGATTGGGCGGCGCGGCGGGTTCCGGCCGGTCGCAAGCTGGCTTGATCAGGATCAGGGCGCGGTCGCGCCAGCTGCGGTTATCCTGATCTTCCGAACAGATGGAGGCCGCCGATGATTATCCTGATCGCCTATGCCACCACCGATGGCCAGACCCGCAAGATCGCCCGTTTCGCCGCCGACCGGCTGGCGGGGCAGGGCCACGGGGTCGAACTTCTGAATGTCGAAGATGCCGAGGGGCTGGACCTGTCCCGCTTCGACGGCGCGATCCTGGCGGGCTCGCTGCATGCGGGCGGCTACCAGAAGGCGCTGAACCGCTTCGCCAGGGCCGAGGCGGCCCGGCTGGCGCAGATGCCGACCCTGTTCCTCGCCGTCTCGCTGTCCGCCGCCGGGAACGACCCCGAGGACTGGGCCGGGCTCAACCGCTGCCTGGACGAGTTTCAGGCCGAAACCGGCTGGACCCCCGGCCGCACCGAACATGTCGCGGGGGCCTTCCGCTTTTCGGAATATGACTTCTTCCGCGCTTGGGCGATGCGCCGGATCGCCGATCAGAAGGGCGAGAAGGTCGAGCCCGGCAAGGACCGCGAATATACCGACTGGCCCGCGCTGATCCTGGCGCTGGACGGCTGGGTGGCGGGGATCACAAAGGGCGCAGCTTCAGCTTCGTGATCCGGTTTTCGCGCTTCTCCACGACCTCGAAGCGGAAGCCGTGGAAGCTGAAGACCTGCCCCGCATTGGGGATGCTCTGCGCCTCGTGGATCACCAGACCCGCGATCGTGTTCGCCTCATCATCCGGCAACTGCCAGTCGGTCGCCCGGTTCAGGTCGCGGATCGTCATCGCGCCATCGATCAGCCAGGCGCCGTCCTCGGCCTGGGTCAGGGCCGAATCCTTCTTCACCACATCGAATTCGTCGGTGATGTCGCCGACGATCTCTTCCAGGATGTCTTCCAGCGTGATGAGACCCTGCAGCGCGCCGTATTCGTCAACCACCAGCGCGAAATGTGTCCGCCGCGCCAGGAATTCGCGCATCTGTTCGTCCAGTGCCGTGGTGTCGGGGATGAAATAGGGCTTCATCGCCACTTTCACGATGTCCAGCGCCTCGATCCCCTGGCCGTCCTCGTCGCGCATCAGCCGGTCGACCTCACGCAGAAGATCCTTGGCATGGACCACGCCCAGGATGTTGTCGTCGCTGTCGCGGAAGATCGGCAGGCGCGTGTGCGGCGAGGCAAGGACGCGGGTGATGATCTCGCGCGGGGGGAGGTCGGCGTCGATCATCTCGATCTGGCGGCGGTGGCGCATGATCTCGTCCACCGTGCGATGCGACAGGTCAAGCGCCCCAAGCAGGCGGTCGCGGTCGGCCTTTTCCACCGCCCCTTCCGAATGGCCAAGCGCGATGGCCCCGGCGATTTCGTCCCGCAGGGCCAGCATCTCGCCGCCGGGGCTGGGACGCAGCCCGATCAGGCGCAGGATGCCGCGCACCAACAGGCGTACCAGCGTGACGATGGGCGAGAAGACCAGGATCAGGATGCCGATCACCGGGGCAACCCGGGTGGCGACGGGCTCGGGGAAGGTGATCGCGACGGTCTTGGGCATCACCTCGCCGAAGATCAGCACCAGCGCCGTCATCCCCAGCGTGGCCAGCGCCACCCCGCTGTCACCGAAGAGCCGCGTCAGCAGCGCCGTGGCCAAGGAGGCCGACAGGATGTTGACGATATTGTTGCCCAGCAGCAGCGCGCCGATCATCCGCTCGCGGTCTTCGGTCACCCGCATCGCCACCTTGGCCCCGCGCGATCCCTTGTCGGCCTGCGCCTTCAGCTTCCCGCGCGAGGCCGCGGTCAGCGCGGTTTCCGAGCCGGAGAAGAAGGCGGACAGCACCAGCAGCACAAGGATCGCGGCGGTCGTCAGCCAGAAGGCGGTGTCGAGTGTATCGGCAGTCATGTCGGGTCCAGGGTCAGCCCTTGCGGGCCAGGGGATGGCGGGTCAGGACCAGGTCCTTGAGGTGGTCGTCCACCACATGCGTGTAAATCTCGGTTGTGGCAACATCGGCATGGCCGAGAAGCGTCTGGATCACCCGCAGGTCGGCGCCATTGGCCAGCAGATGCGTGGCGAAGGCATGGCGCAGGACATGCGGCGTCACGCGGGACGGAGAGATCCCGGCCAGAACCGCCACATCCTTGACCAGGCTGTGAAAATACTGCCGCGTCAGGTGCCCCTCGCGCCCCTCGCCGGGGAAAAGATGGCGCGAGGGCGCGCGGCCCGCCTTGCGCCCCGCCTCTTCCTGGGCGTCGCGGTGGTCCAGCCAGGCGGTCACCGCCGCCCGCGCGGGAGAGGAGAGGGGGACCATCCGTTCCTTCCCGCCCTTGCCCTTGACCAGAAGCATCCGCGGATCGCCCCGGACGGCGGCGACGGGCAGGCCCACCAGTTCCGAAACCCGCAGGCCAGTGGCGTAGAGAAGTTCGAACAGCGCGGTGTCGCGCAGCCGGTCCACCGGGTTCCGGCCTCGGGTCCGGGCGGCCTCCATCAGGCGGGCGACCTCGGACTCGGTCAGGGTCCTGGGCAGCGACTGCGCCTTGCCGGGGCCCGTCAACCGCAACGCGGGATTGTCGGTGCGCCAGCCTTCCTCGACCGCGAAACGGTAAAGCTGCCGGATCGAGGACAGTCGCCGCGCGCGCGTGGCCTTGGACAGGCCCTGCGCGTCGCAATGGATCAGGTAATCCTCGACCGCCGGCCGGTCCGCCCCGGCGAAGTCCAGCCCCCGCCGTTCCAGCCAGTCGGCAAAGTCCAGCAGGTCGCGGCCATAGGCCAGCTGGGTGTTGCGCGCCGCGCCCAGATCGGCCGCCCGCGCGTCAAGGAAAGTGGAGATCCAGCGGCTCGCCTCGGCCCCGGGCATCGGCCTAACCCCGCCGTTCCAGGATCATCAGTTCCAGCGCCGTGCGCCGCGCGACCGATTCCAGCCCGACAAGCCGCAGCAGCGCCAGCCCCTCGCTGACCCCGCGCAGGTCGCCCCTCACCCCGCGCGCGATGCTGTCCATCGCATGAAGGATCGCCTCGCCCTTGCGGTTGCCGTCCAGAAGCGCCTGCGCCTCGGCCGAGGCTTCGGGCGTGCGGAAGGCGGCCCAGATCGCCCGGCCCAGGCTGTCGGGCGGCACCCGGCCGTCCAGGTTCCCGGTCGCAAGCCCGATCAGGAAGCCCTCGGTCGCGTCAGCCGGCTGGTGACGCTGGGCCACCTGCTCGGCCTGCGGCGACAGAAGGCCGACGCGGAAGGCAATCGCCGCGGCCTCGCCGGTCAGCGGCAGATCGCCCAGCTGGCGCGCGAAGAGGAGCGCAAAGGGCACCTCAAGCTCGGCCTCGGCCATCTTGTCCCAGGCCGCGGGCAGGGCGGCCGCCACCCGGCCCGGATCGCCCGAGGAGAGCGCGCTCTCGAACCGCTGGAAGGCCTCGGCCCGGTCCCAGACCCCGCCCGAGGCGGCGGGATGCGCCTCGGTGTACAGGCCCAGGATCACGTTCGGCGCGATGGTCCCGGCGCGGGTCAGCCGTTCGGCCGCCTCGATCCGCGCCTTCCAGCCGGACCGCGGGCCGATCTCGGCATAGGAAAAGGCCAGCGGCAGCCCTTCGGTCGAGAGCGGCTCGCCCACCGCCTCGAAGATCTTCCAGTCGAGCGGCGTCACCGGATCCGGCGCGGGCGGCACAGGCTCGCCCTCGAACAGGTCGGGGTCCAGGAACCGCGCCAGAAGCGAGGCCTGATCCGCGCTGATCTGCCCCAAAGCCTGCGAGGTGTGCAGCGTCAGCGCCGCCGTGTCCCAATCGCCCGACCGCGCCAGGCAGAAGATCCGCGCCGGTACCGTCGGCGCCAGATGCGGCGCGCCCTGCATCCGGTCGCAGGCGCGTTCCTCGGCCCCGGTCAGCAATGCCACGTCGAAGCTGCGGCGGAATAGTTCCGGAGTGTCCGCGCCGGCCGCGTCGATCAGCGCCGCGGCCTGCTCCAGCGCGCCAAGCGCCAGCAGCTTGTCGATGCGGACCTGCAACAGCTCGCCCCGGCCGCCCGAATCGCTGGGTGGGCTCAGTTCGGCCAGCAGCATCGTCAGGAACAGCTGCCGCATCGCCGGCAGGTCATCGTTCGGATGGGTGACCAGCCGCTCGGCCACCTCGCGCGTCAGGCCCGCGCCCCAAAGGTCGCGCGGCAGGCCCGAGACGGCGGGCGGGATCAGCCCCACGGCATCCGGGTTCGGCCCGTCCAGCGCCGTGGTCGTCACCGGATCCGGCACCGCGCCGCCCTGTTCGGTCACCGGCGGCTCGTCGATGCCGGTCGCCACGCCGGGGGCAGCCGTCACCGGCGTCGCCACGGACTGGGACAGCCAGTCGATGGCCGACAACGGGCCCTCTTCGGCCAGAAGCGGCCCGCTTAGTGCCAGGAAGGCAAGGGCCGCGCCCGTGCTAGTCCGCATTCAACACCACGGGTTTCTTCACCTCGGCCTGGTCGGGCGTCAGGTCGGCCAGATAGGCATAGCCGATCAGCCCGATGAAACCAAAAATCACCAATACCACCAACACCTTGATGATCCGACCCATCGCCTTGCCCTTCCTCGACGTCCTGCCGGACCGTTGCCCGGCCCGATCTTCTTTCCATCGTCCGGCCATGGCCGGTGCGACATGATTTGACAATCTATATAGCATCCGCTCCAGTTTCACGCCATTGAGTGCGGAATATTTGCCTTTGGCGCCTGCGCGCCGGGGTTATTGGTACAGACAGGATTGGACGCGTGCGCCTGGGTAAGACGGTTGTGATGGTGGGCATGATGGGGGCGGGCAAGACCGCCGTCGGCACCGCGCTGGCGCGGCAGCTGGGGGTCCCCTTCCTTGATTCGGACGAGGAAATCGCCCGTGCCGCCAACCGCTCCATCCCCGAGATCTTCGAGCGCGACGGCGAGCCCTTCTTCCGCGCCCGTGAGACCGAGGTGATCAGCCGCCTGTTGCGCGGCACGCCCTGCATCCTGTCCACCGGGGGCGGAGCGTTTCTCTCGACCGCGAATCGGCAGATGATCCACGAGGTCGGCGTCTCGGTCTGGCTGCGCGCCGACCTCGATCTTCTGTGGCAGCGTGTCCGCCACAAGACGACGCGGCCCCTGCTGCGCACCGCCACCCCGCGCGAGACCCTGCGCGAGCTTTACGAGGCCCGGATGCCGCTTTACGCCGAGGCCGACCTTGTCGTGGACAGCGCCCCCGAGCTTTCGGTCGAGGATATGGCCACGCGGGTCCGCCAGGCGCTGCTGACGCGGCCCGACGTTCTGGAGGAATGATGACCAATACCGTGGCGGTGGACCTGGGCGCACGCTCGTACCAGGTGCGCATTGGCGAGGGGCTGATCGCCCGCGCCGGGGCCGAGATCGCGCCGCTCTTGCGCCGCAAGCGCGTGGCGGTGGTCACGGATGAAACCGTCGGCGCCGCGCATCTTCCGGCGCTTCAGGACGCTTTGGCGGCCGAAGGGATCGCCTCCTCCGCCCTTGCCCTGCCGCCGGGCGAGGGGACGAAGAACTGGGAAAACCTGGCCCGCTGCACGGAATGGCTGCTGGAACAGAAGGTGGAACGCAAGGACGTGGTCCTGGCCCTGGGCGGCGGCGTGATCGGCGATCTGGTCGGCTTTTCCGCCGCGATCCTGCGGCGGGGGGTGCGGTTCGTGCAGCTGCCGACCTCGCTTCTGGCGCAGGTGGACAGTTCCGTCGGCGGCAAGACCGGGATCAACACCGCGCAGGGCAAGAACCTGGTCGGCGCCTTCCACCAGCCCAGCCTGGTGCTGGCCGATATCGACGTTCTCGACACGCTGCCGGGCCGCGACTTCCTGTCGGGCTATGGCGAGGTGGTGAAATACGGCCTTCTGGGTGACGCCGCCTTCTTCGACTGGCTGGAGGCCGAGGGCCCTACGCTCCGCGATGGTGACAAGTCGGCACGGCTGCGCGCCGTCACCCGCTCGGTCGAGATGAAGGCCGGGATCGTCAGCCGCGACGAGACCGAGGAGGGTGAGCGTGCGCTTCTGAACCTGGGCCATACCTTCTGCCACGCGCTGGAAAAGGCCACCGGCTATTCCGACCGCCTGCTGCATGGCGAAGGCGTCGCCATCGGCTGCGCGCTGGCGTTCGAGCTGTCTTCCCGCCTCGGCCTCTGCTCGCAGGAGGAGCCAAGCCGCGTCCGTGCGCATCTGCGGGCGATGGGGATGAAGGTCGATCTCGCCGATATCCCCGGCGATCTGCCGGGAGCGGAGGCGCTGATCACGCTGATGGGACAGGACAAGAAGGTGGTGGACGGCCGGCTGCGCTTCATCCTGGCGCGGGGCATCGGCCAGGCCTTCGTCACCGACGCGGTCCCGCCCGAAACCGTCCGCGCCGTCCTGGACGAGGCGCTGGCGCTGCGGCGCTAGAACAGAAGTTTGTAGACGTTGCCCTGGGTATCGGTCGCCTGGCCGGTGCCGCTGGCCGTGCCCGAGCCGATCACGAAGGTGCCCTGCACCCGGCGCCCGTCCTCGCAGACCGCGTAAAGCTCGCCGTCATTGACCCGCGCCTCGGTCCGGGTTTCGGCCCCGATCTCGCCGCCGGTCTTGCGCCAGGTCAGCGACAGCCCATTGCTGCGCGACACGGTCTTCGGCGTCAGCGAGGTCCAGGTGCCTTCGCACTTCACCCGGCCGGGCAGGCGGAACTTCAGCGGGCCCGAGGTGCCCGCGACATTCTGCATCACCGCCTCGATCACCAGCGTGGGATCGTCCGATGCGATCTGGCCCTGAAGCGGGTAGAACTGCATCGTCGTCTTGCCGCCACCGCCCACACAGGCGACCAACGGCAGAAGCGTGCAAAGGATCAGCGGGCGAAGGGTCAAGGTGATCTCTTCTTTGCCGGAATGATGGGGAAGGTTGGCTGGGGCGCTAGGATTCGAACCTAGGTATGGCGGTACCAAAAACCGCTGCCTTACCACTTGGCGACGCCCCAACCGTGCCGGGGTGTTTAGCGAAGCGGGTGGGGGCGTGCAAGGGGCCTCTGGCGAAAAATTCGCTCTGGTTTCGCGGCTTGCGAGGGCGGGAGCGGGCAGCTAGGACGGGGCATGCAATGGGACGCGATCATCCTGGGCGCCGGGGCCGCCGGCATGATGGCCGCCATCGAGGCCGGCCGCCGCGGCCGTCGCGTGCTGGTCGTCGACCATGCCAAGGCGCCGGGCGAGAAGATTCGCATCTCGGGCGGGGGGCGGTGCAACTTCACCAACCTCGGCATCGCGCCGGAGCGATTCCTGTCGCAGAACCCGCGCTTTGCGCTCTCGGCGTTGAAGCGATTCACGCAATGGGATTTCATCGCCCGGATCGACGCGGCGGGAATCGCCTGGCACGAAAAGACCCTGGGACAGCTCTTCTGCGACGGCCCGGCAACTCAGGTGGTCGACATGCTGGTCCGCGACATGGAGCGGGCCGGGGTCACGCTCTGGCTCGGCTGCGCGCTGGGAGAGGTACGGCGGGCGGGCGAGGGCTTCGAGGTCGAAACCGCGCGCGGCCCGCAGCGGGCACGGGCGCTGGTGGTTGGGACCGGCGGCAAGTCGATCCCGAAGATGGGGGCCACGGGGTATGGTTACCGGGTGGCCGAGCAGTTCGGCCTGCCGGTCGTGGAGACCCGGCCCGCGCTGGTGCCGCTGACCTTCGCGGAACAGGAGCTTTCCTGGATGCGCCCGCTGGCCGGGCTCGCGCTGCCGGGCCGCGTCTCCTGCGGGCGGCAGGGGTTCGACGAGGCGATGCTCTTCACCCACCGCGGGCTGTCGGGTCCGGCGATCCTGCAGATCTCCAGCTACTGGCGCGAGGGCGAGGCGATCCATCTCGACCTTCTGCCCGGCCGGGATGTGGCGGCCGAACTGCGCGCGGCGCGCGGCAAGCTCGCGCTGCGCACCGTCCTGGCGCGCTGGCTGCCCGAGCGGCTGGCGCGGCATCTGGAAGAGGCGGCGGGGGTGACGGGGACGATGGCCGAACTGTCGGCCGCGGTTCTTGACCGGGTTGCTGCGGGGATCAGGGACTGGCGGCTGGTCCCGGTGGGATCGGAGGGCTACCGGACGGCCGAGGTCACGCTGGGCGGGGTGGACACGCGGGCGCTGGACGGGCGGACGATGGAAGCCAAGGGCGTGCCGGGGCTGCATTTCGTGGGCGAGGTCGTGGATGTGACCGGCTGGCTGGGGGGCTACAACTTCCAGTGGGCCTGGTCATCGGGCTGGGCTGCCGGGCAGTCCATCTGACCCCGAGCGCCGATTTCCTCAGCGGAAATCGCATCGGAAATCGTGACGATTTCCGGCGCCAGGCGGACCCGCCCGTCAGACGCGCAGGGGATCGGCCTTGGCCAGACGATCGAACTGCATCAGGCTGTCCACCAGCGCCGGCATCTGGGCAAGCGGGATCATGTTCGGCCCATCCGAGGGCGCGCGGTCGGGGTCCTCATGCGTCTCGATGAAGACGCCAGCGATCCCAAGGCTCACCGCCGCCCGCGCCATGACCGGCGCGAACTCGCGCTGGCCGCCCGAGCTGGAGCCCTGGCCGCCGGGCTGCTGCACCGAATGGGTGGCGTCCATGATCACCGGCCAGCCGGTCCGCGCCATGATCGGCAGCGCCCGCATGTCGGCCACCAGCGTGTTGTAGCCGAAGCTCACCCCGCGCTCGGTCAGCAGGATGCGGTCGTTGCCGGTGCTTTCCACCTTGGCCGCGACATTGGCCATGTCCCAGGGCGCCAGGAACTGGCCCTTCTTGATGTTCACCACCGCCCCGGTCTCGCCCGCGGCCAGCAGAAGATCGGTCTGGCGGCAGAGGAAGGCCGGGATCTGGATCACGTCCACCACCGCCGCCGCCTCGCGCGCCTGGCCTGCGTCGTGGACATCGGTCAGGACCGGCATCCCCATGGCGCGCACCGCCTGCAGCACCTTGAGCCCCGCCTCGATCCCGAGGCCCCGCTTGCCGGACAGCGAGGTGCGGTTGGCCTTGTCGTAGCTCGCCTTGAACACGAACTGCGCCCCGGCGGCGGCGCAGGCCCGCGCCATTTCGCCCGCGATCATCTGCGCATGGTCCAGGCTTTCCAGCTGGCATGGTCCCGCGATCACCAGAAGCGGCCGGTCGTTGCCGACGGTCAGGCCGCCGATCGTCACATCCTTCATCGCACCCTCAGGCAGAGACCTGTTCCCGCAGGATCGCGGCGGTCATCGAGACCATGAGGTAAATCCCCAGCATGATCAACAGCGTGACGGCCGTATTCTCGAAGGCGCGCGGATAGCTGGGGGCGTCGGGCGGAATCGGGCGGACCGACAGGGACAGATAGCGCACCTGGCGGTTGGCCTCGACCCGCGCCGTCTCCATCGCCTGCAGCGCCTGGGCCAGGATCATCTGCCGGGTCTGCAGGTCGGCCTGGGCCACCAGAAGCTCGCCCTGGACCTGGGCAAGGCTTGAGGTTCCGCCGGTGGTCTCGGTCATCTTGGCGCGGACTCCTGCGATTTCGGCTTCCAGCGTGGCGATCCGGCGCTGGACCGGCTCCATCCGGGCCTGGTTCGGATTCTCGTTCGCCTGCATCTGCGCCAGCGATAGCCGTTCTGCGGTGAGCTGCGTCTCGAGCACCGAGATCTGGCTGGTCAGCAGTCCGACTTCGGTTTCCGAAGAGATCACCTTGAACCGCTCCTGCAACTCGATCAGCTGGCGCTGCGAGGTGCCGAGCGCGGCCTGCGCCTCGTCATAGCCAAGCTGGGCATCCTTCATCTGATCGGCCCGCAACCGCTGCGTCAGGTGGTCCACCTGTTCCTCGGCATAGGTGATCAGCTGCTCGGCCCATTGGGCGGCGACCTTTGGATCGGCGGCGATCACCTCCATGCGGATCAGCCCCTCGGTCGGGTCATAGGAGATCTTCACGAAGTTGCGATAGACCTTGTAGGCCGCCTCGAGGCTGGCGTTGGGGTCCAGCCGCTGCAGGGGATCGATCGCCTCGCTCTGGAAATGGGCGCGGAAGCCCACGTCCTCTTCCAGGCGCAGCATGGCCTCGCGCGATTGCAGATAGCCCTGGACGGCGATCGAATCCTGCGAGGTGGCCAGCGCCGTGCCCGAGAACAGCCCGCCAAGCTGCCCCGCGCTCGAGGCGGGACCGGCCTGCTGGATCACGAATTCGGTGCGCGTGGCGTACATGGGCGTCGCCATCTGGTAGAAATACCAGCCTGCCAGCAGCGTCGGCAGCAGCACGAAAGCCATCAGCCGTGCCGCAAGCAGCGCCAGGCGGCGGCGGCGGCGGCGGGCGATGTCCTGCTGCATCCGCAGGATTTCGGCCGCCTGGTTGACCTCGGCCCGCTCCTCGGTCGAGGGGAGGGCAAGGGGCCGCGCCTTCTGCGGCAGTTGCACCACATCGCCGGGCAGACGCGCCAGTTCGCGGCCGGAGGCGCTGGCGTCGGCCTGGGCCGTTTCTGCCGGGGCGGGGTCTGGGGCGGCGGTGCCGCCGGTCAGTCGGGAGGTGACCATGTTCAGAAGCGAGCCGCGCGAGAAGGGATCGATTCCGGCCGCGCGCAGTTGGCGGACGGCATCGAGATCCGAGCTGACGCTGAGCCCCTGCTGCTGCGCGACCATCCGCGCCCTGCGCAGCTGACGGCCGGTCAGCCCTTCGGCGGCGATGGCGGCAAGCTCGGGCTCGGCCGCGTCGTCCGGGGCTGCGGGGCCGCGCTTGCGCGGGACCTTCATCACGGTCGCGGCCGGGGGTTCGGCGGCGGGCTCTGGGCGGCGGAAATCCATCCCGCCA
Organism: Alphaproteobacteria bacterium; assembly: GCA_046569765.1. Classification (GTDB taxonomy): domain Bacteria; phylum Pseudomonadota; class Alphaproteobacteria; order Rhodobacterales; family Rhodobacteraceae; genus Tabrizicola. The sequence goes on along the minus strand of JBKHWC010000020.1, from coordinate 9,065 downwards.
AAGCCGTCGTCCTGGCTGTCGAACAGCCCCGCATCCGGCTGCGGCGCGGTCCGCGCGAGCGGGCGGATGTTGAAGCGGGTGGCTTTAGGCGGTGTAGTCATAAAGGCGCTTCGCTTCCTCGAGCGTGTCGAACTGATAGAGCTGGCCATTGCGCAGGACGGCGGCCGAATTGCAGAACCGCTGCAGGGTCTGCGGCAGGTGTGAGACGATGACCACCGTGGCGCTCTGCAGCCGTTCCTTCAGCAGGTTGCCGGCCTTGCGGTTGAACTCCACATCGCTGGTGGCGGGCATGCCTTCGTCGATCAGATAGATGTCGAACTCGATCGACAGGAGCAGCGAGAACGAAAAGCGCGACCGCATCCCCGAGGAATAGGTCGACAGCGGCATGTCGAAATATTCGCCCAGGCCGCAGACCCAGCGGCAGAAACTTTCGACGTAATCCGGGTCCAGCCCGTAAAGCCGGGCGATGTAACGGCAATTTTCCTTGGCGGTGTGCTTGTTGTTGACCCCGCCCATGAAACCCAGCGGGAAGGACACGCGCGAGGTCTTGCGGATCGTGCCTTCATCCGGTTTTTCCAGGCCCGCCATCATGTTGATGATCGTGGTCTTGCCCGCGCCATTGGGCGCAAGGATCCCCAGCGAGCGCCCCAGATCGACCCGGAACGAGGCGCGGTCAAGGATCACCTTGCGCTGCGTTCCCGTCCAGAACGATTTCGAGACCTGCTGGAATTCGATCATCACCGCCTCTGTGCCGACAGTCGCCGGGCTGCCTTCGACCCCATGACTACGCCCACAGGGTTAACATCTGGTTTGTGGCGTTGAAAGGGCCGCAGCGGGGCAAGAGAGGTGCCGGCGGCAGGGGGTCAGCCCCGGGGACGCTTGGCCAGAAGCAGCGCCGGGCCAGCCGCCAGCAGGCTGAGCGCCAGGCCCAGCCGCGCGGCCTCTTGCATCGCGCCGCCGGGCAGGGCGGTTTCCAGGCTCAGCACCGGAACCGTGAAGCCCAGCGACATTATCAGGACCACCGTCAGGATGTCGCGCAGACTGATCCCCTGCGGCAGGCGAAGCCGCAGCGTCGCCGCCAGGCCCAGGCCAAGCACCAGCATCCCCAGGGGCCGTCCCAGCCAGATCGCGGCCAGCGCGCTGAGCGTCGTCGGCGCAAAGGCCGCCAGATCCACGCCGCCCCGCGTCAGGCCGAACAGGAACAGCACGCCCACCAGCGGCCAGGACAGGGCGTGGGCCAGCCGGTTCAATGGATCGTGCAGCAGCCCCTCGGCCTCGGCGAACAGGCCGAAACTGCGGTCGGCATGGGCAATGGCCGGAACCACCGGCAACAGCCCCAGCGCACCGGGCAGACCCGCCGCCACCACCCCCGCCCAGGAGGCAAGCCCGGCCAGGAGATAGGGCCAGAGCTGGCGGGCCGCGAGCCTCTCGTGCTCGGGCGCGTCGGCGGGCAGGGGGTGGCCGTAGAAGCGCCAGGCCGCCCAGGCCGCGACCAGCGGCAAAAGCAGCCAGGCCGGGCGCAGGCCCGCCACGGGCAAGGTCAGGCCAAGGACGAGAAGCGCCAGGATGTCGGTGGCGATGGCCAGAAGAAGCAGCAGATGCAGCGCCGGATGGCCCGGACCGAAGACGCGCCGCCCGATCAGGAAGGCGATCGCCACATCGGACCCGAGCGGCACCTGCCAGCCGGTGGCGAAGCCCGCCTCCTCGGCCGTCTCGATCAGGCTGGCCACCAGCACCCAGACCCCGCCCGCGCCGATCATGCCCCCAAGCGTCAGCCCCAGCGGCAGCATCGCCCGGTCACCCCGCAGCGCGCCACGCTCGACCACCAGGGCCTCCCAGAGCTCTTTCCCGACAAAGAACAGGAACAGCGCCATCAGCCCCTCGGCCACCAGCGACAGCGGGGTCAGGCTGACGGGGATGGGCGAGATCCAGCCGGGCGGGTCAAGGTCGAGAAGCCGCCATTCCACCGCGTCGTAATAGGAGGCGGGGGCGAGGTTGACCCAGGCCGTGGCAAGGACCACGCCGGAGAGGAGCGCGATGGCGAAGCGAGGGACAAAGGCGGAAACGCGGTACATCTTGCGGCTGGGGCTGGGGACTGGTGTCATATGACGCGGTTTTTTCGCCTGCCGCAATGGGCTGGTCCTGGTCGGGGGTGCCGTCCTGCGGGGCATCGAGCCCCCCAGGACGGCGCTGCCGCCGCGCCACGACAGGAGTTGTCCCGGTGGGCGAGGTCGGATGCCTCCGGCGGGGATATTTGCAGACGGGAAAGCGCTGCAGGGTTCCATCGGATTGCTGGGGGTGGGGTTGAATGCTGCGGTCGATGGGGCAAGTCTGCGGCATGGCACTGATCGAGGACATCCGGGGCTGCAGGCTGTGTGCCGCGCGGTTTGCCGCGACGGCGACGGGGCATGATCCGCGGCCGGTGATCTGGTTCCGCCCGGGCGCGCGGGTGCTGGTGGCGGGGCAGGCCCCGGGCCTGCGGGTGCATGAAAGCGGTCGGCCCTTCACCGACCGCTCGGGCGACCGGCTGCGCGACTGGATGGGGGTCAGCGAAGCCGAGTTCTACGATCTGTCGCGGGTTGCCGTCGTGCCGATGGCCTTCTGTTTTCCCGGCTATGACGCGAAGGGGGCCGATCTTCCGCCTCCGACGCTGTGCGCGGCAACCTGGCGGGCGCGCGTCCTGGCCGAGCTGGGCGAGGTGCCGCTGGTCCTGCTGGTCGGCGGCGCCGCGATCCGCTGGCATCTGGGCCTGCGCGACGTGACGCAGGCCGTGGCCGATTGGCGCGTCCCCGCCGCGCGGGGCGTCTTTCCCTTGCCGCATCCCTCGTGGCGGAATACGGGGTGGCTGAAACGTCACCCCTGGTTTCAGGCCGAGCTTCTTCCGGCCCTGCGTGCCCGGGTGCGGGAGGTTCTTGATGTCTGATGTCGTCACTCTGCTGGATGCCGCCCATGCCGCCGTTTCGGCCGATCCGGGGAACGAGGCGCTGCGCCTGCGCTTCTTCGAGCGGCTGGCGGATGGCGAGATGGTCCTGCTGCTGGAGCGCGAGGCCGAGGGCGAGACGCTGGAGCCGCGGGTCTTCGAGCTGGAGGAGGGCCCCGTGGTCCTGGTCTTCGACCGCGAGGAAAGGCTCGCCAGCTTTACCGGAGGGATCGCGCCCTATGCCGCGCTGCCCGGTCGGGTGATCGCGGGGCTGCTGAAGGGGCAGGGGATCGGGATGGGGGTGAACCTGGGCGTCGCGCCCTCGTCCATGCTCTTGCCGCCCGAGGCGATGGACTGGCTGGCCGAGACGCTGGAGGAGACCCCCGAGGAGGTCGAGGCGCTGCCGCAGGAATTTCTTGCGCCGTCGGTGCCCGAGGCGGTGATCGCGGCGCTGGACGGCAAGCTCGCCCGGGCCGGGGGCCTTGCGGTGGCGGCGCTGCTGGCGGGGGTGGTCTACCAGGGCGGGCGACGCGGGCATCTGCTGGCGCTGATCGATGCGGCCGAGGGGGCGGAGCCGGCGTTGGCGCGCGCGATGAACGAGGCGCTGGTCTTCTCGGGCATCGAGGCCGGGGAGCTGGACGTGGTCTTCCTGGCCTCGGGCTCACCTGCGGCGCAGGCGATGGCGCGGGTGGCGCTGCGCTTCGACCTGCCCGAACCGCAGGTGCAGGACCTGTCCCCCGCCGCCCCGGGGATGGATCCGTCGCGCCCCCCGAAACTGCGCTAGCGCGCCCCGCACGGGCGTCGGATGCCTCCGGCGGGGATATTTGGGCAAAGATGAAAGGCAATGTGTGGGGTATTATTATACCTTTGTTGCAAGCGTTTGATTGGAAAGAATTAAATCTGGGTTCTGGCGCTTGACGCAGCGGGGGCGTTCGGCGATAAGCCCGCATCCGAATTGCCGGGGGCCGCGCGGCCCTCATTTTCGTTAGGAACCACGATGAAAACCTTCACCGCTACTCCGGCGGACATCGAGAAGAAGTGGATCCTGATCGACGCCGAGGGCGTCGTTCTGGGCCGCCTCGCCACGATCGTCGCCAACATCCTGCGCGGCAAGAACAAGCCGACCTTCACCCCCCACATGGACATGGGTGACAATGTCATCGTCATCAACGCCGACAAGGTGCAGATGACCGGCAAGAAGCGCGACGACAAGGTCTACTACTGGCACACCGGCCACCCCGGCGGGATCAAGAGCCGCACTGCGCGGCAGGTGCTGGAAGGCGCCCACCCCGAGCGTGTCGTGATCAAGGCGGTCGAGCGCATGATCACCCGCAACCGTCTGGGCCGTCAGCAGATGACCAACCTGCGCGTCTACGCCGGGGCCGAGCATCCGCATGAGGCGCAGCAGCCGACCGTTCTGGACGTCAAGGTCCTGAACCCGAAGAACACCCGGAGCGCGTGATCATGGCCGATATCAAATCCCTCGATGACCTGAAGTCGGCCGTCGGTTCCGCGCCGGCCGCCGTCGAAGCCGCGCCCCGCGCCCCGGTCCGTGACAAGCTGGGCCGCTCCTACGCGACCGGCAAGCGCAAGGATGCGGTCGCCCGCGTCTGGGTCAAGCCCGGTTCCGGCAAGGTCGTTGTCAACGGCAAGGAAATGGCGGTCTATTTCGCCCGTCCCGTGCTGCAGATGATCCTGAAGCAGCCCTTCACCGTGGCCAACGTGGAAGGCCAGTTCGACGTCTACGCGACCGTTGCCGGTGGCGGGCTCTCGGGCCAGGCTGGCGCGGTGAAGCACGGCATCTCGAAGGCGCTGCAACTTTACGAGCCCTCGCTGCGTCCGGCGCTGAAGGCCGCGGGCTTCCTGACCCGCGACAGCCGCGTCGTCGAGCGGAAGAAGTACGGCAAGCCGAAGGCCCGCCGCTCGTTCCAGTTCTCGAAGCGCTAATCGATTGCGGAGGGTGCGGCTCACGGCGCACCTTGCCAGAAGGCCCGCCCGCCCGGCGGGCCTTTTCTTTTGCCGAAACCTGACGTTAGGTTGCGCCCGGACCAGCAGGACGACACCATGGACAGCTCCCCGACCTCGCCGCCCCGCGACCCTTCTGTCCCCTGGCGCTATGCCTTGGGACAATCGGCGGTCGAGATCGGCCGCTTTACCTATGGCGTCGAGGATATGCGCATCCTGCAATGGCGCGAAGGGGCCAATCTGACCATCGGCGCCTTCTGTTCGATCGCGCGGGGCCTGGTCGTGCTGCTTGGCGGCAACCACCGGGTGGACTGGGGCACGACCTATCCTTTCGGCAAGGTGTTCAAGCGTCAACTGGGAGGCACTTCCTTCGAGGGCCATCCCGAAACGCGCGGCGACGTGGTCATCGGCAACGATGTCTGGCTTGCCAACCGGGTCACGATCCTGTCCGGCGTCACCATCGGCGACGGCGCGGTGGTGGCGGCGAATGCGACCGTCACCCGCTCCATCGGCCCCTATGAGATCTGGGGCGGCAATCCCGCCCGGCTGATCCGCCCCCGCTTTCCCGAAGCCATCGCCGCCCGCCTGCATGCCTTGCGCTGGTGGGACCAGCCCTTGCCCGTCATCCGTGCGCTGGCGCCGCTTCTGTCGCAAGAGCCGACCGAAGCCGTCCTGGCCGAGATGGAGGCGCTGGTCGTGAAAAAAGGGCCGGAGTGACCCGGCCCAGTCAGGGGTAAGAACAAGGTCGGCCGGATCAGGCCTGCCAGAAGGGCTTGGCGGCCTCGGTCGCGGCCTCTTCGGGGGCAAGGCCGATATCGCGCAGAAGATGCAGGTCCAGACGGGCGAGCGACTGCCGTGCGCTGCGGCGGATCCGGGCCTCGGTCAGCGCGCGGGCGACACGGGCCAGCAGAGGGGCGCGCTGGGGCAGGGCGGTCTGGAGCATCATCTGGGCCATGGCGGCCTCCTGCGGATTTGTATTGATACAATAGCCGATCAGCTATATTGACAATGTACAATTCGCCAGAATGAGTCGCCAGAGGATTATTGTGACTGACACAAGTTGGGCTCCCGATCTGACTCAATTCCCCGGGCCGAAGTATCTCGCCCTCAGCCGCGCCCTCCGTGAGGCGATTCGATCTGGCGAACTCCCGGCCAATTCGCAGCTTCCCACCGTGCGGGATTTGGCCTGGCGGCTGCATCTGACGCCTGGAACCGTGGCCCGAGCCTATCAACTGGCCACGCAAGAGGGGTTGCTTGAGGCGACCGTCGGCCGTGGCACCTTTGTAGCGGCACAATCCCCGCGCCTGGGTCCGACCCAGGCTTTGTATACCGAGCGGGTCACCGGCGGGTCGACCGGGATCATAGACCTTCGCCCGCCTTTGGTGCCCGAGGTGGGTCAGGCCGAGGCGTTCCGCGCGGCGCTGCTGGAAATGGCTGCGGCGACGGGGCAGGGCTGGCTCGACTATACCAGCCAGCAGGGCGAGGCCGCGCTGCGGGCCGAAATCGTGACCTGGATGGGCGACCGCATCCTTGGGCCCATCGGTCCCGATGATGTGGCGCTGACCCATGGCGGGCAGAATGCGATTTCGCTGATCTTCGACTGCTGCCTGCGCGGCGAACGGCCCGTGGTGCTGATCGAGGACCTGGCCTATCCCGGCTTCCGCTATGCCGCCCGCGCCGCAAGGGCCGAGGTCGTGCCGGTCGAGATCGACGAACACGGCATCGTGCCCGCCGCGCTTGAAGCGGCCTGTCGCCGCCACGGCGCTCAGGTCCTCTGCCTGACGACCGAGGCGCAGAATCCCACCACCGGCCGGATGCCGGTGAGGCGCCGCCAGGAAATCGCCGAGATCGCCCGTCGCTACGACCTGCAGGTTCTGGAGGACGACTGCTATTCCGTCGCTGAAAGCGATATCCCCAGCTTGCGGGCGCTGGCGCCGGAACGGGTCTGGCTGGTCGGCTCGGTCTCCAAGACCATCTCGGCCGCGCTGCGCTTTGGCTATGTCATCTGCCCCGCCGGGATGGGTGAGGCCGGGCGCCTGACCGCGCAGCATGGCTTCTTCGCGCTGTCGCGGCCGGTGGCGGATCTGATGCTGCATCTCTTCCGCTCTGGCGCGGCCGAGCGGATCCGCACGGCCGTCCAGGCCGAATTCGCCGTGCGCCAGCAGATCCTGGTCAACCGGCTGGGCAGTTACGACCTCGCCTGGCAGCCCGGTGTGCCCTTTGTCTGGCTGCGCCTTCCGATCGGCTGGCGTGCCTCGGCCTTCCTCCGCGCGGCCGAGGGAAGGGGGGTCCTCGTCCGGTCGGCCGACGAATACGCTCTTGTCCATGCCCGCGCCCCGAACGCGATCCGCATGGCCATCGCCGCCAACCAGCCGCGCGCCGATTTCGAGGCGGCGATCCAGCGCCTCGCCGATCTGCTCGCCCGCCCGCCCGCCGATCTGTCGGTCTGAATTCCCCACCTGTTGCAGAAGGGACTCGCTCACCGGCTTGTGAGCATCGCGCCCGATTGACCGGAACGGCCCGCCTGACCGATTGTGCCCGTCAGAGCAGTCAAATCAGCGAGAGTCCGAAAATGGGCCTGCAATCCTTCCACGCCCCCCACGGGGGCGCCGATTTCCTTGGCTGGCGCAAGACCCGCCACGGCGCCACCGAGATCGTCTATGACGACGGCGTCGCCCGCCGCATGGTCTGGCGCGTCGCCTCCTCCGATCCGTCCGAGGACCGTATCGCGGATGCCCTCCGCGTCGCCGTCGGCAGCCTGCGCGTCGTGCCGACGCTTTACGATGAGCTCAAGAAACGGGCGATTGCCATCGAACGCATCGCGGGCTAGGTGCCTCCGGGGTTGATCTCGCGCTGCAGTGATGGCCCTCTTGCCTTGAGCCGTTCGTTCGGTCTAATTTGATCAAAAGGCAAGACTGCCGCAGCGCAGTCATGACAGGGGGCATGATGGCGCATTCGCCGAGTTCTGAGGCCAGGGCTGGCCTGAAGCTGATCAGCCCGACAGCGATCTATGTCATCCTGCTGCTGGCCGTGCCGCTTGCGACGGTGCTGGTCTATTCCATCCTCACCGGGGGGCGCGGCACCGTCGGCCTGCCCCTGACCGGCGAGAACTATGCCGAGCTGTGGTCGAAGCCGGTCTACGGCTACATCATGCTGAAATCGCTGCTGGTGGCGCTGACCGTGACCTTCATCACGGTGCTCCTGGCCTATCCAGTGGCCTATTTCGTCAGCTTCCACGTCAAACCCGACAAGAAAAGCCTGTGGCTCTTCCTCATCACCATCCCGTTCTGGACCAGCTACATCATCCGCGTCAGCCTCTGGTTCGTCATCCTCGGCTATGACGGGGTCCTCGATTCCACCCTGATCTCGCTGGGGATCCTCGACAGCCAGCTGAACATCGCCAGCTATTCCATCCTGTCGATCATCATCGTGCTGGCCCATGCCTATGCCCCCTTCGCCGTGCTGCCGATCTTCGTGAGCCTGGAGAAGGTCGACCGCTCGCTGCTCGAGGCCGGGCAGGACCTTGGCGAATCCCGCTGGGCCACTTTCCTGCGCGTCACGCTGCCCTTGTCGATGCCCGGCGTGATCGCGGCCACACTGATCGTCTTCATTCCCACCGTGGGCGACTATGTCACGCCGGAACTCGTCGGCGATGGCAAGGAGCCGATGATCGCCAACCTGATCGAGACGCAACTGCTGAAACTGCGCAACTTCGCGCAAGGCTCGGCCTTCGCGGTGGCCTCGATGCTGATGGTCGGGATCGTCAGCCTGATCTTCGTCCTCTTGAACCGCCGCTTCATCGGAGGCGTGAAATGAAGAAGGCTCCGTTGCTGCGCAGCTATACGCTGTTCTACCTGCTGTTCCTTTACGGCCCGATCATCCTTCTGCCGATCTTCGCCTTCAACGACAGCCGGGTCGTGGCCTTCCCGCTGCAGGGCTTCACCCTGCAATGGTTCCACGAGATGGCCGCCGACCAGAACCTGCGCAACGCGGCCTGGAACAGCCTGATCATCGCGGTCTCGGTCGCATCGATCTCGACCGTGCTCGGCATCTTCGCCGCCCGTGCCTCGGTCCGCTACCGCTTCCCCGGCAAGGGGCCGATCATGGGGCTGATCATGCTGCCCCTCGTCCTGCCCGAGATGATCGTGGCCATGGCGCTGCTGGTCATCCTGCTGTCGAT
>JBKHWC010000019.1:0-44658 GCA_046569765.1 Alphaproteobacteria bacterium | reverse complement strand
GGGGCGAAAAACGCTTGCCCAGCGAGCAAAATCAGGCGATCTTGAAGTCAAGCGGCAGGCCACTTGGGGAATGTCGGAAGAAAGCCGTTCTTCTGTGGGCGTCCGGCTGTAGCGCATCGTCCAGCCCCTCTTCCATCGCCACCGCCAACGCCTCGGCATCCCCGACCGGCACCAGTGTTCCCCATTTCCCATCTTCCAGAATCTCGCGCGGGCCGGTGCGGCAGTCGGTGCTTACAATTCTGGCTCCGCAAGCCAAGGCCTCGGCCAGCACATTTCCAAAACCCTCCCAAGCCGAAGACATCACATAAAGATCGCAGCGCCGCATCCAGGAAAACGGGTTCTTCTGGAAGCCGACGAGATCGACATGCTCGGCAATCCCCACTGACTGGCAGTGCGCAATGCTGGCGATTGCCGAGGGTGATGGTGATTTCCTGCCTTTGGGCGACAAGCATTACGCCTTCTTCGCCGAGGAACGGCCAATTCTGCTGGTGACCTTCGAGGATGTGGGCGCGGTGCAGGACCGGGCCGACAACCTGCCAGAGTTCTATCAGATGGCCAAGTCGCGGGGCTGGTCGCTGCTGACCATCCTTGCCGATGGCGAGACCTGGTGGCGCGATCCCGCGGTCTTCAACTATTTCGACCGCCTCGCCGACGACGGCTTCCTTGAGGATTTCGACCGGGTGATCTTCTACGGCGCGGGGCCTGCGGGCTATGCGGCGGCAGCCTATTCGATCACTGCGCCAGGGGCGGAGCTGGTGCTGGTTGCCCCTCGGGCGACGCTGGACCCGGCGCTGGCGGGTTGGGACGACCGCCACCGCACCGCGCGGCGGATCAATTTCCGCAGCCGCTATGGCTATGCCCCCGACATGACCGAAAGCGCCAGCCGGGTCTGGCTGATCCACGACCCGCTGCACCGCCCCGATGCGATGCATGCCGCCCTGTTCCACCGCCCCTGGGTCACGCCGCTTTACGCGCGCTTCACCGGCGAGGGGACCGAAGACACGCTGAAGGAAATGCGGATCCTGGACCGGATCCTCGAGGCGGCGATGGAGGGCAAGTTCTCGCCCGACTATTTCGCATGGCTCTGGCGCGGGCGGCGGTCGAACGGCAGCTACCTGCGTGCCATCCTGGCTGCGGCCCGGCTGCAGCACCGCCGCCAGCGCGAGATCAGGATCTGCCGGTCGGTGACCGCGCGCCTGAACGCACCGCGCTTTGCCCGCCGCCTGGCCGAGCTGACCGGCCAGGGGATCGACCAGGACTAGCGGTAGGCCTCGACCATCGCAGCCAGATGCGCGCTGCGTTCCTCGGTCAGCTGGCGCATGCAGCCATAGACCAGCAGCGGCTGGGCACTGCCGCCCTTCATCGCATAGCCTTCGGCCTCGCAGGCCTTGTCGCGGAAGGTGATCCAGGCGCGCTGCGCCTCTTTCAGCGCGGCGCCGCCGCCCTGTTCCCCGGCGGGGAGGGTCGCGTCCCACGCGGCCAACAGAGCCATCGCCTGCCTGTAGGCGGCGTTCAGTTCGGCATCGGCCGCTTCCCAGTCCTGGTAGGCGCATTGGTTCAGCTCGGCCTGGGCCATGGCGCTGGCGCAGTCGCTCTCTTGCGCGGCGGCGGGCAGGCAAAGGCAGGCAAGGGCGAGAAGCGGGCGGATCATCGCGGACTCCTGGTTTGCGACGAGGGTGGCGCAGGATGGCACGCGATGCCACTGGAAACGCGGTCTGGTTTGCGTTACCTGCCGAGCCATGCTGATCCTGAGCCTGACCCGCCCCGACGACTGGCACCTGCACCTGCGCGATGGCGCGATGCTGCGGGCCGTGCTGCCGGAAACCGCCCGCCATTTCGCACGCGCGATCATCATGCCGAACCTGGTGCCCCCGGTGGTGACGCTGGACGATGCGCTGGCCTATCGGGACCGGATCCTGGCGGCCCTGCCCGACGGAATGGCCTTCGAGCCCCTGATGACGCTTTACCTGACGGAGGGCACGGATCCCGCGGATGTGGAACGTGCGGCGGCCACGGGGCTGGTGAAGGCGGTGAAACTGTATCCGGCGGGGGCGACGACGAATTCCCATTCCGGGGTGCGGGACCTGGGCAAGGTCATGCCGGTGCTGGAGACGATGGCGCGGATCGGCCTGCCGTTGTGCACCCATGGCGAGGTGACGACGGCGGAGGTCGACATCTTCGACCGCGAAGCGGTGTTCATCGACACGGTACTGGACCCGCTCCGTCGGCGCCTGCCGGAGCTGCGCATCGTGATGGAGCATATCACGACCGAGGAAGGCGTGGCCTATGCAGCCGAGGGCGGCGAGAACCTGGCTGCGACGATCACCACGCATCACCTGATCATCAACCGCAACCATATCCTCGCGGGCGGGATCAAGCCGCATTACTACTGCCTGCCCGTGGCGAAGCGGGAAAAGCACCGCCTTGCGCTGCGGAAGGCCGCGACCTCGGGCTCGCCCCGGTATTTCCTGGGGACCGACAGCGCGCCGCATGTGGATGCTCTGAAGGAACATGCCTGCGGCTGCGCGGGCTGCTTCACCGCGACGAACACGATGTCCCTGCTGGCGCATGTCTTCGAGGAAGAGCGCGCGCTGGACCGGCTGGAGGGCTTTGCCTCGCGCCACGGGCCGGCCTTCTATCGCCTGCCGGTGAACAAAGGCAGGATCCGGCTGGAGAAGCGGGCAGAGCCCTGTGCCTGGCCGGAGAAGATCCAGACCGAAACCGGCCCCGTCACCGTGTTCAACCCCGGCTTTCCCGTGCACTGGCACGTCGTGACCGAAGAAGCCTAAGAATTTTCGACGAAAATTCTTGGGCAGCGAAAAGGACCTTCCCGCATGATCCCGTCAACGTTCCCGCCGAAAGAAGAAATCGCCCGTCTTACCGCGCGTGCGCTTCTGGAGATCAAGGCGGTGCATTTCAACGCCGAGACGCCCTTCACGCTGGCCTCGGGCCTGCCCAGCCCGACCTATATCGACTGCCGCAAGCTGATCAGCTATCCGCGCATCCGGTCCACGCTGATGGATTTCCTGGCCGTCACGGTGATGCGCGAGGCGGGGATGGAGGCCTTCGACAACATCGCGGGCGGCGAGACGGCGGGCATCCCCTTTGCCGCGCTGGTGGCCGAACGGCTGGCGCTGCCGATGACCTATGTGCGGAAAAAGCCCAAGGGCTATGGCCGCAACGCCCGGATCGAGGGTGCGATGACCGAGGGGCAGCGCGTGCTGCTGGTCGAGGATCTGACGACCGACGGCGGCTCGAAGCTCAGCTTCGTCGATGCGATCCGCGAGACGGGGGCGACCTGCGGCCATACGGCGGTGATCTTCTACTACGGCATCTTCCCGGACACCGAGGCGAAGCTGGGCGCGCATGGGGTACGGCTCCACCACCTGTGCACCTGGTGGGACGTTCTGGCCGAGGCGCGGGCGCAAGGGGCGTTCGACGCGGGCACCCTGGCCGAGGTCGAGAGCTTCCTGAAGGCCCCGCGCGCCTGGCAAGAGGCACGGCAGGGCTGATTCCCTTCAGCCCACCTCGCGCCCGTCGCAGCGAAGCGCACCATGTTCAGCCCTTTATCCAGGATCTGGCAGGGCGCTTCGCATATACCGCAAGATGTGGTAGGGTGATTTCTGTGGAAAAGCGACTTATGCACAGCTTTCCCCCAACCCATTCCACGGCCGGATGTGCTAGGTCGGGGGCCTCAAAAAACGGACAAGACGGCAGGGGGCAGGAATGACCGAGATCACCGCATTGAGGCCGATGGTTCCGGCCACGAACGAGCCTGCGTCGGAAGAGGTGCTGCCGCACAATATCGAGGCCGAGCAACAACTGCTGGGCGCGATACTGACCAACAACGAGGTCTTCGACCGCATCTCCAGCCTGGTGAAGGCCGAGCATTTCTTCGACCCCGTCCACCAGCGCATCTTCGAGGTCGCGGCAGCGCGGATCCAGAAGAACGCGCTGGCCTCTCCGGTGACGCTGAAGGCCTTTCTGGAGGATGATCCGGGGCTGAAGGAACTGGGCGGCCCGGCCTATCTGGTGCGTCTGGCGGGGGCGGCGATCTCGGCCTATGCGGCGCGGGACTATGCGCAAATGGTCTATGACCTGGCGGTGCGGCGCGAGCTGATCCAGCTTGGCCGGGACATCGCGGCGCAGGCGGCGAAGGTCGATGTGATCTCGGAGCCGAAGGACCAGATCATCGAGGCGGAGCAGCGGCTGTACAAGCTGGGCGAACAGGGCGTCGCGGAACGCGGATTCCAGAGCTTTCTCAAGGCAGTAACCGACGCGGTGAATGTTGCCAACGCGGCCTACCAGCGCGACGGGGGGCTGGCGGGGATCTCCACCGGGCTGGTCGATCTGGACAAGAAGCTGGGGGGCCTCCACCCCTCGGACCTTCTGATCCTCGCGGGGCGCCCGTCGATGGGCAAGACCTCGCTTGCAACGAACATCGCCTTCAACGTGGCCAAGGCCTACAAGAAGGGCAGGATGCCCGACGGGTCGGAGGGCGCGGTCGAAGGCGGCGTGGTCGGGTTCTTCTCCTTGGAAATGTCGGCCGAGCAGCTGGCGGCGCGTATCCTGTCGGAAGCGGCCGAGGTGCCCTCGGAGCAGATCCGGCGCGGCGACATGACCGAGGCCGAATTCCGCCGCTTCGTCGAGGCGGCGAAGGCGCTGGAGGCCTGCCCGCTTTACATCGACGACACCCCTGCCCTGCCGATCAGCCAGGTCGCGGCGCGGGCCCGGCGGCTGAAGCGGACGCATGGGCTGGATGTGCTGATGGTCGACTATCTGCAGCTTCTGAAAGGGTCGTCCAAGGACAACCGGGTGCAGGAGGTCAGCGAGATCACCCAAGGTCTGAAGGCCATCGCCAAGGAGTTGAACATCCCGGTGATCGCGCTGTCGCAGCTGTCGCGTCAGGTCGAAAGCCGTGAGGACAAGCGGCCCCAGCTGTCCGACCTGCGGGAATCGGGGTCGATCGAGCAGGACGCCGACGTCGTCATGTTCGTCTACCGCGACGAATACTACAAGGAACGGGAAAAACCCGGCGATCACGAGCTGGAAAAGATGGCCCAATGGCAGGCCGTCATGGAATCGGTCCATGGCAAGGCCGAGGTCATCATCGGCAAGCAGCGCCACGGCCCCATCGGCACGGTGGAGCTGAGCTTCGAGGGCCGCTTCACCCGCTTTGGCAACCTGGCGAAACCCTGGCAGGGGTCGGGCGGGCCGGACGTCGGGTTCTGAGGCCCGGCCGCGTCACTCAGTTGGCCCAGGTGGTGTAGCCCAGCTTCATCACCGTCCCCTCCATTCCGTTGAAGCGGAATTGCGAGATGCGGCCCTCGCCGGTGCGGGCGCAGATGTATTTGCCTTCCAGCGCCTCGCGCACCCGGATCGGCTCGGACGAGAAGGCGGCGGCGCGGCAGCCGTCGCGGCCCCGGTTCGACCCGTCGCCAAGCGCAAGGCGCGCGCCGCCAACGGGTTCGAGGAAGCGGTCGGCGGCGGTCACGGCGTGGAACCACAGATCGGCCCCGCCCCCGCCCACCGTCCCGGTGTCGAGGTCCAGCCGCCAGGTCTGCGGCAGGTCCACCGCCCCGGTCGAGAAGGTCACCGGCGGCTCAAGGCCCGGCAGGGGCAGGATGTCCCAGGGCTCGATCGGCAGGACTTCCAGCGGCGGCATGGCCCCGGTGTAGATCACCAGCGAGGAGGCGCGGTTGTTGATCAACGGCCCCAAGGTCGCGGTGTCGGCGGTCAGGGTGCGGCAATAGCCCTGCAGGTCGGCATCCTCGCAGAGCTTGCCCCTGGCGCCGCCGTAAAGCCTGACCGAGGAGATGCTGTCGTTGAACGACGAGGGCAACTGGTTGATCGTGCCGAGGCCGCCACAGAAGGTGGCGCCGGTGAAATTGGCGCTGCGCCAGAAGCAGGCGCCTCGGTCCTCATCGGGACCGGGACCAGGTCCGGGACCGGGACCAGGTCCGGGGCCAGGTCCGGGGCCGGGGCCGGGGCCCACCCCGCCGCATTCCAGCCGGAAGCTCGGCCCCTCCGGCCCGATCTCGATCACCACGCGACAATCCGGTCCACCACCCTCGACCGTGCCGGGAACCGGCGCCAGGTAGGCGGCGCTGACCCAGCCGTCGGGGCCGTCATGGGTGACGTAGCACCAGCCGCTTGTCTGACATTCGCTCATCGTGACGCGTTCGTTCGGGGCCAGAACGTCCACGACATTGAAGCTGGTGCCCGGGCCCGAGCGGACGTTCAGCTCGGTCGTGGCCACCGCATCCTCGGCCAGGGCGGCCCCGCCGGAAAGGACAAGGCCGATCAGCAGAAAGGGGGCCAGGGCAGTCGTCTCGAAGGATTTCATCGCTCACCGCCAGGGCTTTGCGACCGATGGGCGGGAACAGCAGGTCGGGGCCGCGAGCGACTCTGTGTCCGATGCCTGCGGCACGCCGCGCGGGCTGTCGTTGCGCTATGTCAATGGGGGACGATATTGCCGCATAGTCGACCGCAGGGACTGGGGGGCGAATCCGCGGAGGGGCAGATGGATCTGGGGCTGAGGGACAAGGTGGTGGTGGTGACAGGCGGCGGGTCGGGGATCGGCGGCGCGATCAGCCGGGCGCTGGCCGAGGAAGGCGCGGTGCCGGTGATCCTTGCGCGGCGGATGCCCGAGGCGGGGTTCCTGTCCAGTCTGACGGCGCGCCAGCCGAAGGCCACGGTGATCCTGGCCAACCTTGCGCGGGACGAGGACTGCCGCCGCGCGGTGGCGGAGGCGCGGGCCCGCTTCGGGCGGATCGACGGGCTGGTGAACAATGCCGGGACCAATGACGGCGTGGGGCTTGAAGCGGGGCCCGAGGCGTTCCGCGCCTCGCTGGACCAGAACCTGCTGCATTACTACACGCTGGCGCATCTTCTGCTGGCGGACCTGAAGGCGGCGCGGGGGGCGATCGTCAACATATCGTCCAAGACGGCGCTGACCGGCCAGGGCTCGACCTCGGCCTATGTCGCGGCCAAGGCGGCGCAGCTGGGGTTGACGCGGGAATGGGCGGCGGCGCTGGCGCCGGATGGGGTGCGGGTCAACGCGGTCATCCCGGCCGAGGTGATGACGCCAATGTACCGCCAATGGCTGGACACCTTCGCGGATCCGGCGGCGCAGGAGGCTCGGATCACGGCGCGCATCCCGCTTGGGGCGCGGATGACGACGGATGACGAGATCGCGGCGACGGTGGTGTTCCTGATGTCGGAGAAGGCCAGCCACACGACGGGCCAGTGGCTGTTCGTCGATGGCGGCTATGTGCATCTGGACCGGGCCCTGGGTCGGTAGGGTGCGCTGGAAGCACACCCTACGCTGACGCGGTCGGGGTGAGAGAGATCAGCCGGATCGCGGGCGGGTGGGGCGGTGTGGCTCGGCCTAGGCGTGGCGCTGCCGGATCGGGTCGGCGAGGAGGCGGAGGCCGTTCAGCACGACAAGGAGCGTGCCCCCCTCGTGGCCCAGCACCGCCAGCGGCAGGGGCAGTTCGAAGAACAGGCTCCCCACGACCAGCACCAGCATCGCCCCCAGCGCCAGCGTCAGGTTCTGCCGGATCACCCGCGCCGCCCGCCTGGCCAGCCGTTGCGCGGCGGCGAGCTTGCGCAGGTCCTCGGCCATCAGCGCCACATCGGCGGCCTGCAGCGCCACCTCGCTGCCCGCAACCCCCATCGCCACGCCGACATCCGCCCGCGCCAGCGCCGCGGCATCGTTCACCCCGTCGCCGATGAAGGCCACCCTGCCCCGCTGCGCGGCCTGATCGACCAGCTTCACCTTGTCGCCCGGCAGAAGGCCGGAATGGATCTCCTCGGGCTGCAACCCCAGTCGGGTGCCGATCCGCTGCGCCACCGCCTCGCGGTCGCCGGTCATCATCAGAAGCGCCGCGCCCGAAGCCTTGAGCGCCGCCACCGCCTGGGCCGAGGTTTCGCGCGGGGCGTCGGCCACGGTGATCGCGCCCAGCACCCGCATGCCCCGGCCAAGGGCGACCAGCGTCTCGGCCCCGTCGGCCATCGCGGCCAGGGTGGGCGGCAGGGTCGCGCCCTGGGCCTCCAGCATCCGGGCGTTGCCCGCCCAGACCGGCCCTTCGGCGTCGTGGCCGGTGATCCCCTCGCTGGGATGAGCGCGCATGTCATGCACCGGCGCGGGCGTAAGGCCCAAGCCCGCAGCATGGGCGCGGATCGCCCCGGCGATCGGATGTTCCGAATGCGACTCAAGTCCCGCGGCAAGGGCAAGGAAGCTGGCCTCGTCGCCCTCCAGCACCGTGACGCCGGTCACCACCGCCTGCCCCGTGGTCAGCGTCCCGGTCTTGTCGAAGGCGAAGGTCCTGACCTCGGCCAACTGCTCCAGCGCCGCGCCGCCCTTGAACAGGACCCCGCCCCGCGCCGCCGCCGACAGGGCCGACAGGATCGCGGCGGGAACCGAGATCACCACGGCACAGGGCGAGGCCGCGACCAGAAGGGTGGCCGAGCGATAAAGCGCCTCCGCCCCGTCATGGCCCATGGCGCGGAAGCCGAACCAGGAGAGGACCGAGCCCACCAGCACAAGGATCGTGTAGCGCTGGCCGAACCAGTCCGAGAACCGCTCGGACGGCGAACGCATCGCCTGCGCCTCGGTCACCAGGCGGATCATCTGCGCTACCGTGCTGGTGGCCAGCGGGCGCAAGACCTCGACCGTCAGGATCCCGTCGAGGTTCACCGTCGCCTCATGCACTGCCGCACCCGGCGCCTTGCGGACGGGCAGCGATTCGCCCGTGACCGTGCTTTCGTCCAGATGGCCGCTGCCAACCACGACCCGCCCATCGACCGGCACCCGCGCGCCGGGGCGCAGGACGACGCGGTCGCCGGGAACCAGCGTCTCGACCGGAACCTCCTCCACGCCATCCGGCCCTTCGCGCAGCGCAGTCTCGGGGCGAAGCTGCATCAAGGCCTCGACCGCCCGGCGCGCCTTGCCCATCGCGCGGTGTTCCAGCGTCTCGGAAAGCGAGAACAGCGCCAGCAGCACCGCCCCTTCCAGGGCCGCGCCCACCGCCGCCGCCGCCAGCGCGGCCACGACCATCAGCAGGTCGATGTCCAGCCGCCGCTCCTGCCACAGCTCGGTCATCGCCGAGCGTGCGGCGGGCAGCCCCCCGGTCACATAGGCCAGGGCCAGCGCCGCCCAGGTCAGGCCCTGGGGCAGCGGCTGCAGGAAGGCGTCCAGCGTCGCGACCGCCAGCCCGATCCAGCACAGGACCGTCATCCAGAGGCCGGACTCGTCGTCTTCGTGGTGGTGACCTTCGCTCATGCTGCTCTCCTGTGGCGCCACCCTCGCCCGGCGCGCGGGCAAGCTCAACCCCGACCGTGCCGCGCCCGAGGTTTTCCCTTGACCACGGCCCGCGCCCGGATGAAACAGGCGCGCATGTCGACTGCAACCCTGACGATTGATCTTGATGCGATCGCCGCGAACTGGCGTGCCCTTGACCGCATGAGCGGGCCGGGCGTGCAGACCGCAGCGGTGGTGAAGGCCGATGCCTATGGGCTGGGCGTGACGCGGGTGGCCCGCGCGCTGGCCCGGGCGGGGGCGCGGCGGTTCTTCGTGGCCTATGCCGAGGAAGGCGCGGCCGTGCGCCAGGCGCTGGGTCCGGGGCCGCAGATCGCGGTCCTGTCGGGCCATATGGCGGGCGATACCGAGATGATCCACGACCTGGATCTGACGCCGATGCTGAACAGCCTGGACCAGATCACCCGGCATCTGGAAGCCCTGCCCGGCCATCCGTTCGGGGTGCAGCTGGATACGGGCATGAACCGGCTGGGCGTCGAGATGCTGGAATGGCAGGCCGTCGCGCCGATCCTGGTGGAGGCGGGGCCGGAACTGCTGATGAGCCACCTCGCCTGCGCCGACGAGCCCGACCATCCGCTGAACGAGGCGCAGCTGCGCGCCTTCCACGAGATGACCGATGGCACGGGCCTGCCCCGCAGCCTGGCCGCCACGGGCGGCATCCTGCTGGGGCCGCGCTATCACTTCGACCTGACCCGCCCGGGCGTCGGGCTTTATGGCGGCCTGCCCCATGTCGGCGCGCATCCGGTGGTGACGCTGTCGCTGCCAGTGATCCAGACGCGCGAGGTCAACCCGGGCGAAGCGGTGGGCTATGGCTGCACCTGGGTCGCCGACCGGCCGGCGCTGATCGCGACGGTCTCGGGCGGCTATGCCGACGGGCTGCCGCGGACGCTGTCGAACAAGGCGCAGCTCTGGGACGGCGAGACGCCCTGCCCGCTGGTCGGTCGGGTCTCGATGGACCTGATCACGGTCGATATCACCCATCTGCCGGAAGTGCCGCGCTATCTGGATATCCTGGGGCCGATGCAGGGCGTGGACGCCCTGGCCGAGGCCGGGGGCACCATCGGCTATGAGATGCTGACCAGCCTCGGCCACCGCTACGCCCGCCGCTACCAGGAGGGAGCCGCGTGACGGCCGCGCTTGGCGCGCTTGGCCGTCCGGTCCTGCAGGCGCTGGCCGCGGTCGGCCGGGTGGCGCTGTTTGCCGCCAGCGTCCTGGGCCATATCCTGCGCCCGCCCTTCTATCTGCGCGAACTGGGCCATGCCGTCCTGCAGATCGGCTGGTTCTCGCTGCCGGTGGTCGCACTGACCGCCATCTTCACCGGCGGCGCGCTGGCCTTGCAGATCTACGCCGGCGGCTCGCGCTTCAATGCCGAGACGGTGGTCCCCTCGATCGTCGCCATCGGCATCACCCGCGAACTTGGCCCCGTGCTGGGCGGGCTGATGGTCGCGGCACGGGTGGCCTCCTCCATCGCGGCGGAAATCGGCACGATGAAGGTGACCGAACAGATCGACGCGCTGGTCACGCTTTCGACCAACCCGCTGAAATACCTCGCTGTTCCGCGGGTCGTGGCCGCCACGCTTGCGATGCCGGTCCTGGTCGCGGCGGGCGATGCCATCGGGATCATGGGGGGCTGGCTGGTGGGGATCACGCGGCTCGACTTCAACTCGGCCAGCTATCTGAAGAACACGGTCGATTTCCTGGAAGGCTGGGACGTCGGCTCGGGCCTGGTGAAAGGCGCGGTCTTCGGCTTCATCGTCGCACTGATGGGCTGCTACCACGGAATGAACTCGGCCCGCGGCGCGCAAGGGGTGGGGGCGGCGACCAAGGCGGCGGTCGTCTCGGCCTCGGTGCTGATCCTCGCCTCGAACTATGTCCTCACCGAACTCTTCTTCACCACATGATCGAGCTTCGGAGTGTTCAAAAGCGGTTCGGCGAGAACCGGGTGCTGCAGGGGGTCGACCTGACCATCGCCTCGGGCAGCTCGATGGTGATCATCGGCGGGTCGGGGACGGGAAAGTCTATCCTGCTGAAATGCATCCTGGGCCTTGTCCGCCCCGACGCCGGCAGCATCACGCTGGACGGCCAGGACGTGATCGCGCACGGAAAGACGGGGGCCGAGCGCGACGCCTTCCTCGCCCGCTTCGGTATGCTGTTCCAGGGCGGCGCGCTGTTCGATTCGCTGAAGGTCTGGGAGAATGTCGCCTTCCGCCTGGTGCGCGGCGCGAAAGCCTTGCCCAAGGCCCAGGCGCGCGAGGTCGCGATCGAGAAACTGCGCCGCGTCGGCCTGAAGCCCGCCGTGGCCGACCTCTACCCGGCCGAACTTTCGGGCGGGATGCAGAAACGTGTCGGCCTTGCCCGCGCCATCGCGGCCGAGCCCGAGATCATCTTCTTCGACGAGCCCACCACCGGCCTCGACCCGATCATGGCGGGCGTCATCAACGACCTGATCCGCGAGATCGTGACCGAGATGGGCGCGACCGCCATGACGATCACCCATGACATGACCTCGGTCCGGGCGATTGCCGACACTGTGGCGATGCTGCATGGCGGGGTGATCCGCTGGACCGGCCCGGTCGGAGAAATGGACGCCACGCCAGACCCTTACGTCCAGCAGTTCATCCATGGCCGGGCGGACGGGCCGATCGAATCCATCCGCTGACGGCTTTCCCGTCCGCAAATATCCCACGGGAGGTCCGGAGGGTGTGAAACCCTCCGGTCCGCCGCCAGCCAGGGGGGATCCGCCGGTGAAATACCTGAATCTCGCGCTCCTGATCCTCTTTCCTCTCGCCTGGTTCGCTCCCCTCCTGCGCGCGGCCCTGCTGCCGGTCTTCGGGATGGACGAGATCAGCGTGATCACCGGGCTGCAATCGCTGTGGGACAGCGACCCCGCGCTGGCGCTGCTGGTCACCTTCCTTGCGATTTTCGCGCCCTATGCCAAGACCATCGGCCTTGCGCTGTTGCACTGGCACCTACTCAGCCCCCGCACCCTGCCGGTGCTGGAGCTTCTGGGCAAGCTCGCCATGGCCGATGTCTTCCTGATCGCGCTTTACATCGTGATCGCCAAGGGCGCGGGCATGGTGACGGTCGAGACCGCCTGGGGCCTGTACCTCTTCACCGGCTGTATCCTGGCGCAGGTCCTGATCGCGTGGAAATCCCGGCCGACCACCTGACCGCCGCCGATTTCCGTACGGAAATCAGACCGGAAATCGAACGATTTCCGGCGCGCGCCCGGCCTTGAAGCGACCGCCCATTCCATGCACTGTCCCGCCCCATGAAACAGACCGCCTCCTTCACCTGCTCTGCCTGTGGCGCCGCCTATCGCAAATGGGCTGGCAAATGCGATGCCTGTGGCGGCTGGAACACCATCGTGGAAGAGGCCCCGCTGTCCACCGGCCCGAAGTCGCTTGGCGCCAAGGGGCGGCCGATCCCGCTGACCGACCTTGCGACCGAGGAAGCCCCGCCGCCGCGTGCCTCTTCCGGGATCGACGAGCTTGACCGCGTGCTGGGTGGCGGGCTGGTCCCGGCCTCGGCGATCCTGGTCGGGGGCGATCCGGGGATCGGGAAGTCGACCCTCCTGCTGCAGGCTGCCGCCAGTTTCGCCCGTAATGGTCTGAAATGCCTGTATATCTCTGGCGAGGAAGCCAGCGCGCAGGTGCGGATGCGGGCGCAGCGCCTTGGGCTGACCGACGCGCCTGTGGGACTTGGGGCCGAGACCAACCTGCGCGACATCCTGACCACGCTGGACGCGGAACGCCCGGCGCTGGCGATCATCGACTCGATCCAGACCATGTGGCTCGACAGCGTCGAGGCCGCGCCGGGCAGCGTCAGCCAGGTCCGGGCCGCCGCGCATGAGCTGGTGACCTTCGCCAAGCGGCGCGGCGTCGCGGTGATCCTGGTCGGCCATGTCACCAAGGAGGGCCAGATCGCCGGTCCCCGCGTCGTGGAACATATGGTCGATACGGTCCTCTACTTCGAGGGCGAGCGCGGCCACCAGTTCCGCATCCTGCGCGCGGTGAAGAACCGCTTCGGCCCCGCGGACGAGATCGGCGTCTTCGAGATGACCGGCGGCGGCCTGGCCCAGGTCGCGAACCCCTCGGCCCTGTTCCTGGCCAACCGCGACCAGCCCGCCCCCGGATCGGCGGTCTTTGCCGGGATCGAGGGCACGCGGCCGGTCCTGACCGAGATCCAGGCCCTCGTCGCGCCCTCGACCCTGGCCAGCCCACGCCGGACGGTGGTTGGCCTCGACTCGGGCCGGGTCTCCACGATCCTGGCCGTGCTTGAGGCGCGCTGCGGCATCCCCTTCACCGGCCTTGACGTCTTTCTGAACGTGGCTGGCGGCCTTCGGGTCAACGAACCCGCCGCCGACCTAGCCGTCGCTGGCGCGCTTCTCTCGGCGCGCGAGGATGTGGCGATCCCGCCCGAGATGGTGCTTTTCGGCGAAATCAGCCTCTCCGGCGCGCTGCGCCCGGTGGGCCAGACGGAAAACAGGTTGAAAGAAGCGTCGAAACTTGGTTTCTCACAGGCGACCGTGCCCTCCGGCTCCAAGATCGAGGCGGCGGCGGGCATGGAGGTCCGGCAGATGCCGGATCTCACGGCCATCGTGGGCGAAATGTTCGGGGCGGGATAAGCCCTTGTGAAAAAAGGGAATGGGGACAGAAGATGGAAAACCTGACCGCGGTTGACGGTGGTGCGGCGCTGATCATCCTTGTCTCGGCGATCCTCGCCTTCTCGCGCGGGCTGGTGCGAGAGTTGATGTCGATCCTGGGCTGGATCGGCGCGGCGATTGCGGCCTATTACTTCGCCCCGGGCGTCCAGCCCCTGGTAAAAGAGCTGCCGGTGGTGGGAGAATTCCTGTCGGACAGCTGCGAATTGTCGGTCGTCGCTGCCTTCGCGGGCGTCTTCGTCGTGGGCCTCATCGTCGCGGCACTGTTCACCCCGCTGTTCTCGGGCGCGGTGCAACGCTCGGCCCTTGGTGGGATCGACCAGGCGCTTGGCTTCCTGTTCGGCGCGGCGCGCGGGGTCCTGCTGATCGCCATCGGCTTCATCGTCTATGACCGCGTGCTGGCCGACCAGGCGATCCCGATGGTCGACGAAAGCCGCACCGCACTGGTCTTTGCCAACTTCCAGGCCCAGATCGACGAAAGCATCCCGACCGACGCGCCCGGCTGGATCGTCGACCGCTATAACGAGCTGACCAATGTCTGCGCCACCGGCGCCGCGCCCGAGCCGGTGATCCCCGCTGCGCCGACCGCGCCGACCACGAACGGGTGATCGCACCGCGTCCCGGCGTTTCAGGGCGTGACAGCCCGGCGCGGCTGCCGTAAAGGACCGGCAACCGCGCCCCGAACGCCCAGGACAGGAATCGGCCGATGACCCCTTTCCGCTCGCACCCCTTCGACGACGACAAGCTGAAGGAGGAGTGTGGCATCTTCGGCGTGATCGGCGTGGCCGATGCGTCGAACTTCGTGGCCCTTGGCCTGCACGCCCTGCAACACCGCGGGCAAGAGGCCGGGGGGATCGTCAGCTACCATCCCGACCACGGCTTCAACTCGGCCCGCCGCTTCGGCTATGTCCGCGACAACTTCACCAAGGCCGATGTGATGGACACCCTGCCGGGACAACTGGCGATCGGGCATGTCCGCTATTCCACCGCCGGGTCCAAGGGCGCGACCGCGATCCGCGACGTGCAGCCCTTCTTCGGCGAATTCTCGATGGGCGGCTGCGCCATCGCGCATAACGGCAACCTGACCAATGCCGCTGCCCTGCGGCGCGAGCTGATCGAGCGCGGGTCGATCTTCCAGTCGTCGTCGGACTCGGAATGCATCATCCACCTGATGGCGCGCTCGATCCAGAAGAACCTGTCGGAACGGATCAAGGACGCCCTGCGCCGGGTCGAGGGCGCGTTCAGCGTCGTCGCCATGACCCGCACCAAGCTGATCGGCGTCCGCGACCCCCTGGGCGTGCGCCCACTGGTCCTCGGCCGGCTGGGCGACAGCGGCTGGGCGCTCTCGTCCGAGACCTGCGGCCTCGACATCATCGGCGCCGATTTCGTGCGCGAGATCGATCCGGGCGAAATGGTGGTGATCGAGGGCAACAAGGTGGATTCCACCCGCCCCTTCACCCCGGCGAAAAGCCGGTTCTGCATCTTCGAAAACGTCTATTTCAGCCGCCCCGACAGCATCATCGGCGGCCGTTCGGTCTATGAAACAAGGCGGCAAATCGGCGTGGAACTGGCGCGCGAGGCCCCGGTGGACGCCGACCTGGTCTGCCCGGTGCCCGACAGCGGCACCCCCGCCGCGATCGGCTTCAGCCAGGAATCGGGCATCCCCTATGCCATGGGGATCATCCGCAACCAGTACATGGGCCGCACCTTCATCGAACCCACGGACCACATCCGCAACATGGGCGTGCGGCTGAAGCTGAACGTCAACCGCGCGCTGATCAAGGGCAAGCGGGTGATCCTTGTGGACGACTCGGTCGTGCGCGGCACGACCAGCCGCAAGATCAAGGACATGATCCTCGAGGCTGGCGCGGCGGAGGTCCATTTCCGCATCGCCTCGCCCCCCACCGCCTGGCCCTGCTTCTACGGCGTCGACACGCCGGAGCGGTCGAAACTCCTCGCCGCAACGATGAGCGAAGACGAGATGCGTGACTGGATTGGCGTCAACTCGCTGAAATTCATCTCGCTTGACGGCCTCTACCGCGCCGCCGGGGAAGCACAGGGCCGCGACCCGGCCAATCCGCGCTTCTGCGATGCCTGCTTCTCGGGCGACTACCCCGTCGTGCCGTCCGACAAGATCGAGGAAGGCTTCCAGATGAAAGCGGCCGAGTGACGCAGGGCAAACCGCGCCTCTCGCAGGCGCGCGACCCTTGCCCTTTCATACTGGCCCAAATATCCCCGCCGGAGGCTCCGCCGCCTCCACAAGGACAGACGCATGACCCAGAAGAACGCCCCCCGAGTTGCCCTCGTTACCGGAGCCTCGCGCGGCCTGGGCGCCGCCATCGCCGAGCAACTGGCCTTGCGCGGCTGGCAGGTGGTGGCCGTCGCCCGCACGGTGGGCGGTCTCGAGGAACTCGACGACCGGGTCAAGCGCGCGGGCCTGCCGGGGGCGGGGGCGCTGACGCTCGCGCCGATGGACGTGACCAACGACGATGCCATGCGGCATCTGTGCCGGTCCATCCACGACCGCTGGGGCGGGCTTGGCCTCTGGGTCCATGCCGCGATCCATGCCGCGCCGCTGGCCCCGGCGGGACATGTCGACCAGAAGGACTGGGAGAAATCGCTCGCCACCAACGCCCGCGCCACGGGGATCTTGATCCCGATGGTCGAGCCCCTGCTCCGTGCCCATCAGGGCACGGCGCTGTTCCTGGACGACCCGCGCGGCGGACAGATGTTCTTCGGGGCCTATGGCGCGACCAAGGCCGCGCAGATGGCGCTGGCGCGCAGCTGGCAGGCCGAAACCGCAAAGCACGGCCCCCGCGTCGTCATCGCCACCCCGAAGGGCATGCCCACCGCCACCCGCGCGCGCTTCTTCCCCGGCGAGGACCGCAACCCGCTGGCCGATGTCCAGGCCGAGGCGGCGCGGATCCTGGACCAGCTTTAGGACCGGGACCCAAAATCCTTAAGCAAGGATTTTGACAAATTTCTTGCTCAAGAAATTTGGCCCCTATCCGGCCAGAGCGCCCGCGATCCCGCGCCAGAGCTCTTCCACCGGCTCGATCCCGACCGACAGCCGCAGGAAGCCGTCCGGCACCGCATCGCCCCAGCGCGCCCGGCGCTCGGCCGAGGAATGGGTGGCCCCGAAACTCGTCGATTGCGCCAGATAGGGACAGGCCGACAGGAACCGCTCGGCCACGCCGGCATCCGCGAGGGTGAAGCCGATCAGGAAACCGCCATTCGCCATTTGCGGCCCGACCATAGGGTGCGATGGGTCGCCTGACAGGCCCGGATAGCGCAGGCCCGTGACAGCCGGATGGGCGGCCAGACGCTCGGCGATCACCCTGGCGCTGGCGCACATCCGCTCCAGCCGCAGTTCCAGCGTCTCAAGCCCGCGATGCAGGAGCCAGGCCTCGAACGGCCCCAGCGTCGCCCCCGACAGCCGCCGCCAGTCGCGCACCCGCGCCATCAGCGCCGCATCGCGCCCCGCGACATGGCCCGCAAGCAGGTCGGAATGGCCCCCCGGCGCCTTGGTGTCGGCCGCGACGACCAGATCCGCGCCAAGGTCCAGCGGGCGTTGCAGGAAAGGTGTCATCGTGGTGTTGTCGACCACCACCCGCGCGCCCGCGGCCTTCGCCCGCGCCGCCACGGCCCGGATATCGCAGACATCAAGGCCCGGGTTCGACGGCGTCTCCAGATAGACCAGCGCCGCGCCGGTCAGGTCGGCCCCATCATAGGCACTGGTCGGCAGCATCTCGGCCGTGACCCCCAGCCCCGCCAGGAACTCGGTCGCCAGCACGCGCGTGACGTAATAGCCGTCCGCGGGCAGGATCACCCTGTCCCCCGCCTTCAGGCAGGCAAACAGCGCCGCCGTGATCGCCGCCATGCCCGAGGGGAAGACGACCGTCTCGGCCTCTTCCAGAAGCGACAGCTGCGCCTCCAGCTCGGTCCAGCCCGGCGTGCCCGCGCGGGAATAGCCATAGGCCCCGGTTCCGTTCGCGGGCAGGTGGAAGGTCGTCGCCGGCACGATCGGCGGGGCGATCGGGTCGCCCGGCGTCAGGCCGGATTTGCGGTGATGCAGAAGCTGCGCCGCACGGCGGGCGTTATCGGTCATGCTTACTCCAGCCGGGCCGGGAAGCCAGGGGCGCGCAGGTCGGTGCCCAGCAGGTCCTCAAGCAGTTTGGCGATCATCGGCGACTGCGCCTCGCCACCATAGGCCGCCTTGGCCGCGATATAGGTCTGGTTGGTGATCGAGGCGAGGTCGAGCGGCACGCCGAACTCTTTCCCGAAGCCCAGGGCAAAGCCCAGGTCCTTCAGCGCCAGGTCGACCGAGAAGGCGATGTCGTAGGACCCGTTCAGGATCAGCGCGCCCTCGGTTTCGTGGACGAAGCTGTTGCCGGAACTGGCCTGGATCGCATGCCAGGCCTGGCCAAGGTCAAGGCCCCCGCGCTTGGCCAGCATCAGCGCCTCTGAGGTGGCTTTCAGATGGATGAAGGCCAGCATGTTGGTGATGACCTTGATGATCGCGGCCGACCCCAGCGGACCCATGTGGAACATCCGGTTGCCGATCACCGACAGCGCCGGGCGGTGCAGGTCGATCAGGTCCTGGTCCCCGCCCAGAAGCACCGTGATCTCGCCCCGCGCCGCCAGATGGACGCCGCCGGTCACCGGGGCCTCCAGCAGCCTGATCTTGCCGGTCCGCGCCAGCCCCGCCAGCCGCAACACATCGTCGCGGCTGAGGGTGGAGTTCTCGATCCAGGTCGCGCCCGGCTTGAGGCCGGTCATCAGCTCGGCCAGCACCGCCTCGGACACGGCTGGGCTGGGCAGGCAGGTGAAGACATGGTCGACCTCGGCCGCGAGGGCCGAGACCGAGGGGGCCACGGTGGCCCCAAGCTCCCGGTGCCGGTCGGCAAGGGCGAGGTTCCGGTCATAGACCGTGACCTTGTGCCCCGCCTTCAGAAGGCTTGCCGCGATATGGCCGCCCAGGTTGCCCAGGCCGATGTATCCGTAGTGCATGCCTTCCCCCGTGCACGATCTTTCTGCGAAAGATCGGTCCCTTACGCCTCGCCGTAGCCGACGATGCCCTTGACCTCGCAGAAGTCGTGGATGCCCCAATCGGCATATTCGCGCCCGTTGCCGGACTGCTTGTAGCCGCCGAAGGGCGCGAAGGTGTCCCAGTCGGGGTAGTTCAGGTTCACCGTCCCCGCACGCAGGCGACGGGCCACGGGTCTGGCATCCTCGACCGGGCCAGCGATATAGGCGGCCAGACCATAGATCGTGTCGTTTGCCTGCTGGATCGCATCCTCGATGCTGTCATAGGGCTGGATCGCCAGCACCGGCCCGAAGATTTCCTCTTTCGAAATGGTCATCGCATTGACCACGTCGCCAAAGACCGTGGGCCGCACGAACCAGCCGCGGTTCAGGTCTGCCGGCCGCCCCACCCCGCCGGTCACCAGCGTCGCGCCTTCGTCGATTCCGGCCTGGATCAGGCGCTGCACCTTCTCGAACTGCAGCTTCGACACCAGCGGACCCATCTCGGTGGCCTCGTCGCGCGGATCGCCGACCTTGATCTTCTCGGCCGCCTCCTTGGCGATCTGCAGCGCCTCGGCCTGGCGGTTGCGCGGGACCAGCATCCGGGTCGGCGCGTCGCAGGACTGGCCGGTGTTCGACATGACCGCCGTCACACCCGCGGCGACCGCCTCGGCCAGGTTGGCGTTCGGCAGGATGATGTTCGGGCTCTTGCCGCCCATTTCCTGCGCCACGCGCTTGGCCGTCGCGGCCGCAACCGCGGCGATCTGGGTCCCGGCCCGGGTCGAGCCGGTGAAGCTGACCATGTCCACCTCGGGATGTTCCGACATCCGCGCCCCGACCTCCGGCCCCGCGCCATGGACCAGGTTGAAGACCCCCGGCGGCACGCCCGCATCATGGCAGACCTGGGCGAACAGCGTCCCCGAGAGCGGCGCGATTTCCGACGGCTTCAGCACCATGGTGCAACCCGCGACCAGCGCCGGGGCGACCTTGCAGGCGATCTGGTTCATCGGCCAGTTCCAGGGCGTGATCAGCGAGCAGACGCCGATCCCCTCATAGACGATCCGGGTGGTGCCGCGGCTGTATTCCCAGGCCATCTCCTCGGCGGCCTTGATGGTCGCCTCGATATGGACCTGGCCCGCCCAGGCCTGAGCGTTGCGCGCCCAGGTGATCGGCGCGCCCATCTCGGTCATCATGACCTGGGCAAAATCCTCGAAGCGGTCGTTGTAGATCTCGAGGATCCGCTTCACCACCGCGATGCGCTCGGCGACAGGGCGGTAGGTCCAGCCGTCGAAGGCCGCGCGGGCGGCCAGGATGGCGCGGTCTGCGTCCTGGGCATTGCCCATGGCAACCTCGCAGACGATCTCTTCGGTGGCCGGGTTTTCCACCCCCATGCGCTTGTCGGACAGTGGGTCGACCCATTGGCCATTTATGTAGAATTTCAGCATGTTGGCGGGGATCATTACGACCTCACTTGAAGTAGATGTTGAATCGGGCACGGATGGCGCTGTCGATCTCGGGATCGACGCGGCACCCCGCCTTGGCGAGGATAGAGTTCTTGCGCGCGATGGCGGTGTCAAGAAGCAAGGGCTTGCCGGCCTCGTTCCATTCCTTGGGCGACATGCGGTTGCCGACATTGGGGTAGATGTATTCGGTCTGCATCAGCTTCAGCGTCTGGTCGCTGCCCAGGTAATGCCCCGGACCGCCCAGGCAGACCTCTTTCATTGCGTCGATGGAGGTGGAGTCGGGCGTCACGTCGATCCCCCGCACCAGCCGCATCGCCTGCCCCAGAAGATCGTCGCCCAGGACCAGGCTTTCCAGGCAGAAGCCCAGCAGGCTCGCATGCATCCCCACGGCCTCATAGCACATGTTAAGGCCCGCAAGCCCAGCCAACGCATTGGTGATCCCCTGCTCCCATCCTGCCTGCATGTCGGGCAGCTTCGAGTCGCTGATGCCGCTCGCCGCGCCGCCCGGCAGGCCGTAATATCGGTGCATCTGCGCGCAGCCAGCGGTCAAAAGCGCCTGTTCGGCGCTGCCTCCCGACATGGCGCCGGTCCGCAGGTCGGAAACGAAGGGCCAGGTCCCGAAGATGGCCGACGCCCCGGGCTTGATCGCGTTGACATAGACGACGCCCGCCAGGCACTCGGCCACCGCCTGCACGATGGCCAGCGCGATGGGCGCAGGCGCGGTGGCCCCGGCCTGCCCGGCCGACAGAAGCAGCATCGGCATCCCGCGGCGGATGCAATCCTCCATCGTGATGCAGCTTTCTTCCGCGAATTTCATCGGCGGGACGACGAAGCAGTTCGAATTGCTGACGAAGGGCCGTTCGACCCACTTTTCCTCGCCGCCCGCCACCATGTAGAGCATTTCGAAACAATCGGCGACGTGCGACGGGTCAGAGAAGCTGGTTCCCACATGTTTCGTGGTGCCCGCCAGGCAGCCATAAAGCGTGTTGAGATCCATCTCCTTGTTGTCGGCCACGTCGCGGCAGACCATCGTGCGCTGGTAGAAGTGGATGTTGTCCAGATTGTCGACCAGCCGCGCGGCGTCATACAGGTCCTGCGCGGTGGAGTCGCGGTACTCCAGCGTGATCGGATCGACGATATGCACCGCCGCCCCTGCCGTCCCGTAATGGACGTTGCTCCCCGAAAGGTGCAGGTCGTGCTTCGGATCGCGGGCGTAAAGCGTGATGTCGCGCGCGGCGATGGCCAACATGTCCTCGACCAGCGCGCGGGGAAAGCGGATGCGGCCGTCATCGCCCAGGATCGCCCCGGCCTCGGTCAGAAGTTTCCTTCCCGAGTCAGGGGCTTGGCTTAGGCCGATCTGCTCCAGCGCGTCCAGCGCGGCGGCGTGGATCTGGCTGACTCCAGCCTCGGTCAGGGGCTTGTACTGACCGCCCGGCAGACCCGGACGGACCGGCTTCACATCATCGGCCAGCGGCGCGGCCCGCATTGCCACACGGGCCTGACGGCCACCCGAGCGGCGGGCGCGGGCGGGTTCGCAGGTCTCGCCTGGAAGATCGGAGAGGTCGGTCATGCCTTTACCCTTTCGGAATTCGGATCATGCATCGGAACAAGGCTTGCGATGGCCGCGTGGCGCTGGCCCGCAACCTCGATCTCGTAGGTGGAGCCGAGGATGTCGTCCTCGGTCTGCCCCCTGGCCGGGACATAGCCCAAGCCGACGGCCGAGCCGAGGAAGTGGCCATAGTTGCCGCTGGTCACCGGGCCGACAATTTCCCCATCACGAACAATCGCCTCATTGTGGAACAGCAGCGGCTCGGGGTCCTGCAGGCGGAACTGGACCATGCGACGGTCCAGGCCCTGCTGTTCCTTCCGCAGCACTGCCTCACGGCCGAGGAAAGCGGGTTTCTTCCGGCTGACAGTGAAGCCGAGACCCGCCTCCAGCACATGATCCTCGTCGGTGATGTCGTGGCCCCAATGGCGGTAGGCCTTCTCGATCCGGCAGGAGTCCAGCGTGTGCAGGCCGCAGAGTTTCAGGTCCGGCTGGGCCTCCATCAGGCTTTCAAACACATGGGCCGTCTGGTCGGTCGGGACGTAAAGCTCCCAGCCCAGCTCGCCGACATAAGTCACGCGATGCGCCCGGACGAGACCCATGCCAATCTCGATTTCCCGCGCCATTCCAAAGGGGTGCGCGGCATTGCTGAAGTCGTTGGGCGAGACCTTCGCCAGCACCTCGCGCGACTGCGGGCCCATCAGGCACAGAACCGACTCGGCCGCAGTCACATCGGTGATGACCGCGAAATCATCGCCCACCAGCGCCCGCATCCAGGCCAGGTTGCGCTGCAGGGTCGCCCCCGGAACGACCGCCAGATAGGCGGTCTCCGACAGGCGCGTCACTGTAAGATCGGCCTCGATCCCCCCGTTTTCATTCAGGAACATCGTATAGACGATCCGCCCCACCGGCACATCCATTTGCGCCGAGGCGATCCGGTTCAGGAACGCACAGGCGTCACGCCCCTCCACCCGGATCTTGCCGAAGCTCGTCATGTCGAACAGGCCGGCGGTTTCCCGCACCGCCATATGCTCGGCGCGCTGGTTGTCGAACCAGTTCTGCCGCTTCCAGGAATAGCGGTATTCGCGCTCCTGCCCGGGGTTCGCAAACCAGTTCGCGCGCTCCCAGCCCGCGACCTCGCCAAAGACCGCGCCGCGCGCCTTCAGATGCTCGTGGATCGGCGACCGCCGCACCCCGCGCGAGGTCACGACCTGGCGGTAGGGGAAATGGTCGGCGTAAAGCAGCCCCAGCGTCTCGGAGACCCGTTCCTTCAGGTAGCGGCGGTTCTTCTGGAAGGGCTGGGCGCGGCGGATATCCACTTCCCAAAGATCGAAGGGCGGCTCGCCTTCGGTGATCCAGTGCGCCAACGCCTGGCCCGCCCCGCCGGAGGAGACGATGCCGATGGAATTGTATCCAGCCGCGATCCAATAGCCTTTCACCTCGGGCGCCTCGCCCAGGTAGTAGCGGTCGTCGGGGGTGAAGGATTCCGGCCCGTTGAAGAAGGTGTGGATGCCCGCGGTCTGGAACAAGGGCATCCGGTTCATCGCATGCTCCAGGATGGGCATGAAGTGGTCCCAGTCCTCGGGCAGGGTGTCGAATTCAAAGTCCTTGCGGATGCCCTCCATCCCCCAGGGCTTGGCCTTGGGCTCAAACGCCCCAAGCATCATCTTGCCCGCATCCTGCTTGTAATAGGCACATTCGTCCGGGACGCGGAGGACCGGCAAATCCCCAAGCCCGGCAACGGGTTCGGTGACAAGGTAGAAGTGCTCGCAGGCATGCAGCGGCAGCGTCACCCCGTTCTGCGCCGCCAGGTCGCGGCCCCACATGCCGCCGCAGTTCACGATGACATCTGCCGCGATATGCCCCGGGCCGTCGGCCGTCTCGTAATCCACCCCCGTCACGCGGCCCCCGGCGGTCGTCACCTTCGTGACCAGCGTGTTCTCGAAGATCTTCGCCCCGCGCATCCGCGCGCCCTTGGCCAGCGCCATCGCGATGTTGGCCGGGTCGCATTGTCCATCCAGCGGCAAAGCCACCGCGCCCACCACGTCCGAGACGTTCAGATGCGGATAGCGCGCCTTCACCTCGGCGGGCGAGATCTCGTGCACCTCGACATCGAAGATCCGCGCCACCGTGGCCTGACGCAAAAGCTCCTCATGCCGCTCCTGCGTCAGCGCGACCGAGATCGAGCCGACCTGCTTCATGCCGGTGGCGACCCCAGTTTCGGCCTCCAGACCGCGATACAGATCCGCCGAATACTTCGCGAGCCGCGTCATGTTCGCGCTGCCGCGCAGCTGCCCGATCAGCCCGGCCGCATGCCAGGTCGTGCCCGAAGTCAGCTTGCGCCTCTCCAACAGCACCACATCGGTCCAGCCCGCCTTGGCCAGGTGATAGGCCACCGAACAGCCCGACACGCCGCCCCCGATCACCACCGCCCGCGCTTTCGCCGGAATCTCAGCCATGCCCTTGGTCTTTCATCTTTGCCCAAATATCCCACGGGGGTCCGGGGGTGTGAAACCCCCGGCTCCCCGTCCGGTCACGCGCGCAGCCGCGCGTTCTTCGCATCCCAGGCCGGCCCCTCCGGCAGCACCGTGGCCTTCACCCGTTCGCCGAAGATCTCCACCTCGACCTCGGCCCCCGCCACAGCAAGGTCCGCCCGCAGCATGCCCAGCGCCATGGAATGGCCGACCCGATAGCCCCAGGCACCCGAGGTGGTCTCGCCCACCACCTGGCCGTCGTGCCACAGCGTCGACATATAGGGCGCGTCACACTCGCCAGCCTCAACGCGCAGCGAGACGAACCGCTTCTTCACCCCCCGCTGCTTCTCGCCCAGCAAAGCCGTCTTGCCGGGGAAATCGTGGCCCCAGTCGATAAACCGCTCAAGACCGCCTTCCAGCAGCGAATAATCGGTGGAGAGGTCCCCCTTCCACGCCCGGTAGCCCTTCTCGATCCGCATGGAATTCAGCGCGCGCATCCCGAAGGGCTTCGCTCCCCCCGCCAGCAGCGCGTCGTAGATATGGGCCGCATCGCCCCGGTCGCAGTGGATTTCCCAGCCAAGCTCGCCCGCGAAGGACACCCGCACCAGCGCCACGTCCTTGCCCGCGACCGTCGCGGAATACTGGACCGACAGCCAGGGCAGCGAGAGGTCCGCCTTGGCAATCCCCGCCAGCAGGTCGCGCGCCTTGGGGCCGGTGACGATGAAACAGTGGATCCGGTCCGACCAGTCCTCAAGTGTCACGCCCTCGGGCAGACCCTTGCGCAGGATATCGGCGTCGTGGCTTTGCGCCACGGCGGCGGTGATGACTCCCACATCCTCGTCACTGAACGGCAGGCAGGTCATCTCGGTGACGATCCGGCCCCGCTCGTCGGCGAAGTACAATAGGCCCGTCCGCCCCGGCTGCGGCAGTTTCGAGGCGGTGAGCGAGGCGAGATGCGCCCGCGCGCCCGGCCCCACCAGGCGCAGCCGGGTGAACCCCGGCAGGTCCAGCACACCGACCCCGTCGCGCACCGCCTCGACCTCGGCACGGATGCGTGGCTCCCATGGCCCCGCCCGCCCCCAGGTCTGCGTCGACTCCCACGAGGTATCGTCGCCCGCTTCCGCAAACCACTCCGCCCGCTCCCAGCCATTGTAGGGCGCGAACTGCGCGCCCAGCGCCTTCAGCTTGTCATGCACGGGCGAGAGCTTCCGGTCAGGTGCCGCAGGCCATCGCGCCATCGGGAAATGCATCCCGTATTCATGGCCGTAGACCTCCATCCCCTTCTGGACGAGGTAGTCATGGTCCTCCCAGCCGGTAAAGCGGCGCGGGTCGCAGGACCACATGTCCCACTCAGTGCCGCCTTCTGTCACCCATTCCGCCAGCACCTTGCCCGCCCCGCCCGCCTGGCAGATGCCGAAGGTGAAGACGCAGGCCTCGAAGGCATTGGGCACGCCCGGCATCGGCCCGATCAGCGGGTTGCCATCGGGCGTATAGGGGATCGGGCCGTTGATCACCTTGGTGAGCGCCGCCTGCTGCAAAAGCGGCACCCGGGCCATCGCGTCGTTGATGTGCCACTCGATCCGCTCCAGATCGTCGGGGAAGAGCTGGAACGAGAAATCATCGGGCATCGGGTCGTCCGGCGTGGCCCAATGCGCCCGGCAGGGGTTCTCGTAGGGGCCAAGGTTGAAGCCCATCTTCTCCTGCCGGAGGTAATAGGACGAATCCACGTCGCGCAGCAGCGGCAGCTTGTGGCCCACCTCCTTCGACCAGGCCTCCAGCTCGGGGATGGTGTCGAACAGCAGGTACTGGTGGCTCATCACCATCATCGGCACCCGGCGGCCGAACATCGCGCCGACCTGGGCCGCATAATAGCCGCCCGCGTTCACCACATATTCCGCCCGCACCTCGCCCTTGGGCGTCGAGAGCACCCACTCGCTTCCGGTCCACTGCGCCGCCGTCACCGGGCAGAACCGCTCGATCCGCGCCCCCATCTGCCGCGCGCCCGTGGCAAGCGCCTGGGTCAGCTGCGCCGGGTCGATGTCGCCGTCATAGGGATCGTAAAGCGCGCCGGTCAGGTCATGCGTCTCGACGAAGGGATAGCGCGACCGGATCTCCTCGGGCGACAGGATCGACAGGTCCATCCCCTGATAGCGCCCCATGCCGACGACGCGCTTGAACTCCTGCAACCGCTCCCTGGAATGTCCCAGACGGACCGACCCGGTGACATGATAGTTCATCGGATAGCCGACCGCCTCGCCCAGGCCCCGGTAGAGGCCAGCCGAATAGCGCTGCATGTTCATGATCGACCAGGACGACGAAAACGTCGGCACGTTGCCCGCCGCGTGCCAGGTCGACCCCGCCGTCAGCTCGTTCTTTTCAAGCAGCAGCGCATCCGTCCACCCCGCCTTCGTCAGGTGATACAAGGCCGAGGCCCCCACCGCCCCGCCCCCGATGATCACCACCCGAGCCTGCGCAAATTCCGCCATCGCCGCCTCCCTCATCCCCCGCCACTATCCGCCGCCTCACGCCCGCTTTCAATTCGGCCGGGACCCGGCTATTGATCGACGAAACCGATCACGCCTTTCATCTTTGCACAAATATCCTCTGGGGGTCCGGGGGGCGAAGCGCCCCCGGGGTCCGCCACCATGCGCAGCGGCCCGACATGCAGATCGACCTCCTCGACACTTTCCTCGACCTGGCCGAAACCCGCAGCTTCCACCGCACTGCCGAGCGGCTTCGGATCACCCAATCGACCGTCTCGGCCCGGGTCACGGCCCTGGAACAGGCGGTGGGCAGCCGTCTCTTCGACCGCTCCCGCGCCGGGACCGACCTCACGCCCGAGGGCAAGCGGTTCGAACCGCATGCCCGCGCGCTGCGGCATGAATGGAACGAGGCGCGCCGCCGCATCCAGATCCCGCAAGGCGCGCAGCAACTTCTGCGGCTCGGCATCCAGAACGACCTCGCGGCCGTCTACCTGGGCGACTGGGTGGCCGAATTCCGCGCGGCCCTGCCCGAGACCGCCTTTTACATCGAGCCGGATTATTCCAACCAGATGTGTGCGGACCTGCTGACCGGCATCCTGGACTTCGCGGTGATGTTCAGCCCGAAACCCCACCCGGACCTGCATTTCGACAGCGTGGGCGAGGTCAGCTACCGGATGATCTCCACCGACACCCCCCGCCTGGCCGAGGTCACGCCGTCCCGCTTCGTCTTCGCGCATTTCTCCCCCGCTTTCGAGGAAATGCACCGCCAGATGACCCCGGACCTCGCCGCGGCGGCGGTCTCGGTCGGGCAGTCGGGCTCGGTGGTCTCGCTCCTGACGGCGATGGGGGGGTCGGGCTATGTGCTGGAGAAGACGGCCGAGGAACTGATCGCCGGGGGCCGCTTCCTTGCGGTCGAGGATGCGCCGGTGCTGCGCCAGCCGGTCTATGCCGCGATCCACATACGGCACCGCACCCTGCCCCTGCACCGCAAGCTCACCCAGCTTGTCGCCCGCCATTTCCGCGCCGCAAGGTAGGGTGCGCGATATCGCCCAAGCTGCGCCCGCGCTTGCCGGGCCCCGTTGCCCATGCCACAACCCCGCAGGCCAGCACAAAGGGGACGGGGATGCGCAAGGATCGGCTCGACGCCTTCGGGGGCGCGGTGCTTCTGGGGGTGACGGCGCTTCTCGCCTTCAACCAGATCCTCATCAAGATGGTGAACGCGGGGCTCCAGCCGGTCTTCTTTGCCGGGCTTCGCTCGGCCCTCGCCGTGCTTTTCGTCTGGGCCTGGCTCGCCTGGCGCGGTCGCCCGCCGCGCCTCCACCGTGCGGCGCTTCTCCCCGGCCTCCTGATCGGCACCGTCTTCGCGGCGGAATTCCTGTTTCTTTTCATGGCCCTCGACCTGACCACCGTCGGCCGCGCCTCGGTCATCATGTATTCCATGCCGGTCTGGTTCGCGATCCTCGCGCATTTCGGCCTGGGCGAGCGGATCACGCCGCTGAAGGCCGCGGGCCTGACGCTCGCCTTCGCCGGTTGCGCGACCGCGATCCTCACCCGCCCTGCAACCGGCGAGGCCAGCCTGATCGGCGATCTCTGCGCGCTTGGCGCCTCCTGGGGCTGGGCGCTGACAGCCTATGTCGCGCGCCGCCCCGTGATGCGGGCCGAGGGGCCCGAGTTGCAGCTCTTCTGGATGGTCCTGGTCTCGGCCCCGCTCCTGCTGCTCCTCGCGCCGCTCTTCGGGCCGCTGGTCCGCGACCTGCAGCCCCTGCATCTTGTGGGCCTTCTCTTCCAGTCCTCGGTCGTGGTGGCGGGAGGGTTCATCACCTGGCTCTGGCTGCTGTCGGTCTACCCCTCGGCCACGGTGGCCTCCTTCTCCTTCCTGACGCCGATCCTGGCACTTGGCATGGGCGCGTTAATCTTTGGCGAATCCATCACTTGGGCGATTCTCCTCGCGGCGCTTCTGGTGGGGGCGGGGATCGTGCTGATTAACCGTCCCGCCGCGCGAGCCTCTCGAGTCGGGGCCCAGGGGTAGAATCGCGCGCGCCCCGGGTTTTCCCGCCCGGCCCGGGGCTGCAGCCTCCGCCGCCAAGCGTGCCCGATGCCTTGCAAATCCGCCGCTCTTCACAAAGCGTGCGAAGTCTGTCCCCAGATCTGTCCACAGGCCCCGCCGGGTCCGCGTCGGCCGCGCGGGTTGTGGCGCAGCAAATCGTCAAGGCGCAAAATTTTCATTCGTGCCAAATTTTCTCGTTGATCGGGGACGGTGATTACGACAGTTTGACACCGCGGCGAGGGACACCACAAAATCTAGTGCCGCGACGGACAGGCTCGACAAGCGATCAGGAAAGGGCATCCGCATGGATGTGACCCCTCTGCGGCACCCGCTGCAGGGCCCGACCCGTCGTTGCCTCGGCCGTCGCGAAGCCGGTGGGTCCCCAGGCGCGGGTCAGAAACGGAAAGCGGCCGCAGGGTCGCAAGATCGGAGGATCAGGGGCATGCAGATCGAGCGGAAGTTCACCCAGGAAGCCACCGGCGCCTATGGCGCGATGGCCTTCACCACCACGGTATCCGAAATCCGTAACCCCGACGGCAAGATCGTCTTCCGCAACGAGGCGGTCGAGGTCCCCGAGGGCTGGAGCCAGGTCGCCTCCGACGTGCTCGCCCAGAAGTATTTCCGCAAGGCGGGTGTCCCGGCCGTGCTGAAGAAGGTCAAGGAAAAGGGCGTGCCCGAATTCCTGTGGCGCTCGGTCCCCGACGCCGACGCGCTGGCACAACTGCCCGAGGACCAGCGTTTCGTCGGTGAGACCAGCGCCAAGCAGGTCTTCGACCGCCTCGCCGGCGCCTGGGCCTATTGGGGCTGGAAGGGCGGCTACTTCACCACCGAGGCCGATGCCCGCGCCTATTACGACGAGATGCGCTTCATGCTGGCCCGCCAGATGGCCGCCCCGAACTCGCCCCAGTGGTTCAACACGGGCCTGCACTGGGCCTATGGCATCGACGGCCCCTCGCAGGGTCACTATTACGTCGACCACAAGACCGGCGTCCTGACCAAATCCTCCAGCGCCTACGAACACCCCCAGCCCCACGCCTGCTTCATCCAGTCCGTCAAGGACGACCTCGTGGGCGACGGCGGCATCATGGACCTCTGGGTGCGTGAGGCGCGTCTGTTCAAATACGGCTCGGGCACCGGCACCAACTTCTCCTCTCTCCGCGGCGAGGGCGAGAAACTCTCGGGCGGCGGCAAGTCCTCGGGCCTGATGGGCTTCCTGAAGATCGGCGACCGCGCGGCTGGGGCGATCAAGTCCGGCGGCACCACCCGCCGCGCCGCCAAGATGGTGATCTGCGACATGGATCACCCGGATATCGAGCAGTTCATCAACTGGAAGGTCATCGAAGAGCAGAAGGTCGCCTCTCTGGTGGCC
This sequence comes from Alphaproteobacteria bacterium, assembly GCA_046569765.1. Taxonomy (GTDB): domain Bacteria; phylum Pseudomonadota; class Alphaproteobacteria; order Rhodobacterales; family Rhodobacteraceae; genus Tabrizicola. The sequence goes on along the minus strand of JBKHWC010000019.1, from coordinate 14,266 downwards.
GGCTCGAAAATGCACGAAGCCCGCCTGAACGAGATCTTCGCCGCCATCCGCCAGTGGGACGGCAGCACGGAAGACGCCGTCGATCCGGCGAAGAACCCGGCGCTGAAGGCCGCGATCAAGGCCGCCAAGAAGGCCATGATCCCCGACACCTACACCAACCGCGTGCTGCAATACGCGCGGCAGGGTTTCGACAGCATCGAATTCCCGACCTACGACACCGACTGGGATTCCGAGGCCTATATCTCCGTCTCCGGCCAGAACTCCAACAACTCGGTCCGCGTCACCGACGCCTTCCTCAAGGCCGTCAAGAACGACGAACCCTGGGAGCTGATCCGCCGCACCGACGGCAAGGTAGCCAAGACCGTCTCCGCGCGTGAGCTCTGGGACCAGATCGGCCACGCTGCCTGGGCCTGCGCCGACCCGGGCATCCAGTTCCACGACACCGTCAACGCCTGGCACACCTGCCCCGAGGACGGCCCGATCCGCGGCTCGAACCCCTGCTCGGAGTACATGTTCCTCGACGACACCGCCTGCAACCTGGCGTCGATGAACCTGCTGACCTTCTACGAGGACGGCAAATTCGACGCCGACGCCTATATCCACGCCACCCGGCTGTGGACGGTGACGCTCGAAGTCTCGGTGATGATGGCGCAGTTCCCCTCGAAGGAAATCGCCCAGCTCAGCTACGACTTCCGCACCCTCGGCCTCGGCTACGCCAACATCGGCGGCCTGCTGATGAACATGGGCCTCGGCTATGACTCGGACGAAGGCCGCGCGCTTTGCGGTGCGCTCACCGCGATCATGACCGGCGTGACCTATGCGACCAGCGCGGAAATGGCCAAGGAACTCGGCCCCTTCTCGGGCTACGAGCGGAACAAGCACCACATGCTCCGCGTCATCCGCAACCACCGCGCGGCGGCCCATGCGACCGGCCAGTATGAGGGCCTGAACGTCCCCGCCGTGGCGCTTGACCACGCGAACTGCCCCGACCAAACTCTTGTTGCGCTTGCCAAATCCGCCTGGGACGAGGCCCTGCGCCTGGGCGAGGCCCACGGCTACCGCAACGCCCAGACGACCGTGATCGCCCCCACCGGCACCATCGGCCTCGTCATGGACTGCGACACGACCGGGATCGAGCCCGACTTCGCCCTGGTGAAGTTCAAGAAGCTCGCGGGCGGCGGCTACTTCAAGATCATCAACCAGTCGGTCCCTGCGGCCCTTGAAACCCTCGGCTACTCGACCTCCCAGGCCGCCGAGATCGTCGCCTACGCCGTCGGCCACGGCTCCCTCGGCCAGGCCCCGGCGATCAACCACACGGCGCTGATCGGCCACGGCTTCGGCCCGCGCGAGATCGAGAAGATCGAGGCGGCCCTCCCGTCCGCCTTCGACATCCGCTTCGTCTTCAACCAGTGGACGCTCGGCGAGGACTTCTGCAAAGGCACCCTCGGCATCCCGGCGGAAAAACTCGCCGACCCGACCTTCGACCTCCTCCGTCACCTCGGCTTCACCAAGGCCCAGATCGACGCCGCCAACGACCATGTCTGCGGCACCATGACCCTCGAAGGCGCGCCTCACCTCAAGCCCGAACACTACAAGGTCTTCGACTGCGCCAACCCCTGCGGCAAGACCGGCAAGCGGTTCCTGTCCGTGGAATCCCACATCACCATGATGGCCGCCGCCCAGTCCTTCATCTCGGGCGCGATCTCCAAGACCATCAACATGCCGAACAACGCCACCATCGCCGAAACGCTGGCGGCCTATGAACTGAGCCACTCGCTCGGCATCAAGGCCAACGCGCTGTACCGCGACGGCTCCAAGCTCTCGCAGCCGCTGGCGGCCGCGCTGATCGAGGATGACGAGGAAGCCGAGGAAATCCTCGCCACCGGCTCGGCGCAGGAAAAGGCCCAGGTCATCGCCGAGAAGATCGTCGAAAAGGTGATCGTCAAGGAAATCGTCCGCAGCCACCGCGAGAAGCTGCCGGAACGCCGCAAGGGCTATACCCAGAAGGCCATCGTCGGCGGCCACAAGGTCTATCTCCGCACCGGCGAATACCAGGACGGCTCGCTGGGCGAGATCTTCATCGACATGCACAAGGAAGGCGCGGGCTTCCGGGCAATGATGAACAACTTCGCCATCGCGGTCTCGGTCGGCCTGCAATACGGCGTGCCGCTGGAGGAATTCGTCGAGGCCTTCACCTTCACCCGCTTCGAACCGGCGGGGATGGTCCAGGGCAACGACAGCGTAAAGAACGCGACCTCGATCCTGGACTACATCTTCCGCGAGCTTGCGATCAGCTACCTCGACCGCACGGACCTGGCCCATGTCGCCCCGAAGGGTGCCTCCTTCGACGACCTCGGCCGCGGGGATGAGGAAGGCAAGCGCAACATCGCCGAACCCAGCGAAACCGCCGCCTCCAAGTCGCTGGAGGTCCTGAAACAGGTCGCCTCGACCGGCTACATGCGCAAGCGCCTGCCGCAAGAGTTCACCGTCCTGCAGGGCGGCCAGTCGGTCACGGCCTTCGGCGGCTTCGCCACCGGCACCGAAAGCGCCGCGCCGATGACCGCCGTCCTGTCCGAGACCCGGGTCTCCGGCTTCTCGGAATCGACCAGCACCTACGCCATCGGCGCCGCCGATGCCCGGACCAAGGCCAAGCTGCAAGGCTACACCGGCGACAGCTGCGGCGAATGTGGCAACTACACGCTGGTGCGCAACGGCACCTGCCTGAAGTGCAACAGCTGCGGCGCGACCACCGGCTGCAGCTGAGCCACAGGCCGATAACCCAAGTGCAGGCCCCCTGGGCCTGCGCGCTGCACCTGCCCCGACCCAAGACGCGGCCGTAGAAAGACCCCCATGAACCTCCTCATCGGCACCCGCCACGTCACCCCCGAGGCCATCACACGCACCGCCGAGGGCGTCGAGGCCATCCTGCGCGGCGAGGCGCTGCTTAGCCTGCTCGACAGCGCCTTCCACGGCGCCGGCACGATCGAGATCCTGGGCGGCGACCTTGACCGCTGCCCGATGGAGGTCACCGCCATCGCCATGTACGGCGCCGAAACCCGCGTCACCCTTGCCGCTCTCGGCACCGCGCCGCGCCTGAACTGACCGCTCCCCTTGGCCTGACCGCCCGGAATGACTAGCTTTCCCGGACGGAGGGCGCGATGCAGCACTATTCCTTTCTCGACCTTGCCCCGATCCCCGAGGGCCAGACCGCGGCCGAGGCCCTTGCGGCCACCGTCGACCTTGCCCGCGCGGCCGAAGCCGCAGGCTATCACCGCTATTGGCTGGCCGAGCATCACAACATGCCCGGCATCGCCAGCGCCGCGACCGCCGTGCTGATCGGCCATGTCGCGGGCCAGACCCGCACGATCCGCGTCGGCGCGGGCGGCATCATGCTGCCCAACCACTCGCCCCTGATGGTGGCCGAGCAGTTCGGCACGCTGGCCACGCTCTACCCCGGCCGGATCGACCTCGGCCTCGGTCGCGCGCCGGGCACCGACATGGTCACCGCCCGCGCCCTTCGCCGCCACATGGCGCCCGAGGACAGCTTCCCCCAGGACGTGCAGGAACTGATCCACTACCTTGGCGAGACCACCGGCCCCGTGCAGGCCATCCCAGGCGCGGGCACGAATGTTCCGGTCTGGATCCTCGGCTCCAGCCTCTTCGGCGCGCAACTCGCGGCCTGGCTTGGCCTGCCCTATGCCTTCGCCTCGCATTTCGCCCCCGCCCTGCTGGGCGAGGCGCTGGATGTCTACCGCCAGGGCTTCCGCCCCTCCGACCGGCTGGAGCGGCCCCATGCGATGATGGCCGTCGGCGTCTGCGCGGCCGAGACCGATGCCGAAGCCACCTATCTGCGCTCGTCCCAGATCCTCGCCTTCGCGCGGCTGCGCACCGGCCGCGCGGGCAAACTGCCCCGACCGACGCATGAGCTTGACCGTGAAATCCCCGCCCCCGTGATGGCCCAGGTGCAGCAGGCGCTCTCCTGCTCGGCCACTGGCGCGCCCGCGACGGTGCGGCAGCGGCTCTCCGACCTCATCGACCATTACCGCCCGGACGAGATCATGGTCACCGGCATGATCCACGACCACGCCGCGCGCCGCCGCTCGGTCCAGATCGCCGCCGAGGTCCTGGACGACCTCCGCGCCCCGGTCGCGGTCGTATGAGGGAATCAGCCTGAGGCCTGATCTTTCAGCTTGATCCGCAGTCGGAACCAACCTGCTGCGGCGATACCGACCTGCCGAGGATCTTCAGAAACAGCCTACCCGTGGCTTTCACGCCGGAAGGTCAGACCATAGGCCGATCTGAAGAGCCATTGACGTGCCGGGGCGTTTCAATCCCGGAACCCAATGGTTAACGACGCGTAAATGCGCCCCGGCAACCCATTGAAAAGACTGGGGCTGCCAAGCTGTCCAACGTGGACAGATCAGTTCCCCAGGATCCCCGGCAGCCGCAACCCATGCTCCCGCGCGCAGTCCAGGGCCGTCTCATAGCCCGCATCCGCATGGCGCCAGACCCCCGAGGCCGGGTCGTTCCACAGGACCCGTTCCAGCCGCCGCGCTGCCTCCGGCGTCCCGTCGGCAAGGATCACCACCCCCGCGTGCTGGGAGAACCCCATCCCCACGCCGCCCCCGTGATGCAGGCTCACCCAGGTCGCCCCCGAGTCCGTGTTGACCAGCGCGATCAGAAGCGGCCAGTCTCTGACCGCATCCGAGCCGTCCTTCATCGCCTCGGTCTCCCGGTTGGGCGAGGCCAGGGGCCCCGAATCCAGATGATCCCGCCCGATCACGATGGGGGCCGTCAACTCTCCGCTCGCCACCATCTCGTTGAACATCAGCCCCGCCCGGTGCCGGTCGCCCAGCCCGATCCCGCAGATCCGCGCCTGCAACCCCTGGAACGCGATCCGCTCCTGCGCCATGTCCAGCCAGCGGTGCAGCTGGGCGTTCTCCGGGAACAGCCGCTTCATCGACGCGTCGGTCTTGCGGATGTCCTCGGGGTCGCCCGACAGCGCGCACCAGCGGAACGGGCCGATGCCCTTGCAGAAGAGCGGGCGGATATAGGCCGTAACGAACCCCGGGAAGGCGAAGGCGTTCTTGAAGCCTTCCTCCTTCGCGACCTGCCGGATGTTGTTGCCGTAATCCAGCGTCGGGACGCCCACGTTCCAGAACCCCACCATCGCCTCGACATGGGCGCGCATCGAATGACGCGCCGCCGTCTCGACCGCCGCCGGGTCGGTCTCCTGCCTGGCCCGCGATTCGGCCACGGTCCATCCCGCCGGGCAGTAGCCGTGCAGCGGATCATGGGCCGAGGTCTGGTCGGTCACGATGTCCGGTCGCACGCCGCACGCCTTCATCCGGGCAAGCAGTTCCGGGAAGACCTCGGCCGCGTTGCCGAGAAGTCCCACCGACTTCGCCTCGCCCTTGGGGGTCCAGTCCGCGATCAGGGCAAGAGCTTCGTCCAGCGTCTTGGCCTTCACGTCGAGGTAGCGGGTCTGAATGCAGACATCGATGCGGGTCTCGTCGCGGTCTTTTCCGGGCCGGTCGGCGGGTAGATGTCGCGCAGGTTGTGGCGGAGGTTCGTCATGGTCAGGCTCCTTCAGTGGTGGAGACCCCGGGGGCGCTTCGCCCCCCGGACCCCCAGAGGATACTTGGGCAAAGATGAAATCAGAGGTCGGGGAGGCTGATGCCGGTGGCTTTGGAGAGGGTGCCTCTGGCCACAAGTTCCGCGGGCTTGGCGAAGTCGGGGGCGAAGTAGCGGTCTTCCTCGAGCGCCTGGACCTCTGTCCGCAACGCCTGGACCGCCGCCTGAAGCGGGGCCGAGGCACGCAGGGGCGCGCGGAACTCGACGCCTTGCGCGGCGCAGAGCGCCTCGACGCCCAGGATCACGTTCAGGTTCTTCACCATCCGGCGCAGGCGTCGGGCGCCGTGGGCGGCCATGCTGACGTGGTCCTCCTGGTTGGCGGAGGTGGGAGTGGAGTCGATCACGGTCGGGTGGGCGAGGTGCTTGTTCTCGCTCATCAGGGCGGCGGTCGTGACCTCGGCGATCATCAGTCCCGAGTTGAGGCCAGGCTTCGGGGTCAGGAAGGCGGGCAGGTCGAACGAAAGGGTCGGATCGACCATCAGGGCCACGCGGCGCTGCGAGATCGCCTCGATCTCGGCCACAGCCATGGGGACCATATCAGCAGCAAAACCAACGGGTTCGGCGTGGAAGTTGCCACCGCTGACGATCTGGCCGTCCGAGAGGACCAAGGGGTTGTCGGTGGCCGCATTGGCCTCGATTTCCAGTGTCCGGGCGGCCATGCGCAGGACGTCCATCGCAGCCCCCGTCACCTGCGGCTGGCAGCGGATGCAGTAGGGATCCTGCACGCGGGTGTCGCCATCGCGGTGGCTTTCGCGGATTTCCGATCCGGCCAGAAGGGCGCGCATGGCGGCGGCGGCGGCGATCCGGCCCGGTTACGCAGGGTGTGAATTTCGGCCTCCAGGGGCGCGGTGGAGCCCATGATCGCGTCGGTGGAGAGGGCCGAGATCACCAACGCCTCGCGGGCCGCCCGCCAGGCCTGGAACAGACCCGCAAGCGCGTAGGCGGTGGAGAACTGGGTGCCGTTGATCAGCGCCAGCCCCTCCTTCGCGCCAAGCGTGATCGGGCAAAGTCTATTGATACCAATAGCTTCTGTGCCATTCTTCACATTCCCGTCCACCATCGCCTTGCCGTGGCCGATCATCACGGCGGTCATGTGGGCCCGCCATCGGCGAGGAACCGGGACTCAGGTCGGTCGCCACGAGGTCTTTGCGGCAGTCCCGGAGGGGGCGCAGCGCAGGCTGGCCGATCTGCCGGAGTCCGTGCTGGGGGTGGCGCCGCAAAGCTTGCGGGCGGTCAGCCGGGGGACACTGGAGCGTGTGGCGGGGCTGACCGGCGGGCCGGTGCATCTTCACATCGCCGAGCAGGTCGCCGAGGTGACCGAGGTCCAGGCGGCCTGGGGCGCGCGGCCGGTTGAATGGGCGGTGGGGAACCTGCCGCTCGACCGGCGCTGGTGCATGATCCATGCGACCCAGATGACCACTGCCGAAGTGGCGGCGCTGGCCAGGACCGGCGTGGTTGCGGGCCTGTGCCCGATCACCGAGGCGAACCTGGGCGACGGGATCTTCGACGGGTCGGGCTGGATGGCCTCGGGCGGGGTTTTCGGGATCGGGACGGATTCGAATGTCCGCATCGCACTGGCCGAGGAATTGCGGTTGCTGGAATATTCCCAGCGGCTTGCCCTGAAGGCATGGGCGGTACTGGCCGATGCGAGGTCAACCGGGCGGCTGTTGTGGGAGGAGGCGGTGAAGGGCGGCGCACAGGCAGCGGGGCGGGCTTCGGGCGCGATTGCGGTGGGGCAATGGGCCGACATGGTCGCGCTGGAGACCAGCGATCCGCGGATGGAAGGGCTGGCGGGCGACCCGCTGCTGGACGCCTTCGTCTTCGCCGGTCGCGATGGGCTGGTCACCGACCTCTGGTCCGCTGGCCGTCATATCGTGAAAGACGGCCGCCACTTCGCCCGCGACGCGATCGTCACCCGCTTCCGCGCCACCATGCGGCGCCTGCGCGAGGCCCTGTGATGCTGGGCTGGGAGGAGATCCGCGCCGAGGTTCTGCGCCCTATCCGCGCCCGCGACTGGCCCCCCGGCGCGCTGATTCCGGGCAAAGAGGCGCTGCCGAGGAACTCGGCGTGGCGCGGGGGACAGTGAACCGCGCGCTGCGCGATCTGGCCGAGGCCGGAGTGGTCGAGCGTAAGAAGCGCGCGGGGACACGGGCGGCCGAACTGCCGGTCCGCCGGGCGCGGCTGGAGATCCCGGTGATCCGGCTGGACGTGCTGGGCCGCGGTCTGGCCTATGACTTCAAGCTCCTGACCGACCGGCTTGCCGCGGCGCCGGTCCCGGTGACAGCACGCCTGGGCCTGCCCGAGGGAACGGCGATGCGCTATCTTGAGACGCTGCACCTGGCCGGCGGGCGGCCCTATGTTCTGGAAAGCCGCTGGCTCAATCCGGCGGCCCTGCCCTCTGACACGCCTGACTTTGCGGTCACCAGTGCCAACGAATGGCTGGTGACGCATGTAAGCCTGGTCTCGGGCGACATTGCCTTCACCGCCGAGCCCGCTTCGCCGCGCGAGGCCGAGGTGATGGGCCTGGCTAAGGACACGGCGCTGCTGATCGCGGAACGGACGACGCATGGCACGGACAGCCCGGTGACGCTGGTCCGCCTCGCCCATGCGCCGGGACATCGGGTCCAGATGGTCTTTTGACATAGGGTGGGCGATATCGCCCACCCTACCCCTGCCCGGGACGCAAAGCGGCTTTCCTTGCGCCGGGTCAGGCGATAAAGCGGGCCGCGAGAGCACCCTTCGGCCTTGAGGAACCACCCATGAGCACGATCATCGACATTCACGCCCGCGAAATCCTGGACAGCCGGGGCAACCCGACGGTCGAGGTCGACGTCACCCTCGAAGACGGCAGCATGGGCCGGGCCGCGGTACCCTCGGGGGCCTCGACCGGTGCGCATGAGGCGAACGAGCGGCGCGACGGCGATGCCGGGCGCTACAAGGGCAAGGGCGTGCTCGAGGCCGTGGCGGCGGTCAACGGCGAGATCGCGGAAGAGCTGGTCGGCTTCGACGCGACCGAACAGGTCGGCATCGATCGCACCATGATCGAGATGGACGGCACGCCGAACAAGTCTCGGCTGGGGGCGAACGCGATCCTGGGCGTCTCGCTGGCGGTCGCGAAGGCGGCTGCGGAATACACCGCGCAGCCGCTGTATCGCTATGTGGGCGGGACCTCGGCCCGGGTGCTGCCGGTGCCGATGATGAACATCATCAACGGCGGCGAACATGCCGACAACCCGATCGACATCCAGGAATTCATGATCATGCCGGTGGGGGCCGACAACATCCGCGAGGCAGTGCGGATGGGAGCGGAAGTGTTCCACACCCTCAAGAAAGAGCTGCAGGCGGCGGGCCACAACACCGGGATCGGCGATGAGGGTGGCTTCGCACCGAACCTGAACTCTGCCCGCGACGCGCTTGATTTCATTCTGAAATCCATCGAGAAAGCTGGCTACCGCCCCGGCGAGGATATCTACCTCGCGCTGGACTGCGCCTCGACCGAATACTTCAAGGGCGGTCGCTACGAGATGAAGGGCGAAGGGCTGTCGCTTTCGTCCGAGGAAAATGTCGAATGGCTGGCCAAGCTGGCGGCGGATTATCCGATCATCTCGATCGAGGACGGCTGCGCCGAGGATGACTGGGACGGCTGGAAGATGCTGACGGACAAGCTGGGATCCAAGCTCCAGCTGGTGGGAGATGACCTGTTCGTCACCAACCCGAAGCGCCTGAGCCAGGGGATCGCGGGCGGGGTCGCGAACTCGATGCTTGTCAAGGTCAACCAGATCGGCACGCTGACCGAGACGCTGCAGGCGGTCGAAATGGCGCACCGGGCGCGGTATACGAACGTGATGAGCCACCGCTCGGGCGAGACCGAGGATTCGACGATTGCCGATCTGGCGGTGGCGACGAACTGCGGGCAGATCAAGACCGGGTCTCTGTCGCGGTCGGACCGGCTGGCGAAGTACAACCAGCTGATCCGCATCGAGGAACTTCTGGGCGAGACGGCGGAATATGCTGGGCCTTCGGTGCTGAAGGGCTGAGCCGGAACCGGAATTCGACCGAATTCCGGGGCGATTTCCGGTCGGAAATCGGCGGGGGTCCTGGTGGCCCCCGTTTGCTTTTCTGGCCAGTCATGGCAGCAAGGGCAGATGCTGATCCTTCTGAACAAACCCTATGACGTGCTTTGCCAGTTCTCGCGTGAGGGAGAGCGGGCGGTGCTGGCGGATTTCGTGCCGGTGAAGGGGGTCTATCCGGCGGGGCGGCTGGATCGGGACTCGGAGGGGCTGCTGGTGCTGACCGATGACGGGAAGCTGCAGGCGCGGATTGCGGACCCCCGGTTCAAGCTGGAGAAGACCTACTTCGCCCAGGTCGAGGGGGTGATCACGGAGGCCGCGCTGGAGCAGTTGCGGCGCGGGGTGGAGCTGAACGACGGCCTCACCCTTCCTGCCAAGGCAAAAGCGGTGGAGGAGCCTGCCTGGCTCTGGCCCCGGGTGCCGCCGATCCGGGTACGGAAAACGGTGCCCGATGGCTGGATCGAGCTGACGATCCGAGAGGGACGGAACCGGCAGGTCCGGCGGATGTGCGCGGCCGTAGGGCTGCCCTGCCTGCGGCTGATCCGCTGGCGGGTCGGGGACTGGACGCTGGAGGGTCTTTCTCCCGGAGAATGGAGGCAGGTGTGAGCGATCTGGAGGTGGCCGAGGCGATCATCCGACGGCTGGAACTGCAGCCACATCCCGAGGGGGGCTGGTATCGGCAGACCTGGGTCGGGCCCTTGATCGAGGGGCGGGCGAGCGGGACGGCGATCCTTTTCCTGCTTCAGGCGGGCGAGCGCAGTCACTGGCATCGGGTGGACGCGGATGAGATCTGGCTCTGGCATGCTGGGGCGCCGCTGGTGCTGTCACTGGGGGTGACGGCAGCTCGGGAGATTTGGATGGGGCCGGACGTGCTGGGGGGAGAGGCGGTGCAGGCCGTGGTCCCGGCCGGCTGGTGGCAGGCGGCGCGGTCGACCGGAGACTGGACCCTGGTCAGCTGCACAGTCAGCCCGGGGTTCCGGTTCGAGGGGTTCGAACTGGCCCCTCCGGGATGGGATCTGGCCATCGGCACCTAGACCGTCCACGGTGGGCGGACCTTCCTGTCCCCATGAAATCAATGGCTTGTCGCTGGCCGTTCAGGTTTCCTTAAGGGTTCCCGGGCGACGAAGCGCAGTGCGCGGGACGGGCGGGGTGTGCCTCCGGCGGGGATATTTGGGCAAAGATGAAAGGGAGGCACTTGCGTTTGCGGGGGGCGGGTGCGGGGAGCTGGGGCGGATCGGAACGGGACGCGCGTCGTCTCGGCCGGGCGTCGTGGGAGGAAACCCGGTGTGCGGCGCTGGGTGGGCCTTCGTCGGGACGGGTGAGCAAAGCGACATGCAGCCGGCGCGTGGCTTCGTCGGGGCGGGGCGGAGTGCAGGGAACGGCGTGCGTGGGAACGGACCGGGGCGTGCCGCGCTTCGTCTGTTTCGCGCCTGTTCGGGAGAAGCATGGACGTCGTGACTTGCGGTGGGCGGTCAGTCGGACGCGTTGGCCGATGCTGATCGCGGGGCGGATTGTGCGGGGCACAAGATCGGGGTGGCCGGGGGGCGGGGCATTCGCTAGGGGTGGGGCATGAGCGACACCCCTGCCCCGCCCCGCCCTGCCGTTGCCTCGGGAGACAGTCTCTCCGGCTTCCTTTACGCGCTGACGGCCTATCTCTTGTGGGGATTCCTGCCGCTGTACATGAAGGCGCTGGCGCATATCCCCCCGGTCGAGGTGATCGCGCATCGGGTGCTTTGGTCGGTGCCGATCGCGCTGCTGGTCCTGGTCTGGCTGGGCCGCACCGGAGACCTGAAGGCGGCACTGCGCAGTCCGCGGATGCTGGGCATGGGGGCCATGACGGCGGCGCTGATCAGCGTCAACTGGGGGATCTATGTCTGGGCCATCGGCTCGGGCCATGCGCTGGACGCGGCGCTGGGGTATTACATCAACCCGCTGTTCTCGATCTTCCTGGGCGCGGTCCTGTTGCGCGAACGGATCGGGCGGACGCAAGGCGCGGCGATCGCGCTGGCGGCGGTGGCGGTCGCGATCCTGACCTGGGAGGCGGGACGGCTGCCGGTGGTGGCGCTGGGGCTGACGGTGAGCTGGGGCTTCTATGCGTTCTTGAAGAAATGGCTGCCGATCGGGCCAAACCAGGGCTTCGCTTTGGAGGTGCTGATCCTGCTGCCGCTGGCGCTGGCCTATATCGCCTGGCTGGCCGCGACGGGAACGGGACATTTCCTGCAAGGGGTGGCGTGGGACAATGCGCTGCTTCTGGGCTGCGGGATCGTCACGGCCGTGCCCTTGATGATCTATGCCAACGGGGCCAAGCGGCTGCGGCTGTCGACGATCGCGATCATGCAGTACATCGCGCCGACGATGATCTTCCTGACCGCGGTCTTCGTCTTTGGCGAGCCGTTCAGCGGCGTGAAGCTGGTGGCCTTTGCCCTGATCTGGGCGGCGCTGGTGGTCTATTCGGCCCCGATGCTTATGGTACGGGCGCGGGATCGGGCCGGCTGATCTGGCCGCCGCCGACCAGGGTCGGCGCGCCCGTGGTATCGGGCCCCGAGGTCGGCAGTTTCCGCGCCACCCGCACGGCAAGATAGGCGAAGGCCTGCGCCTCGAGCATGTCGCCGTCGAGGCCGACGCTTTCCACCGGCTCGATCGGGAGGGGGATGCGACGGCGGAGTTCCTGCATCAGGACGGGATTGTGGCGACCGCCCCCGGTGACGAGGATGCGCGCGACGGGTGCGGGGAAATGGATCTGTGCCTGGGCGACCGCGGCGGCGGCAAGGGCGGTCAGCGTGGCAGCGGCATCGGCGTCGGAGAGGTGGTCGAGCGCGTCCACCAGGTCGGTGAAGCTGTTGCGGTCGAGCGACTTCGGCGGGGGGGCGTCGAACCAGGGGTGGGTGAGGACCTGCTGGATGAAGGATTCGTCCGGTTGGCCTTGCGCGGCAAGGACGCCGTCCCTGTCCTGGGCTAGGCCTCGACGGGCGAACATGAGGTCGTTGACCGGGGCATTGGCCGGGCCGGTGTCGAAGGCGAGCAGCGCGCCAGGTGTCTCGGGCGTCTCGGTCGTGGGATCGACCAGGGTGATGTTGCCGACGCCACCGAGGTTGAGGAAGGCCACGGGCTCGGTCGCGCCGATGTGCCGGGCGAGCGCGTGGTGGAAGAAAGGGGCGAGTGGCGCGCCCTGCCCGCCCATCGTGACGTCCGCGCTGCGGAAGTCCCAGACGATGGGCAGCTCCAGCACCTGGGCGAGAAGCGCGCCGTTGCCGCATTGGTGCGTGCCGCGCCCCTCTGGGTCATGCGCGAGGGTCTGGCCGTGGAAGCCCACGAGATCGGCCCCGGTGAAGCGGGAGAGCAGCTCGGCATGGGCGGTCTCGACCACTTCGGCAGCGGCGGCAACGGCGGGGTCGCCGGGCCATTGGCCAAGGGCGGCGCGGAGGGTGGCCTGTTCGTCCGGCGTGTAAGCGCGGTAGGCGGAGGGGCCGAAGCCCAGGATGGTGCGACCGTCGGTCTGGACCATGGCGGCATCGACCCCGTCGAGCGACGTCCCGGACATGGCGCCGAGCGCCCAGACAGGCCCTTCCTTCCGCATCTTCCCTTGGCCCCCTTGCGAAGATATACCGCCGCCACATCCTAGACCGAGGCGGCCATGCACTACCATCCGAAATCCGACTTCATGCGCGTGATGTTCGAGCGCGGCTTTGTTGCCGATTGCACGGATTATCAGGCGCTTGACGAGGCATTGGTGAAGGGTGTGGTGCCCGCCTATATCGGTTATGACGCGACGGCCCCCAGCCTGCATGTCGGCCACCTGATGAACATCATGGTGCTGCGCTGGTTGCAGAAGACCGGGCACAAGCCGATCACGCTGATGGGCGGGGGCACGACCAAGGTGGGCGACCCCAGCTTCCGCAGCGAGGAGCGGCCGCTGCTGACCCCCGAAGCGATCGACCGGAACATCGACGGGCTGAAGCAGGTCTTCGCGCGGTACCTCGCCTATGGCAACGGGCCGACCGACGCGATCATGCTGAACAATGCCGAATGGCTGGACGGGTTGAACTACCTGGATTTCCTGCGCGATATCGGGCGGCATTTCAGCGTCAACCGGATGCTGTCGTTCGAAAGCGTGAAGTCCCGGCTGGATCGCGAGCAGTCGCTGAGCTTCCTGGAATTCAACTACATGATCCTGCAGGCCTATGACTTCCTGGAGATCCACCGCCGCTATGGCTGCCTGTTGCAGATGGGCGGGTCGGACCAGTGGGGCAACATCATCAACGGGATCGACCTGACCCGCCGGGTGATCGACGCCGAGATCTTCGGGCTGACGACTCCGCTGCTGACCACGAGCGACGGGCGGAAGATGGGGAAGTCGGCGTCTGGGGCGGTCTGGCTGAACGGGGACATGCTGAGCCCCTACGAGTTCTGGCAGTTCTGGCGGAACACGACCGATGCGGATGTGGGGCGATTCCTGAAGATCTTCACCGAGCTTCCGGTCGAGGAATGTGGCCGGCTGGGGTCGCTGGGCGGATCCGAGATCAACCAGGCGAAGATCATCCTGGCGAACCTCGCGACGGGGT
>JBKHWC010000018.1:0-46696 GCA_046569765.1 Alphaproteobacteria bacterium | reverse complement strand
CGGCCCTGGCCCGGGCGCTGGTCCTGCGGCCCGACCTTCTGTTGCTGGACGAACCGCTGGCCAGCCTGGACGCGGGCCTTCGCGACGAGATGCGGGGCCTGATCCGCGCGCTTCAGGCCGAAACCGGCGTGACCACGCTGATGGTCACCCATGACCAGTCCGAGGCGGTGGTCATGGCCGACCGGATCGCGCTTCTGCTCGAAGGTCGGCTGGCGCAGGTCGACGATCCCGCCACCATCATCCGCCGCCCCGCATCCGAGGCGGTGGCGCGCTTCTTCGGCGGGGTGAATTTCCTGGACGGAGAGGTGAAGGACAACCGTTTCGCCTGCGCGCTCGGCCCCCTGAGCCTGGCCGAGCCCGGTCCCTCCGGCCCCGCCCGCGTGACCATCCGGCCCGAGGCGATCCGCCTTGGCCAGGGTTCCCTGCGGGCGACGGTGGCGCGGGTCACCTTCCTTGGGACGCAAAGCCGGGTCGAGCTGACCGCCGCCGACCAAACCCTCACCGCGCTGGTCCCCCCGACCGAAGCCGAGGCGCTGCACCCGGGCGAGGCGACCCTGCTCGACCTTCCCCCCGGGGCGCTTTGGCGGCTTCCCGGCTAGGGCACCTTGGCGACCAGCAGCACCGACCGGGCGCGGCCCGCGTCCTTGGCCGCATAAAGCGCGCGATCGGCCAAGGCCATCAGCTGCGCCGGGTCGCGGGTCGCGGCATCCGGCGACCGCACGATCCCGATGCTGGCCGAGACATGGGTCTCCCCCTCGCCAAAGGGCATGGGCTGGGTGATCCGATGGATGATCCGGTCCGCGATCCCCTGCAGCGCCTGGGGGTCGATCCGGCTGGTCACCAGCACCAGGAACTCGTCGCCCCCGATTCGGGCGGCGCAATCCTCGGTCCGCAGTTCCTCGCGAAGGATGCGGCCGACCTGTTCAAGCACAAAGTCGCCTGCGGCATGGCCCAGCGTGTCGTTCACGGATTTGAAGAAATCCAGGTCCATATGCAGCATCCCGAACGGCTTGCCCGTGGCGCAAAGCCGTTCCAGCACCAGATCGGCCGCCCGTCGGTTGCGCAGGCCGGTCAGCGGATCGGTCAGCGCCTCCTCCTCGGCCGCCAGACGCGCCCCCTCGAGCCGCAGGTTCAGCGCCCGCAATTCACGGGTGACGGCGGAATTCGCCTCGGCCAGGTACAGAAGCTCCATCGCAAGGTCCGTCGCGACGAAATCGGCATCGGTCAGAGCCAGATCGCGGACCGCGGTGATCAGGTCGATCCCGAAGCTGAAGTTCATCAGCATCTGGCCATCCGGCAGCCGCTCGCCCAGTCCACGCAGCCCGGCGCGGACCCCGTTGCGCGCGATCAGCCGGAAACGGTGCCCGGCGCGGGCCAGGACCTGATCGGCCGTGACCGCGCCACCCGGAGAGCGGACCTCGAACAGATCCTCGAACCGGGCGCCTTCGATCGGCAGGCCCTGCAGCATCCGCGCCAGCGTCGGCCCGGTGCTGATCACCTTTCCCTGGGCATCCAGCAGCAGGTGCATCGGCATGAACCGCGCCAGCAACGCGCTGTCGAGGGCGACGGACGGGATTGGAGGCGCGACCGACACCTTACGGCTCCGGCAGGGCAAGGTCGAAGGGGCGCGCGGCGGCATGGTCCTGGTCCAGGATGCGGATGGCGATCCGGTCCTCGGCCGCCGGTTCGATCAGGCACAGCGTGCCGAAGTCGTCCGCCATCGCGGTGAGCATCCCGGTCAGGACCCGCAGCGTGCCGTTCAGAGGGGACCGACATTCCAGCACGAAGCGGTCGGCCGCCCGTTCGGTCAGGTGAATCTCCGGCATGTCGAGGTCCGGCATCGCCAGCCGCGCCCGGCCGGGAAGCTCTTCCAGAGAGTGCAGGAAATCGGCGAACCCCACCCCCCCGAAACGCAACAGCCGACGCACCCCCTCATGCCGGGGGCTGGTGACGAGGTAGGTCCCCATATCCTCCCAGATCGACTCGACCGGGCGACCGAGGACGGCGGCGGCATGGACCGCGACCTCATCGGCCAGGCCGGGGGGATAGCGGAGCATGGGCTCGAAGGTTTCGACCGGCAAGCCCGCGCGCTGGCAGATGGCCTGCCACAAAGGCGCGCCAAAGGTGTCGCGCACATAGCCTTGCAGGAACCGCAACATCAGCGCGTCCATGAACGATCCTTCATCGTCTGTCCCAGAGAACCTAACCGGCATGGGTTAACAAACCGCTTTCGTTTCTCAGGGCAGGATCATGAGGCCGGTCTCGCCCGTGCCAAGCTGGTTCACCAAAGCGGGCGTCAACGGCAGGGGGGCGTCCTGGGCGGCGCGCAGAAGCTCGCTTGCGGTGGTGCCCGGCAGATAGCCCAGATCGGGGCGCACCACACCGCGCTGCGCGAGAAACCCGTTGCCGTCGAGGTAAAGCCCCAGGATCTCGGCGCTGCCCGGCGCATATTCCAGGAACAGCATCGCCTCTTCGCCCGGGATCGCCGGCAACAGGTCCGCCACCACCATGACGCAAGAGGGACGGCCGGTCTCCAGCGGGCGACGGCAGGTCTCGGTCCAGGTGCGCAGCTGGTAATCCTCGGCCGCCGCCAGAAGCAGGTCGCGCGTCCCCGTCGCGGTGGGCGGCTGCACGGGCAGGATCGCGACCAGCGCCGCAAGAGTCCTGGCGCGGCGCGCGCCGTCGGGATCATCGGTCCCCGCCAGGCGCGCGGCCAGCCCCTCATGGCCCGGCTCGGCTGCAATCTCGGTCAGCTGGGCCAGAGCCTCGGCCCCCGGGCGACCCCAGCGACCGATCGCACCGGGGTCAAGCTCGGCCAGCGGGGTGCGCCCCGCAAGGTAGCGCGCGACCTGGTCGCGGGCCGAGATGGCCTCGGCGTTGAACAGCGGCGTCAGCCAAAGCGCGGCGGTCAGGATCACCAGCAGGGCCATTCCCAGGTTGCCGCGCCGGATGCGCGCCATCCAGCCCGCCCCGCGCAGGACCGAGACGGCATAAGTCAGCCCGTAGCCCAGGCCAAGAAGGCCAAGCACCACCAGGAACAGCCGCTCGGGCGTCCAGCCGCGCTGGTCCACCCGCAGCCACAGCGCCCAAAGCGCCAGACCGGCCAAAAGCGGCAGGATCAGCGCCAGCACCCGGGCCGCGGCGGGCAGGACCGGACCCCGGACCGCCTCGGCGTCCGAACGGTCTACCGCAACCGCGACCAGCGCGATCCCGGCCCCGAGCATCGTCAAGAGCAGCGTGGCGGGCGACAGGCCGGTGATCAGCCCGTCAAGCCCCCGGAACGGCAGCACGGCCAGGAACAGCAGCGTCACCCCCAGGACCACCGGCAGCAGCAGCCGCAGGAAGCGCAAGAGCAGTTGCGGCGCGACGGCTCCGGCCAGTTCCCAGACGACCGAGGTTCCCAAACCCAGCGCCGCCCCCGTGATCAGGAACACCGCAAGGCCATGGTCGAGCAGGTCCTGCACAAGACTCAGGCCCACGACCTTCAGAAGCTCGTTCGACAATAGGATCACCAGCCAGACCAGCCCGGTAAAGGCCAGGGCCGCGACCAGCCGGACCAGAATCGCCCAGCTTTCCTGGAAAAGCGCGGGATAGTCGCGCCAGCCGGGCTGCGCGGCGGCGATCAGGAAGGGAACCGGCAGCGCGGCGAGGACCAGAAGCGCAAGGCTTGGCATCGGGGTGGCCAGGAAGGCGCCCAGGCTGTCATAGCGCAGGAAGGACAGGGCCGTCAGCGCGCCCAGCGCCAGCCCAAGGCCCGCCCCGCGCAGCGCGGCACGTCCCAGGCCGATCGGGCCCGCCATGGCCAGCGTCGCGGCGAAGCCAGCGGCGAACAGCACCACCAGCGCCAGCGCCGCAAGCTCGCCGATCGCCCCGCGCGAGGCCGCCTCGGTCAGCGCCCAGGCCACCGCGCCGCCCAGCGCCCCGACCAGCGTCAGGGCCCAGCGGGCCTGCATCGCACCCTTCATCCCGTTCCCTCGTTTTCGCCGTTCCTTATTCTGCGGGAACGCGCGCGTCATAGTCAGGATTTCCAACCGCTTGCCAAGCCTCTTGCCGCAGCCGATGCTGGGACAGGCAAGGAAACGCAAGAAGATGCCCACGCTCATCCGACCGCTGGAAGCCCGCGACGAAGCCGGTTGGCGCCGGCTCTGGACCCTGTATCTGGAGTTCTACGGCACCGCCGTTCCCGAAGCGGTCCATGCCAGCACCTTTGCCCGTCTGCTGGGCGACGATCCGCAGGACTTCAACGCTCTGGTGGCCGAAGTCGATGGCCGCCCGCTGGGCCTGGCGCATTACCTCTTTCACCGGCATTGCTGGCGGATCGAGAATGTCTGCTACCTGCAGGACCTTTTCGTCACGCCCGAGGCGCGGGGGACGGGCCTTGGCCGGGCACTGATCGAGGCGGTCTATGCCAGGGCCGACGCGGCGGGGGCGCCCTCGGTCTACTGGCTGACGCAGGACTTCAACGCCGAGGCGCGGCAGCTTTACGACCGGGTGGCGCAGGTGACGCCCTTCATCCGCTATGTCCGGGCGTAGGAGGGCGATATCGCCCACCCTATTCTTGCTGCAGCGTCTTGAGATATTCCGCCAGTTGCACCAGCCGCACCGGCGTGGGCGTCTGGATCCCGTCGCCGCCGTCGTAAGGCACCAGTTCGCCCTCCAGCAGCGGCCCGAACTGCGGCATGGGCGAGGCCCCGTCGCGCCCGCCGGTATAGCCCCAGATCTTCGCCATCACCGCCGTGCCCGGGAAGACCCCGCCATTCCGGGCCGAGATCGTCGTCAGGTCGGCCGGCTTGCGGTCCAGCAGAGCCGCCGCATCCCCGTCGCCCTTGCCCGACATCCCGTGGCAACCGGCACAGAAATCGCCGAAATCCTCGGCCCCCGTGGTCTGGTCAGGCTCCATGCAGGCGGCAAGCGCCAATGGCAGGCCCAGAATGATCCAACGCATGTGCTATCCTCCCATTGCCACGGCGGGGCTGCCGTGCTCGTCCACCCGGCCCGCCGCCAGTCGCACCACCCGGTCCATCCGGGCCGCAAGCTCGAGGTTATGTGTCGCGATCAGCGCCGAAAGGCCCGTCGCCCGCACCAGTTCCATCAGCACCCCGAACACCTGGTCCGAGGTCGCAGGGTCCAGGTTCCCCGTCGGCTCATCCGCCAGGAGGAGCTTCGGCCCATTGGCCAGCGCCCGGCAGAAGGCCACACGCTGCTGCTCGCCCCCCGACAGCGCCGCCGGGCGATGTGCGGCCCGCGCGCCGACGCCGACCTTCTCCAGCAACTCCCGCCCGCGCGCCTCGGCCCTGGCCTTCGGCACGCCATTGGCCAGCTGCGGGATCACCACATTCTCCAGTGCCGTGAACTCGGGCAGCAGGTGGTGGAACTGGTAGATGAACCCCACCTCGGCCCGCCGCGCCTCGGTCCGGGCCCGGTCCGACAGGTTCCCCATCTCGCGCCCGTCCAGCCGCACGTTGCCCGCATCCGGCGTGTCCAGAAGCCCCGCGATATGCAGCAGCGTCGACTTCCCCGCGCCCGAGGGCGCCACCAGCGCCACGACCTCGCCCTTGGCGACCGTCAGTGTCGCCCCGCGCAGGACCAGCACTTCCGAGGGCTTGCCCCGGTTGTAGCCCTTCTCGATCCCCTGCAATTCCAGCATCGGCTCACTCATAGCGCAGGGCCTCCACCGGGTTCATCCGCGCCGCGCGCCGGGCCGGGAAGAAGGTGACGACAAAGGACAGGCCCATGGACAGCGCCACGGCCGACAGCACATCCCCCAGTTGCAGCTTCGCGGGCAGGGAATAGATGCCGCGGATCGAGGGGTCCCAGACCTCGGCCCCGTTCACCCAGTTGATGAAGGACATGATCTGGTCGATGTAGATCGCGCACAGGCACCCCAGGATCACGCCAGCGATGGTGCCGATCACCCCGGTGAACGCGCCGCAGATGAAGAACACCCGCAGGACGCTGCCCTCGGTCAGCCCCATGGTCCGCAAGATGCCGATGTCGCGGCCCTTGTTCTTCACCAGCATGATCAGGCCCGACACGATGTTCATCGCCGCGATCAGCACCAGGACCGACAGGATCACGAACATCACGTTGTCCTCGATGTCGAGCGCGCGCAGGAAGGCACCAGAGCTGTCCTTCCAGGTCCACAGCATCGCCGCCGGGCCCGCCGCCTCCAGGATCGCCGGGCCATAGCTCTCGATCGCGTCGGGATTCTCCACCATCACCTCGATCTCGTCGGCGCGGCCCTCCTTGTTGAAAAAGCTCTGCGCCTCGGTAAAGGGCATGTAGATGCGGGTCGTGTCGATGTCATAACGCCCGGCGGTGAAGATATAGACCACCTCATAGGCATTGACGCGCGGGCTGGTGCCCATCGCCGTCTTGACGCCGCCCGGCGCAATCAGGCGCACCCGGTCGCCCACCGTCACGCCCAGCTCCCGCGCCACGCCCGAGCCCAGGGCGATGCCTTCGGGGAACCGCTCCAGCTCGCCGATCGCGTCCGATCCGCGACCGATCCGGGGAATGCTGGCGAAATCCTCGGGCAGCAGGCCATAGACCTCGGCCCCCGTCGTATCCTCGCCGTCCGAGACCATGAGCTTGCCCCGGATCAGCGGCGCCGCCCGCGTGACGCCGGGCACCTGGGCAATCGCCGCCGCCATCGCATCGGGCTGGGTGAAGCCGCGGATCAGCTGGCCCTCGGGCCCCACTTCGCCCGCCGAATAGACCGTGACATGGGCATTGGCCCCCAGGATCGTGTCCACGAATTCCGCCCGGAACCCTGCCCGCACCGCCGGCGTCAGGATCAGCGCGAAGACCGCCAAAGTGATCCCGATCAGGCTGATCCAGGTCATCACGCTGACCCCGCCTTCCGCCCGCCGCGCGCGCAGGTACCGCCAGGCGATCATGAATTCGAAGCCCGAGAAAGGTGCCGTTTTCGCTGCCATCTGCTCCGCCTTGTGTTCGCGCGACCTTCGGTGAGCGGCCGGGAAAGGTCAAGCCACGCCACCGCGAGCCGGCTGATCCGTCCCGCCCCGGCGGCCGTATCACCCACCAAACACCGGAGCCCCCCATGCACCGCCGCACCCTGCTTCTCGGCCTCGCCACCCTCCCCCTCGCCGCTTGCGCCTCCACTCCCACGCCGCCCGCAACGCCGGGCCCGGCCATCGACCTCGTCTCGGCCTTCCAGGGCCGCACCACCGGCCGCGGCCATTTCCGCGTCTGGCTCACCGGCGACGAACGGCGCTTTACCGCCAAACTGAACGGCACCGTGACGGGCCGCGAGGGCGCCCGTACCCTGACGGTGGTCGAGGATTTCCTCTACGACGACGGCCAGCAGGACCGGCTCACCTGGGTCTTCCGCGAACAGGGCCCCGGTCGCTGGACCGGCAAGCGCGAGGATACCGTGGGCGAGGCCACGGTGATCGAATCCGATGGCCGCATCACCCTCTCCTACCTCGCCGATTTCCGCTCGCCCTCGGGCGTCAACCGGCTTGGGTTCGAGGACATCATCTACGCCGCCCCCGACGGCACGGTCATCAACGACGCCGTGGTCAGCCGCGCGGGCATCCCGGTCGCCTCGGTCCGCTTCGTCCTGCGCCGCTGATCGCGCCTGAACGGTTGCATCCGGCCCGGATCGCCGCCATCAGGTCGCTTGTGCACCGGACAAGAGGCCCAACGTGACCCCGCTCGACGAACTCCAGTCCCTGGCAGATCCCGCGAAGGCCGAGGAGATGCGGGCCTATCACAAGGTCGACCGCGCCTATCTCGGCATCCCCGTGCCGCAGATCGCCGAACTCACCGACCGCTGGCGCGCCGAGCTTTCGCTGGACCACCGCCTGTCACTGGCCGCCGAGCTTTGGCAGACGAATATCCACGAGGCCCGGATCGCCGCCGCCAAGCTGCTGACCCAGGCCCGCATCCGCCCCGACCAGGCGGCTTGGGAGCTGATCCTCTCCTGGGTCCCCGATTTCGACGCCTGGGCCATCGCCGACCATGCCAGCATCGCCGGGCAGAAACGGCTGGTGGCCGACCCATCCCGGCTGGAGACGGTCGAGACCTGGGTCACCAGCCCCCACATGTGGACCCGCCGCGCCGCGCTGGTGATGACGCTGCCCTGGACCAAGCAGAACTTCCCCAAGCCCGAGGAGCTGGCGATCCGCGACCGCGTCCTTGGCTGGTGCGCGACCCTGGCCGACGACCCCGACTGGTTCATCCAGAAAGCCGTCGCCTGGTGGGTCCGCGACCTGTCGAAACACGACGAGCCCCGGGCCCGCGCCTTTCTGGCCGACCACGGCGCGCGGCTGAAACCCTTCGCCCGGACCGAGGCCGCGCGGCACCTGGCGTAAGCCTCAGCGCGCGTAGACCGTCACCTCGGGCAACTGCGTCAGCGAAAGCCCCAGCGCCTGGTACGCCGCCAGCGACAGCAGCGCGCCCCCCGTCCCCGGTCGCAGCTCCAGCGTCAGGCTCTTGCCCCCCGCCGTCTCGATCCGCCCCTGCACCGGAGCGTCGACGAGCGCGGTCGACAGCCACAGCCCCTGTTCCGCGGGCGGACCCAGCGCCACGACGACCTTGCCCAGGGACCGCTCGCCCGTCGCCGCCGGAGCAGACAGCGCCGCCGCCTTCTGCTCGGCCGTCGTGGTGTCCAGCGCCGCCGCGCTGACCGCCCGCGCGCCCAGCGCCGTCGCTCCGACCGCCGGGGCGACCTCGGTCGCGGGTTGCGGGGCCGAGGGGCCGGTCACCGGCTCCCGGTTGCCGCCCGTCACCTCGCCGCAACCGGCAAGTCCAAGGGCCAGCAGGGAAATCGTCGCAAGATGTCTCATGTCACCAGCCTAGCCCGCCGCTTCCGCCCTCGCAATCGCCGCTTTCCGGCTTGTGCGGGCGCCCGCCCACCCCTACCTTCCCGGTCATGGAGCCGCTTGTCGATCCCTTCGCCCGCGCGATCAGCTATCTGCGCGTCTCGGTCACCGACCGCTGCGATTTCCGCTGCACCTATTGCATGTCGGAACACATGACCTTCCTGCCCAAGGCCGAGCTTCTGACGCTGGAAGAACTCGACCGCCTCTGCTCCAGCTTCGTCCGCATGGGCGTGCAGAAGCTGCGCATCACCGGGGGCGAGCCCCTGGTCCGCAAGGGCATCCTCACCTTCTTCGAAGCGATGGCCCGCCACCTGCAGACCGGCGCGCTGAAGGAACTGACGTTGACCACCAACGGCAGCCAGCTGGCCAAGTTCGCCGGAGCCTTGGCCGACCTTGGCGTCCGCCGGGTCAACGTCTCGCTCGACACGCTCGACCCCGCGAAATTCGCCGAAATCACCCGCTGGGGCCGCCTGCCCCAGGTGCTGGAGGGGATCGAGGCCGCAAAGGCCGCGGGCCTGCGCGTCAAGATCAACGCCGTGGCGCTGAAGGGCTTCAACGAGGACGAACTTTTCCCCCTGCTCGACTGGTGCGCCAAGGGCGGCCACGACCTGACCTTCATCGAGGTCATGCCGATGGGCGAAGACATGTCCCCCCTCCGCCTTGACCAGTACTGGCCCCTGAAAGACCTCCGCGCCCGGCTGGCAGAACGCCTCACCCTGACCGACCTTGCCGAACGCACTGGCGGCCCCGCCCGCTATGTCCGCATCGAGGAGACGGGCCAGAAGGTCGGCTTCATCACGCCGCTCACCCACAATTTCTGCGAAAGCTGCAACCGAGTGCGGCTGACCTGCACCGGGCAGCTTTACATGTGCCTCGGGCAGGAGGACATGGCCGACCTCCGCGCCCCCCTGCGCGCCAGCCCCGACGATGCGCAGCTTGAACAGGCGATCCGCGCCGCCATCGCCCGCAAGCCCAAGGGCCACGACTTCGACTACTCCCGCCAGAAGGTCGCCGGGCAGATGACCCGCCACATGAGCCACACCGGCGGCTGACATGGATCGTTCCGCGATCGTCCATGAGAATTTCCTGCGTCGTGTTGCCATGGGCGATCTGCCCGAAGGGCGCGCGCCTTCCGGTCCGCTGGACAGGGATCTTGCCCTGTCGATCTACCGCTCCGGTTGCCTTAGCCGGGCGCTCGACCGGCAAAGCCGGGCGATGCAGGCGGCGGGCCATGGGTTCTACACCATCGGCTCTTCCGGGCATGAGGGGCTGGCCGCCGTCGCCGCCGCGCTGCGGGCCACCGACATCGCCTTCCTCCACTACCGCGACGCCGCCTTCCAGATCCAGCGCGCCGAACAGGTCCCCGGTCAGGACATGACCTGGGACATGCTCCTCTCCTTCGCCTCCTCGTCCGAGGACCCGATCTCCGGCGGCAGGCACAAGGTCCTGGGCTCGCGGCCGCTGATGATCCCGCCGCAGACCTCGACCATCGCGAGCCACCTGCCCAAGGCCGTGGGTGCGGCCTATTCCATCGGCGCCGCCCGCCGCCACCGCCCCGAACACGCGCTCCTGCCCGAGGATGCCATCGCCTATTGCAGCTTCGGCGACGCCTCCGCCAACCACTCCACCGCCCAGGGCGCCTTCAACGCCGCGCAATGGACGGCCTACCAGGGGATCCCGCTCCCCCTCCTCTTCTGCTGCGAGGATAACGGGATCGGCATCTCCACCCGCACCCCGAAAGGCTGGATCCAGGCCAGTTTCCGCAACCGCCCGGGCCTGGAATACTTCGCCTGCGACGGGCTTGATATCTACGACACCTACGCCACCGCCCTTGCCGCCGCCGACTTCGTCCGCCGCCGCCGCAAACCCGCCTTCCTGCATGTCCGCACCATCCGGCTTTACGGCCATGCCGGGGCCGACATGCCCACCACCTACCTGCCCAAGGCCGAGGTCGAGGCCGAAGAGGCGCAGGATCCGCTCCTCCATTCCGTCCGCCTCCTGTCGCAGGCCGGGGTGCTGACCACGGCCCAGGCGCTGGAGATCTACACCGACACCGCCGACCGCGTCGCCCGGACCGCCGCCCGCGCCGTCACCCGGCCCCGCCTCAAGACCGCAGCCGAGGTCATGGCCTCGATCCTGCCCCCGCCCCGCCCCTGCCGCCCGACCAACGGGCCCAGCCCGCAGGCGCGGGAACAAGCCTTCGGCCCCGACCTCACGGCGATGGACGAACCCCAGATCATGTCGCGCCTGATCAACTGGGCGCTCACCGACCTGATGCTCACCCACCCCGAGATCGTCATGATGGGCGAGGATGTGGGCCGCAAGGGCGGGGTCTATGGCGTGACGCAAAAGCTCCAGTCCCGCTTCGGTGCCGACCGGGTGATCGACACGCTTCTGGACGAACAGTCGATCCTCGGCCTCGCCATCGGCATGGCGCAGAACGGCTTCATCCCCCTGCCCGAGATCCAGTTCCTCGCCTATCTCCACAACGCCGAAGACCAGCTTCGGGGCGAGGCCGCGACGCTGCCCTTCTTCTCGAACGGCCAGTTCACGAACCCGATGGTGCTGCGCATCGCGGGGCTGGGCTACCAGAAGGGTTTCGGGGGCCATTTCCACAACGACAACTCGGTCGCCGTCCTGCGCGACATTCCCGGCCTGATCCTCGCCGTCCCGTCAAACGGCGCCGACGCCGCGATGATGCTGCGTGAATCTGTCCGCCTCGCGCGTGAGGAACAGCGGGTCGTCGTCTTCCTGGAACCCATCGCGCTTTACCCGATGCGCGACCTTCATGCCGAAAAGGACGGCGGCTGGCTGCGGCCCTACCCCGAGCCCTCGCAGACCATCCCCCTCGGCCAGGTCGGCATCCAGGGCACCGGCACCGACCTTGCCATCGTCACCTTCGGCAACGGCACTTACCTCTCCCACCAGGCCCTGCCCCGGATCGCCGCCGCCGGAGTGGATACCCGGATCGTCGACACCCGCTGGCTCTCGCCCTTGCCCAAGGCCGCGCTGACCCAGGCGGTCGCCGGCTGCCGACATATCCTGATCGTGGACGAAACCCGCCACTCCGGCGGCGTGGCCGAGGCGCTGATGGCGCATTTCCACGAAACCGCGCCGGGGGCGACCCTCGCCCGCCTCACGGCCGAGGACAGTTTCATCGCCACCGGCCCGGCCTATGCCGCGACCATGCCCTCCTCTGCCGGGATCGCGGACGCGGCGCTGAGGCTGACCGGCAAGGGCTGACGCTACTTCGTCAGGATCAGCTTGCCCGCCCGGGTGATCCGCAGCGCATAAACCTGCCCGTCCAGCACGATCCTCGCCAGGCTCCCGCCCTCGGTCAGCGCCCGCGCGTCATGGACCGGGGTGGCATCGGCGGTCAGCCAGGGTTCGACATGGGCGTTCATCGGCCGCCCTCCATCCGCGCGATCAAAGCCTCCAGCACCGGGGCCGGAAAGACCCCGGCGACCGCGCCAAGCAAAAAGTCCAGAAAATCGGCCGGTCCGGCCGCATCACGTTCGGGCATGGTGAACTCCACCTCAGAAGGACACCGGGCGGACCCTGTCGGGCTGGCTAGGCTTCGCCAATATCCTTACTAAATTACTCAACCATGTCAACGCATATTCCGCTGGCCCCCCGCGCGCCAATCACTATCCTGCCGCCAATGACCCAGGACCCCGCCGGAAACCTTCTCTCTCTTCCCCCGCCGCAAGTGCCCGCCGACGCGCTTGCCACCCTTGCCGCAACCCATTGGCAAGTCACGGGAACCCTGTACCCCCTCACCTCGGAACGCGACCAGAACCACCGGCTGGATACCGCCCGCGGCCAGTTCACCCTGAAACTCGCCAACCCGGCCGAGCCCATGCCGCTGACCGAGTTCCAGACCCTCGCCCTCCTCCACGTCGCCACTACGGCGCCCGACCTGCCGACGCCCCGCGTGATCCCCGCGCTGGACGGCCGCCACATCCTGCCCACCCCGGACGGCGCCCTCCGCCTCCTCACCTGGCTTCCCGGCACACCGCTTGCCCACCTGCCGCGCACCCCGGCGCTGGCAAAGGCCATCGGCTCCGCCCTCGGCCGCCTCGACGCCACGCTCGCCAGCTTCCACCACCCGGCCGCCGCCCATCACCTGCTGTGGGACATCCAGAACGCCCGCGATCTCGCCCCGCTCACCGCCTCGCTGCCAGATGACCTGAGACCCAGGATCACCGCCTTCCTCGCCCATTTCGGCGCCCAGACCGCCCCGGCCCTCGCCCAGCTCCCCCGGCAGGTCATCCACGGCGATTTCAACCCCCATAACCTCCTCGCCGACCCCCAGGACCCTACCCATCCGACCGGCATCCTCGACTTCGGCGACATGACCCTGTCCCACCGGATCTGCGACCTCGCCGTCGCCGCCTCCTACCTGATCGAGCCCGCGGACCCGCCCAGCCTCCTGGTCCCGCTGACCGAAGCCTACCACCAGGCCAACCCCCTGACAGCGCAGGAGATCCGGCTTCTGCCCGACCTCATCACCGCGCGCCTCGTGACCACGCTCACCATCACCGCCTGGCGCGCCGCCCGTTACCCCGACAATGCCGCCTACATCCTGCGCAACGCCCCGACCTCTCGGGCCGGGCTGGACGCGCTGACCGACCCCAAGGCCCTTGCCGAAACCCTGCTCCAAGCCTGCGAAAGTCCGCCATGACCCGTCAGACCACGATGCTGAACGCCTACACCCCCGGCGCGGGCCACCTCTCGCCCGAGGATGAGGCGCTGGCGCAACGCCGCGCCAAGGCGCTTGGCCCCGCCTACCGGCTTTTCTACGAGACACCCGTCCATCTGGTCCGGGGCGAGGGCGTGCACCTCTACGCCCCTGACGGCACGGCCTATCTCGACTGCTACAACAACGTCGCCTCGGTCGGCCATTGCCACCCCCGCGTCGTGGAAGCGATGGCGAAGCAGGCCGCGACGCTGGCCACCCACACCCGCTACCTGCACGACGGCATCCTCGCCTATGCCGAACGTCTCCTCGCCCTTTTCCCGCCCGACCTCTCTCACGTCATGTTCACCTGCACCGGGAGTGAGGCGAACGACCTCGCCCTGCGCGTCGCCCGCGCCGCGACCGGGGGGACCGGAGTCATCGTCACCGACAACGCGTATCATGGCGTCACCCTTGCGACGGCCGAGATGTCCATGTCGATCGGCCCCGCCGTCGCCCCCGGCCCCACGGTCTTTCCGATCCCCGCGCCGTCCGCGCAGAACTACCCCGAGGGCATCGCCGCAGGTTTCGCCCAGGCCGTCGGCGACGCCTGCGACCGGATGGAGGCGCAGGGCATCAAGCCCGCCCTCCTGATCGTCGACACGATCTTCTCCTCCGACGGCGTCTTCCCCGAGCCCGAGGGCTTTCTCGCCCCGGCTGCCGCCGCGATCCGGGCGCGCGGCGGCCTCTTCCTCGCGGACGAGGTTCAGCCGGGTTTCGGCCGCACGGGCAGCCACTTCTGGGGGTTCCAGCGCCACGGGATCGTCCCCGACATGGTCAGCATGGGCAAGCCGATGGGCAACGGCTACCCGCTCGCGGGCCTTGTCCTGAAACCCGACACCATTGCCGAATTCGGGCAGCGGGCGCGCTATTTCAACACCTTCGGCGGCAACGCCGTCGCCGCCGCCGTGGGCCTTGCCGTCCTTGACGTGATCCGCGACGAGGGGCTGCAACAGAACGCCCTGACGGTCGGCCAGCACTTCACGCAGGGCCTCAAGATACTCGCGCAACGCCATGAAACACTTGGCGAAACTCGCGCCGCCGGACTCTTCATCGGCCAGACCATCCTGACCGACGGCCAGCCCGACCCCGCCCGCACCGCGCGCCTTGTGAACGCCCTGCGCGAGGAGCGGATTCTGATCAGCTCCACCGGCCCAAGGGGCGACAGCCTGAAGATCCGCCCGCCGCTGCCCTTCAGTCCGGCGAACGCCGATCAGGTCCTCACCACCCTCGACCGCGTCCTCGGACGGATCTAAAGCCCCGCCACCAGCGCCTGGCACAGGGCCGAGCCCGGCACCTCCAGCGCGTCGATCACATCGAAATGGTGCCGCCCCGGATCGGCAGTCCAGGGGCAGGCCCATTCCTCGGCCAAGACCCGCGCCTGCCACAGGAAGGCCGGCCGCTCCTCGGCCCCGACCCAGACATGGGCCGCAACGCCTTCCCGCAAGGCCAGTCGCGCCGGGCTTTCCGCCGCCGCCTCGGCATCGTCGATCCGCAGCGTCTCATTCATCGCGGTCGCCATCAGCGGCCCCAGCTCCGCCAGGGGAGAGATCGGGACAACCCGCGCCACCGGCACCGTAAGATCGGCGCACCCCATCCGCGCGGCCAGATGCCCCCCGGCGGAATGGCCGGTCACCACAATCGGGCCCGGCACGCGGTGCGACACCACCCAGCAGGCCCGGGCAATCTCGGCCGTGATCCCGGCCAGACGCGCGGCGGGGGCCAGCGTATAGCCCGGCATCGCCACCGCCCAGCCCTGGGCCAGGGGACCGGCCGCCAGATGCGACCAATGCGCCTTGCCGAACAGATGCCAATAGCCACCATGGACAAAGACCACCACCCCGCGCGGCGGCGCTTCGGGCAGGAAGAGGTCCAGCCGCTCCCGCTCGCCCGGCCCATAGGCCAGGTCCAGCTCGGCCCGCGCCCCCAGCCCCGCCCGGAACGCCGCTGCCTTGGCCGCCCAGCGCGCAGGATAGTCCGCCGCGCCCGGAATGAAGGCCCCGTTGGCATAATCCCGGTCCGGGTCCGGCCAGGCATATCCCGGCCGACTCATGGCGCCCCCCAGCGATGCGCCGCGGTAAGCGGTCGCATCACATCACCGCCCCGATCTGCCAGGGCACGAACTCGGCCCCGCCAAAGCCCAGCTCCTCGGACAGGGTCTGCTGCCCCGACGCCACCGCGATGATCTTCTCCAGGATTTCCTCGCCCTTCGCTTCGATGCTGACCCCGTCCAGGATATCGCCGCAGTTGATGTCCATGTCCTCTTTCATCCGGGCATACATCTCGGAATTCGTCGCCAGCTTGATGCAAGGCGAGGGCTTGTAGCCCGAGACCGAGCCCCGCCCGGTGGTGAACACGATCATCGTCGCGCCGCTGGCTATCTGGCCGGTGACGCTGCACGGGTCATACCCCGGACTGTCCATATAGGTGAACCCCGGCGTCGTGATGGGTTCCGCAAACTTGTACACCCCCGACAGGGGCGCCGTGCCGCCCTTTGCCACCGCCCCCAGCGATTTCTCCAGGATCGTCGTCAGCCCGCCGCGCTTGTTGCCGGGGCTGGGGTTGTTGTCCATCTCGCCCTCGTTGCGGGCGGTGTAATCCTCCCACCAGCGGATGCGCTCCAGCAGGGTCTCGCCCACCTCGCGACTCACCGCCCGGCGGGTCAGCAGATGCTCGGCCCCATAGATTTCCGGCGTCTCGGACAGGATCGTCGTCCCGCCCATCCGCACCAGAAGGTCGCTCGCATGACCCAGCGCCGGGTTCGCGGTGATGCCCGAATAGCCGTCCGACCCGCCGCATTGCAGCCCGATCACCAGCTTCGACACCGGGGCCGGGGCCCGTTCCACCTGACCCGCGACCTCGGCCATCTCGCGCAGCACCTTCAGCGCGCGCTCGATGGTGGCGCGCGTGCCGCCCTCGCCCTGGATGGTCATGTAGCGGAAATTGCCGTCCGGCCGCAGCCGGCCCTGACCCACCAGGTCCGGCACCTGCATCACCTCGCAGCCCAGGCCCACCAGCAGGATGCCGCCGAAATTCGGGTTCCGCGCATAGCCCTTCAGCGTCCGCATCAGGGTCTGGTAGCCCTCGTTCGTCCCCGACATGCCGCAGCCGGTCTGATGGACGATGGGCACGATCCCGTCGATCTTAGCCGCCGCCAGCACCGGGTCCTTCTCCGCCGCTTCCGCAATGAACCGCGCGACCGAGCCCGAGCAATTGACGCTGGTCAGGATCCCCAGATAGTTCCGCGTGCCCACCGTCCCGTCCGGGCGGTGGTAGCCCAGGAAGGTCCGGGGCTCCAGCGGCGGCAGCGGGCGGCACTCGGACCCGATGGCATAGTCGCTGGAATGGGGGCCCATCCCAAGGTTGTGGCTGTGAACATGCGCGCCCGCCGGAATATCCTCGGTCGCCTGGCCGATGATCTGGCCATAGCGCACCACCTGCTCGCCCTTGGCAATCGCCCGCGTCGCGATCTTGTGGCCGCGCGGCACCGGGCCCGGAAGCGGCACCGACAGGCCCTCGGGCTGCGCGCCTGCGGGCTGGTCCTTCAACGCCACCACCACATTGTCCGACCCGTGCAGTCGGATCACCCCCTCCGCCATGGCAGCCCCTTTCTTGACAGCGCGTTGCAGACGCCTAACATGTTAGCATGTTACAACCACCCGCCCCCGCCGAACAAGAGCCCTTGGCCGCCCAGCGTTTGCGGCCCCTGACGGATTTTTCCGGCTCGCTCGGCCAGCGCGTCTATCAGACCCTGCGCGAAGCGATCCTGTCGCTCGCCTACCGCCCGGGAGAGATCCTGCGCAAGCCCGATATCTGCGAGGCGCTGGGGGTCAGCCGCTCACCCGTCGCCGATGCGGTGGCGCGTCTCCAGGCCGAGGGGCTGGTGGATGTGGTCCCCCAGGCTGGAACCTTCGTCGCGCGCTTTTCCATGCAGGAAATCCGCGAAGGCGCCTTCCTGCGCGAGGCGATCGAGGTTGCGGCGATCGAACGCGTGGCCGCGTGGATCACCGACGACCAGCTTCAGCTCCTCCGCCGCAACCTGACC
Organism: Alphaproteobacteria bacterium; assembly: GCA_046569765.1. Taxonomy (GTDB): domain Bacteria; phylum Pseudomonadota; class Alphaproteobacteria; order Rhodobacterales; family Rhodobacteraceae; genus Tabrizicola. The sequence continues at coordinate 29,064 of JBKHWC010000018.1, read as the reverse complement.
GTGCAGGCCGCGCTGGTGGCCGATGGCGACATCCCCGGCTTCTACGCCATGGACGCCGCGATGCATGAGCTTCTGCTCTCCTTCACCGGCTTTCCAAAGCTGTCGCAGGTCGCCGACACCGCCTGGCTGCATGTGAACCGCGCCCGTCAGCTGATCCTGCCGGTCCCCGGCCGGGTGCAGGCGACGCTGGCCGAACACCAGGCGATCCTTGCGGCGCTGGAAGCCCGCGATCCCCTCGCCGCGCGCACGGCCGTGCAGCATCACCTGCGCCAGCTCATCACCTATCTCGAACCGCTGGAGCGGGAGCGGCCCGATCTCTTCAACCCCGAGAAAGCCCCGGCATGATCCCGAACCGCCCGCGCTACGCCGCGCGTCTGAACGCCTTCAAGCGCAAGGGCGACACGGTGGCCGAGATGCTGGCCGCCGCCGGTCGCGTGGGCGGCCTTTCGGCGGCGGACCTGAACTACCCCGACCATTTCGCCGCGCATGATCCGGCCACCCTGTCCGGCCTGCTGGCCGATCAGGGTCTCGCGCTGAACGGCCTCGCGATGCGCTACTACACCGAAGAGGGCTTCAAACTCGGCGCCTTCACCCATCCTGACCCCGCCACCCGCCGCGCCGCCATCGACCTGACGCGGCGCGGCATCGACGCCTGCGCGGCAATGGGCGGAACACAGATGACACTCTGGATGGGGCCGGACGGGTTCGACTACAGCTTCCAGGCCGATTACGCCCGGATGTGGGACGACACGATCTCTGCCCTGGCCGAGGTCGCCGACCACAATCCGCAGATCGACGTCGCCGTCGAATACAAGCCGAACGAGCCCCGGGCCCATGCCCTGATGCCCGACATGGCCACGACCCTTCTGGCACTGGCCGAGGTCGGGCGCCCCAACACGGGCGTCACGCTCGACTTCGCCCACATGCTCTACGCCGGCGAGATGCCCGCGAAGGCCGCCATGCTCGCCGCCCGCCAAAGCCGCATCCTTGGGCTCCACCTCAACGACGGCTACGGCAAACGCGACGACGGCCTCATCGCGGGCTCGGTCCACCCGGTCCAGACGGTCGAGCTCCTCGTGGCCCTCCACCGGATCGGCTACTCCGGGATCATCTATTTCGACACCTTCCCCGACCACTCCGGCCTCGACCCCGCCCAGGAGGCGCGGGCCAACATCCGCCTCACCGACCGGCTTGTCGACCTCGCCGCCCGGCTGGCCGGCGACCCCGCGCTTGCCGCCGCCCAGGCCCGCCAGGATGCCGCTACGGCAACCACGCTGCTGATGGCCGCGCTTCTTGGGGCCTGACCGCTTTCGCACCCCCTTGCCTAAATTCCGCCACCCCCAACAATCCGGTTCCGTACCATGCGTAACCGACTGATATCCATGCCAAGACCCGCCGCAAGGCTTGCTACCCCCGCGGATGCGCATGCCGTCTAAACCCGTGATTCTCTGCGCCGGATCGCTGCATCACGATGTGATCGTCGATGCACCCATCCTGCCCCGCCCCGACCAGACCGTCGCCGGCCATGCCGTCCGCACGGCCTTTGGCGGCAAGGGCGGCAACCAGGCCGCCGCCGCCGCCCGCGCCGGGGCCGAGGTTCACATGGCCGGCGCCGTCGGCTCGGACGACCACGCCATCCACCTGCGCAACGCGCTGGAAGACGCGGGCGTCCGCCGCTCGGGCGTGCAGAGCCATCCCGGCCCCTCTGGCATGTCCGTCGCCATCACGCTCCCCGACGGGAACTACGGCGCCGTGATCGTCTCGGGCGCGAACCTCCTTCTGCGGGCCGAGGCCGTGACCTTCCCCCGCGACTGCGCCCTTCTGATGCTGCAAAGCGAAATCCCCGAGGCGGCGAACCTCCACCTTGCCCGCCGCGCGCGCGAGGGGGGCCAGCGCACCGTCCTGAACGCCGCCCCCGCCCGCCAGATGGACCCGGACCTCCTGTCCCTGACCGACCTTCTCGTCGTGAACCGGGGTGAGGCCGCCGACCTTTTGAACCAGACCGAATCCGACCTCGACCCGACCCGCGCCGCCGCCACCCTGGCCAAACGCGGCCCCGGCGCGGTGATCGTCACTTTGGGCGGCGATGGCCTCGTCCTCGCCGGTCCCACGGGCCTTTCCCGACAAGAGGCGCAGCCGGTCAGCGTGATCTCCACCCACGGCGCGGGCGACGCCTTCCTTGGCGCGCTCGCCGCCGAATGGGCGCGCGGCGCTGCGCTGGAACAGGCCGCCGCCTTCGGCCAGGCCGCCGCCGCGCTGCATGTCAGCCTTCCCCCCGACCAGCGCGCCAGGATCGACGAACAGGCGATTCGCGCCCGGCTTTAACCCAGCCCCGCCGGGATCAGCCCTTCGGCCGCCAGGTCCTGCCACAAGGCCCCCGGAACCTCGGCCCGCGCCGCCGCGATATTGCTCGCCATCTCGGCCTGCCCCTGGCCGCCCGGGATCACGCTGACCACCGCAGGGTGCAGCAGCGGGAAGCGGAAGGCCGCATCGACCAGCCGCACCCCGTGGCGCGCGCAGATCGCCTGCAACCGCCCGGCCCGCTCCAGCACCCAGTCCGGCGCAGGCGCATAATTGTAATGTGCCCCCACCCGCGGCCCCGTCGCCAGAACCCCCGAGTTATAGGGCCCCCCGATCACCACGCCGACACCGCGCGCCGCCGCCCGGTCCATGAAGCCCTGCGCCTCCTGCTCCAAAAGCGTATAGCGTCCCGCCAAGAGGAAAATGTCGAAATCCCCTCGACTTAGAAGCCAGTCGCAAGGCTCCCATTCATTCAGCCCAGCGCCAAAAGCCCGGATCACCCCTTCCTCCCGCAGCCGCAGCAGCGCCCGGTAGCCCCCGGCCATGAACTCTTCCAGCCGCGCCAGCATCGCGGCCTCGCTGCCGTGGTTGAAGATGTCGATGTCATGGGCATAAAGCACATCCACCCGGTCCAGCCCCAGCCGCTCCAGACTATGCTCCAGGCTCCGCAAGACGCCGTCGTGGCTGTAGTCGTAAACCTCCCGGCGTGAGGGCACGTCGACCCATTTCCTCACCCCGTCCCGCTGATCGGGCGGACAGGCGCGCAGGATACGACCCACCTTGGTGGACAGCACATACTCCCCGCGCGCCTTGCCGCGCAGGAAATGGTTCAGCCGCGTCTCGGACAGCCCCATGCCATACAGCGGCGCGGTGTCGAAATAGCGCACCCCCGCATCCCAGGCCGCCTGCAGGATCGCCTGCGCCTCTTCCTCGGAAATCGCGCGGAACAGGTTCCCCAAGGGCGCCGCGCCAAAGCCAAGCTCGGTAAAGCTCAGCCCGCCATTCCCCAGCCGGTCCCACTGCCGTCTCGCCTGCATCCCTGCCTCCTCCCGCTGCACTGACATGCTAGTATGTCGCAATCTTTCGCGCTAGCCTCGGACGACAGGGGAGGGTCAGATGACACGGTTCGAACAGGTCTTCGGGCGGCGCAAGCCGGTAATTGCCATGGTCCATCTTGGCGCGATGCCCGGCACGCCGCTGCATGATGCGGCGGGCGGGGTGCAGGCGATCCTGGATGGCGCGCGGGCCGATCTCGACGCGCTGCAGGCCGCCGGGGTCGACGCGGTGATGTTCGGGAACGAGAATGACCGGCCCTACGAGCTGAAGGTCGATACCGCCTCGACCGCGACGATGGCCTATGTGATCGGCCGCCTGCGCGACCGGATCACCGTGCCCTTCGGCGTCAACGTGCTGTGGGACCCGATGGCCACCATGGCGCTTGCCGCCGCCACGGGGGCCGCCTTCGTGCGCGAGATCTTCACCGGCACCTATGCCTCCGACATGGGCCTCTGGGCCCCCGACGCAGGGGCCGCCCGCCGTTATGGCGCGCGGCTTGGGGCCGATGTGGCGACCCTCTACAACGTCTCGGCCGAATTCGCCGGGTCTTTGGACCCCCGTCCCCTGCCCGACCGCGCCCGTTCGGCCGTCTTTTCCTCGATCCCGGACGCCGTGCTGGTCTCCGGCGCGATCACCGGCGAGGCCGCGCGGATGGAGGATCTGGAGGCCGTGAAGCGCATCCTGCCCGCGACCCCCGTCCTCGCCAATACCGGGGTCAAGCACGCCACGGTGGCCGAGGTCCTGCGCATCGCCGACGGCTGCATCGTGGGGTCCGCCCTGAAGCATGGCGGCGACACCTGGGCCGCCGTGGACCCCGAGCGCGCGAAGGATTTCATGGACCGCGCCCGGGCGGCAAGGGGAGGCGCCTGATGCCCGCCGGGACCGGATTCCTTCGACGGAATTTGCAGAAGTTCTCGAAAACTTTTGCGCGCAAGGGGGGCCGATGATCCGCGAAATCCTGACCGAGCTCATGCTCATCCCAGGCCTCTCCGGCCACGAACAGCGCGTGGCGCGGGCCATCGCCGCCCATCTCGACCGCCTGGGGCTGCCGCACCGCTCCGACCGCCTCGGCAACCTGATGACCACGATCCCAGGGGATGCCAGCCTCCCCTCGGTCATGGTCTTCACCCATATGGACCAGCTGGGCTTCATCGTCCGCAAGGTCGAGGCGAACGGCCTGATCCGCCTCGAACGCCTCGGCGGCGTCCCCGAACGCGCGCTGCCCGCCCAGGCGGTCGTCCTCTCGACCGACCAGGGCGACCTCCCCGCCGTCATCGCCAACAAATCCCATCACGCCACCGGACCCGAGGAGAAATACAAGGTCCTGCCCTATTCCGACCTCTACGTCGACGCGGGCTTCACCAGCGCGGCCGAGGCGCAGGCCGCAGGCGTCCGCATCGGCACCCCCGTCACCTACCTCCCCCGCGTCCTGAGCCTCGCCAACGGCCGCATCGCCGGCACCTCGGTGGACGACCGCGCGGGCTGCGCCACCCTCCTCGCCCTCGCCGCCGCCCGGCAGGGCAAAACTGGCCCCACCCTCCACCTCGTCTGGTCCGTGCAAGAGGAATTCAACCTCCGCGGCGTCCTTCCCGCCGCGCAGGCGCTCCGGCCGGATATCGCGCTCCAGATCGACCTCCTCCTCGCCTGCGACACCCCCGACATGACCCACCGCGGAGAGGTCGCGCTTGGGCAAGGCCCCGGCATCAGCCTCTACTCCTTCCACGGCCGCGGCACGCTGAACGGCGTCATCCCCCATCCCGCCCTCGTCCAGCTCGCCGAAGACGCCGCGACCGCCGGAAACCTCCCCCTCCAACGCTCCGCCCATACCGGAGCCCTCACCGACCTCAGCTACCTCCAGTTCATGGGCCCCGAGGGCGTCGCCTGCCTCGATCTCGGCTTCCCCATGCGCTACTCCCACTCCGCGCTCGAGGTCGTGGACCCCGCCGACCTCGACGGCCTCGCCCGCCTGATCGACCTCATGCTCGACCGCATCACCCCCGACCTCAGGCTCACCCGATGACCTGCACCCTCGGCATCGACATCGGCACGTTCGAAACGAAGGGCACGCTCGTCGCCCTGGACGGCACGATCCTTGCCACCGCCTCACGCCCGCACAAGATGCTGGTCCCCCGCCCCGGCTGGGCCGAACACCGCGCGGACGAGGACTGGTGGGGCGATTTCGTCCATGTCACCCGCACCCTTCTGGCGCAATCCGGCATCGACCCGCGCGAGATCAGGGCCGTCGCCGCCAGCGCCATCGGCCCCTGCATGCTGCCTGTCGATAGCACCGGCCACCCCCTGATGAACGGCGTCCTTTACGGCGTCGACACCCGCGCCAGCGACCAGATCGCCGCCCTCAACGCCCGGATCGGCGAGGCCACGATCCTGAACCGTTGCGGCAATGCGCTGACCTCGCAATCGGTGGGGCCAAAGATCCTCTGGCTCAAGGAAACCCACCCCGACCTCTTCGCGCGCACCGCCAAGGTCCTGACCTCCACCAGCTACCTGACCTGGAAACTGACCGGCACCTACGTCATCGACCACTACACCGCCGCCAACTTCTCGCCGCTCTACGACGTCGCGCGCCTCGACTGGACCGACGATCTCGCCGACATCCTCCCCCTCGACCGCCTGCCGCGCCTGATGTGGTCCACCGACATCGCCGGCCACGTCACCGCCGAAGCCGCCGCCGAAACCGGCCTCGCCCCCGGCACGCCCGTCACCTGCGGCACCATCGACGCCGCGGCCGAGGCGGTCAGCGTCGGCGTCCAGGCCCCCGGCGAGATGATGCTGATGTATGGCTCGACCATCTTCATCATCCAGGTCACCGCCGCCCCCCTCCGCGACCCCCGCCTCTGGTACGCCCCCTGGCTTTTCCCCGGCCGCCACGCCTCGATGGCGGGCCTTGCGACCAGCGGCACGCTCACCCACTGGTTCCGCGACCAGCTTGCCCGCGACACCGATTTCGCCACCCTGGCGGCCGAGGCCGAGACCAGCCCCAAGGGCGCCAAGGGCCTGCTCTGCCTGCCCTATTTCTCGGGCGAGCGGACCCCGATCCACGACCCCCAGGCCAAGGGCGCCTTCTTCGGCCTCGACCTTACCCATACCCGCGCCGACCTGTATCGCGCCGTGCTGGAGGGGATCGCCATGGGCACCGCCCATGTCTTCGACACCTACCGCGCGCTTGACGCCGCCCCTGCCCGCGTCCTCGCCGTGGGCGGCGGGACGAAGAACCCGGTCTGGCTGCAGGCGACCTCGGACCTTGCCCGGACCCGGCAACTCGTCTGCGAAAAGACCCTCGGCGCCAGCTACGGCGACGCCTTCCTCGCCGCCATCGGCATCGGCGCCGTGATGCCGGACGAGATCGCCCGCTGGAACCCCGTCGCCCGCACCGTTACACCCAAGCCCGTTCCCGCCTATGACCGGCAATACCCGCTCTGGCAGGCGCTTTACCGGCAGACCGCCGACATCGCCCATGCGCTGGGACCGCGCTGATGCGCTTCGACCACATGCGCCCCGACCAGATCGCCCGCGCCGTGGCCGAGGGCACGCCCGTGGTCCTGCCAATCGGCGTGATGGAATACCACGGCGCGCATCTGCCCGCCGGGGTGGACCTTCTGATCGTGACCGAAACGCTGGCCCGGCTGGGCGACCGGATCGTCACCCTGCCGCCCTTCGCCTATGGCGCGGCCAGCCACGCCGTTGCGGGCCCCGGCGCGGGCACCCTGCATGTGGAGACCTCCGCCTTCCTGCCCATGGCCGAGGCGCTGTTCTCCGGCCTCCTCGCCACCGGCTTTCGCAACATCCATGGCGTGATCCACCACCAGACCGAGAACTTCGCGCAAGGGATGCCGACCGACCTCGCCTTTCGCCTCGCCGCCCGTAACGCGATCTTCCGGCATCTGGAGGGCGAGCGCGGCCCCGGCTGGTGGGGCAGGCCAGATATGGCGGATTACTATGCGCGCCACGCCGTGGCCGAGGACCCGTTCAACTGGATCCGCATCCATCCCCTGTTCCCGAAAGGTGCGGATTTCCCCTTCGACCATGCCGGGATCGGCGAGACCGCGCTGATGCTGGCGCTGGCACCACAGACAGTGGACATGGACCGGCTGGCCGAGGGCGGGCACTGGTATACCGGGACTGCGCCCGAGGCGACGGCCGAGCTTGGCGAACGCGGCGTGGCCCTCGCCCTGTCTCACCTGCACCACGCCCTGGGCCTGCAAAGGTAAGCTGGACACATCGCCCCCCCCTACGCGAAACGCCCCGCAGGCTGCGTGATGTCGCGCACCCTACAATTCCGGCAGGTTCACAACGCCCTTCTTCAGGATGAAACAGCCATAGGGTCCGCTGTCCGCGGTGCGGATGATCGCGAAGGCCCGCTTCGCCGCCGCATAGAAATCGAACCGCTCCAGCGCCTGCATCTCGACGCGGCGCCCTTCGGCCGCGTCGATCACCGCCTGCATCCGGGCAAAGACCGGCACCTCGGCCTCCGGGTCGCCCACCACCTGCATCCGGGACACGGGGGCAGGCACGAAGCTGTCCAGCGGCATCAGGCTCAGGATCGCCCGCGCGGCCGTGGGGATATCGCAGCCCGCCATGTCGATCAGTTGGCCATAGGTCGTCTCTTTCGCGATGCTCGCCGCCGGGTGGTTGACGTCGCAGATCACCAGATCGTCGCCATGCCCCATCAGCATCAGCACATGCACCACCTCGGCCGAGAGCCGCTGGTCGATCCCCTTCAGCATCCGGCGTCAAACCTTGACAAAGGGTTAACGGATTTGGCCAAGTAACTGTTTTTGCTAGATTTTCGAAAAATGTCCACCGTGGACATCACTTGACCGCCCCCGCCGCCATCCCCTTGATGATGAACCGCTCCAACAGGACCCCGATGATGATCAGCGGCAGGATCGCCGCGAAGGACAGCGCCGCCATCGACCACCAGCTGATCCCCTGGCTCCCGGTCTGCGAGGCCACCATCACCGGCAGGGTGTTGGCATGGGTGGAGGTCAGGAGGGCCGCGAAGAAATACTCGTTCCAGGTCAGCACGAGGGACAGTATGAAGGCCGCCACCATCCCCGGCAGGGCGATCGGCAGGATGATCGTGAAGAACGCCCCCCAGATTCCCAGCCCATCGACCAGCGCCGCCTCTTCCAGCTCGGTCGGGATGGTCTCGAACTGGTCCTTCATGATCCAGATCACGATCGGCAGCACTGTGAGGGTGTAGAGGAGGATCAGCCCGACCCGCGTGTCCAGCAGCGCCAGCTCCTTGTAGAGGACAAGGAACGGCAGGGCGAGCACGACCGGCGGCAGGATAAGCTGGCTGAGGAAGAAGAACGAGATGTCATCGTTCTTCATCCAGCCGAACCTGTACTGGAACCGCGACAACCCATAGGCCGCGAGGCTTCCCAACAGGACCGCCAGCGTCGAGGAACTGAGCGCGATCACGGCCGAGTTGGTGAACCGTTTCAGGAACTCGGCCCGGACCGTGCTTTGCTGGCCCAGCGTGTCCGGCGACAGCCCGATCGCCTCCCAGCCCTTCCATTTCGGCGCAAAGTCGACCCAGGGGATCATGTTGCCCTTCATCACGTCCGGCGCCATCTTGAAGCTGGTGGTCAGCGTCCAGTAAATCGGGAACAGGCAGATCACCGCCCACAGGACCAACGCCCCGTAGATCGCGATCCGGCTGGTCCACCATTTCGCTCGGTGGCCGCGGTCGGCCTCGCTGTCGCGGAAGATCTGCGTGGTCATGTCCGGGGCCTCGTGTAGCGGCCGGCCCACTTCATCAGGACCGTCATCAGGATCACGATCAGCACCAGGTAGACCATGGCCAGCATTGTCCCGTAACCCACGTTCGACCGCTCGCGGTATTCGCGGAAGATGAAGCTGGTGACCGTATCGGTCGCGCCCCCCGGCCCGCCCGAGGTCACGTTGATCACCACGTCAGCGAGCTTCAGCTTGAATATGATGCGGATCAGGATCGCGGTAATGCTGACCGGCAGCATCAGCGGGAAGGTCACCTCCCAGAAGGCTTTCCAGCCGCGCGCGCCATCGACCTTGGCGGCCTCGGTCAGCTCTTTCGGGATCGCCTGGAGGCCCGCAAGCAGCATGATCATCATGAAGGGGATGAAGGTCCAGGCGTCCAGCACCATGATCGTCGCCTTGGCCATCCAAGGGCTTTCGAAGAAGCTCGGATTCTCGACCCCGAGCGCGCGCGCAAGGCGCGAGATCGGGCCGAACCGGGCCTCGAGCATCGACTTGCCGATCATCCAGCTGACCGCCACCGGCGAGAGCATCAAGGGCAGAAGGAAGGCCACCCGGAAGAACTTGCGCGCCCGGATCTGGGCGTTCAGTAGCAGCGCAAGGCCGAAGGCGATGGCGTATTCCACAACGATCGCAAGGACATACCAGACCATATTCCCCAGGGCGTTCCAGTAGAACGGGTCGTTCCACATTTGCACCAGGTTGGCGGCCCCGTTGAAGGACCTTCCGTCGGGGTTCGAAAGGTTCCAGCTGGAGAAGGCGATGACCAGGCCGAAAAGTAGCGGAAAGACGGTCAGCGACACGACGAACAGCGCGGCGGGCAGGACGAAAAGCGTGCGCTTGCCCTGTTCGCCCCGGATGATGACCTGCGCCCAGCAGAGCGCCGTCGCCCAGAGGCAATAGGCATATAGCGTGGGCCGCCAGGTCTGGAACCCGAAGTCCTGCCAACCCAGCACTTGTGCCGTCTGCGCCAGGGCGACCAGCGCCATCAGCGCGGCGGAGCCCCAGATCAGCAGACGCCCCAGCCTGACCCGGGCCGGGGTGATCTCATCCGAGGTGACGACGTGAAGGTGCTGGCTGCCGCTCATGCTAACATGTTAGCTGGCGCCAACCAGGACGCAAGCGCTATCCGGCGGAGAACACATGGGCGAGGCGGGTCTTGGGCACGACGACCGCGACCAGCCCCTCGGGACCGAGGGCGTAGAAGCTGCCCGGCCCATTCAGCGCGGCGTCGAGGGCGATCCGAAGGTCACCGGGAATGGCAAGTCTGGCGCCGTGATGATCGCGACAGGCAAGGATCTTGGGATCCGGCCAAGCGCCGGTCGCGCTGTCCAGCTTGCCCATCCGCAGGGCATCGCGAGGGAAGGACGTGGGCTGCCAGTCCGCCTCGGTGCGGCCGCCGCTCTGGGCGTTCAGCCACAGGCTACCGCCCTCGGCGAGGCTTGGGGCCACGCTGTCGGACAGGTCAAGCACGGCGAGGACCGCCCCGTTTGCGTTCAGGCCAAAGCCGTCCTGGGCCCCCACAAATAGCTGATACTGGTGGTCTCGCGATCGTCTCTGGCAGGACGCGCGGTACCTCGCGCCGCGCCGCAAACGGATCGATCAAGAGCCATACCATGGCGATGCAGAACCGGGCAGAATGATCCTCCTGTGAAGCGACATCATCGGGCCCCCGAATGTCGGGCAAGGATGCGCCGCGACCGGGCGGCTCGGCAAGCGCCCTGCCGGAAGGCAAAAGGCGCGCCGGTTGTCCGACGCGCCCGACGGAAAGGTAGGGTGGGCATACTGCCCACCCTCCGAAGGGGTCACATCCCCAGCGACGCCTTGTAAAGCGCGATCTGGCTGTCGCGGCCGATCTGGTCGGTGATCTTCTCCCAGGCGGCGGCGATGGCATCGGCCGTTTCCTGCGCGCTGGCGTATTGCCCGGCGAAGCCCTTGGCCAGTTCGTCCTCGGCCACCGAGTAGTACTGGAAGATGCCGGGGATCCGCGGCTCGATCGCGGCGTTCGGGTGGTTGTAGCTGTCGGCATTCGACCCGAGATAGTCCTCGACATAGGCGCGGTCATAGCCAGCCGCTTCCCACTCTTCATAGTTGAAGTGCGAGTTGCGGTAGGCCTGGAAGCCCGAGGGATAGGCGGCGGTCCACAGCGACAGATCCTTGCCGCCCAGATGCGCCGCCGCCGACCAGGCCGCCTTGCGCTTCTTCTCGTCACCCGAGACACGGGAGGTCACATAGATCCCCCAGCCGATATAGGCCATCAGCGGGGCCTCGTTGGCGGTCTCTTCCCAGGCGCCGGCGGCCGAGTTGTAGCGCCGGGTCGAGCCGGGGTTGATCCCGAAGCCCACCACATCGCCCACGACCGAGGTGTCAGAGGTGCGCGCCGAGGCGCCCACATCGCCCCACCACATCAGCATCGAGCCGGTTCCCGCCAGGAACTGCGAGAAGGCCGTAGTGCCGGGGTCGGCGTTGATCTGGTCGGCCGGATAGGCGCCTTCGGTGGCGATCAGGTCCATCACGTCCTGGATCGCCTGGACCCAGCCGGGGTTGTTGACGCGCGGCTTCATCGTCTCGGGGTCGAACAGCCAGGCGCGGTCGTCGGGGTGCTTGACATAGGCGGTCGCGCGGTTGGCGATGAAGTAGAAGCCGAAGCCGCCCCAGCCCTTCAGCGGGTCCAGATAGCCATGCGCGGGCAGGCCGGTCAGCGGGTCGGTCTGGCCGACCAGCGCCTTGGACACGGCGTTCACGTCCTGCCAGGTCTTCGGCACCTCGGCCCCGCCGATCCCGCCCTCGCCGAAATAGTCCTTGCGATAGGCGAAGGTATGGCAGTCGCCGTCGATGGTGATGCGGTATTTCTTGCCGTCCCAGGTTCCCACCGGCGGCTGGAGGTAGCCCACGAGGTCGCTTTCGTCGATCTGGGCCGCGACCCAGTCCGGCATCTCGTCCAGCAACCCGCGGCCGGCGGTGTCGCCCTCGAACGGGGCGCCCATCTCGATGATGTCGAAGTCGACGGTGCCGGTGGCGATGGATTGCTGGAGGCGGCTATTGTAGTCGGCCTGCGCAAGGTCGATCCAGTTGATCTTCGCGCCGGTATACCGCTCCCACGGGGCGAGGAAGCCGCGGAAGAGCAGGTTGTGCAGGTTCTGGTTGTTCAGGCCCATGAAGGTCAGCTCGACGCCCGCGAACTCGCCCTCGGCCACGTTGGCCTTGGTCGCGCCAAGGCACAGCTCGCCCACCTGCTGCCAATGCGCGTCGGTCGGGCTGCCCATGCCCACGCCGGGGATCTTCAGGATTTCGGCCCGGACATTGCCATGCGCCTCGGCCGCGGCCATGCGGGCGGTCATCGGCAGCGCGGCCATCGCCCCCAAAGCCGTCGCGCCCTGCAGCATCCGGCGCCGGCTCATCCGGGCCATAAGGGCGTTGTATTGCTCTATTCTCACGTTCGTTCCTCCCTTTATCGGGCCGTGCCCGTTGCGGAACCGGCCCCGTTGCCTGCTGTGCGGAAAAACTGTCGGCGACCACCAAGGCCGTGATCGCAGACGGCTGCCCAGGGGCCTCCCCTCCCCCGCGTCCGGCAGCTGTCGCAAGGGTCAGCTTGGCAGCGCCGGGCGGGGTCTGTCAAGAATCTAACATGTTAGTATGATCAGCCGGTGGACAGCCCCGGCCGCCCCCGCTAGCCTTGCGCCGAAACCGGAAGGGGGTGGCGATGGCCGGGGTGACGATCCGCGCATTGAAGAAGGCCTATGGGGCGGTGCAGGTGGTGCACGGCCTGGACCTTGATATCGCGGACGGGGAATTCGTGGTGCTGGTCGGCCCCTCGGGCTGCGGCAAGTCGACGCTTCTGCGGATGCTGGCGGGGCTGGAGGAGATCACCTCGGGCGACATCCTGATCGGCGAGCGGCGGGTCAACAATCTGGCCCCGTCCGAGCGCGACATCGCCATGGTCTTCCAGAACTACGCGCTTTACCCGCACAAGACGGTGGGCGCGAACATGGGCTTTGCCTTGAAGATGCGCGGCGAGACGAAAGAGGCGATCGCCACCAAAGTCGCCCGCGCGGCCGAGATCCTGGGCCTGACCCCCTACCTTGACCGCTACCCGCGCGCCCTCTCGGGCGGCCAGCGCCAGCGCGTCGCGATGGGCCGGGCCATCGTGCGCGACCCTCAGGTTTTCCTCTTCGACGAGCCGCTTTCGAACCTCGACGCCAAGCTGCGGGTGCAGATGCGGACCGAGATCCGCGAACTGCACCAGCGGCTGAAGACGACGACGGTCTACGTCACCCACGACCAGATCGAGGCGATGACGATGGCCGACAAGATCGTGGTCATGCAGGGCGGCCGGATCGAACAGGTCGGCGCGCCGCTGGACCTGTATGACCGCCCGGCGAACACCTTCGTCGCGGGTTTCATCGGCAGCCCGGCGATGAACATGCTGCCGGGCGTGGTCCGGTCCGGCGCGATCGAGATCGCGGGGGCTCGCCTGCCCCTGCCGCCGGGATTGCCGATGGCCGAGGGGCGTGAGGTGACCTATGGCATCCGGCCGGAACATCTGACGGTCGGGCCGCAGGGCCTGACGGGGACCGTGGCGGTCGTGGAACCCACCGGGTCCGAGACGCATGTCGTCCTGCGCGCGGGCGGGCAGGAGGTGGTGGCGATGTTCCGTGACCGCGTGGCGTTCCGGCCGGGCGACGCGCTGACCTTTGCGCCCGACGCGGAAAAGGTGCATCTCTTCGACAGGGCCTCGGGCGTGCGTCTGGGCTAAGCGGCGGACCGGGGGCCAGCCCCCGGACCCCCGGGATATTTGAACAGAGAAGAAGCTGGGGAGGGCTTTGGGGTGCTCAAGGGAATCGACAATCGGCTGAATGCCGAGGTGCTGGGCGTCCTGCGCGCGATGGGGCATGGCGATGTGCTGATTCTGGCGGACACCAATTTTCCGGCCGACAGCGTGGCGCGGGCAACTGTGACCGGGAAACTCCTGCGGATGGAGAACCTGACGGCGGGCGAGGCGGCGCATGCGATCCTTTCGGTCCTGCCGCTGGACACCTTCGTGGATGACTTTGCCGGCCGGATGGAGGTCGTGGGCGCGCCGGACGAGGTGCCGCCCGTCCAGCAGGAGGTTCAGGCCCAGATCGACCGCGCCGAGGGGCGGCCGCGCCCGATGATCAGCATCGAACGCTTCGCCTTCTATGACATGGCGCGCAGGTCCTACGCCGTCCTTCAGACCGGCGAGCGGCGCTTCTACGGCTGCTTCATGTTCCGCAAGGGCGTGATCCCGCCCGAGGCTTGATCTGGAAGGCTTGAGAATGACGAAACCGATCGTGATCCTTGGCATCTTCGTTGCCGACACCGCCTATCGCGCCGACCGGATGCCGAAGATGGGCGAGACCATCCTGGGCCGCACCTTCGCGCTGGGGCCGGGGGGCAAGGGCTCGAACCAGTCGGTCGCCGCCGCGATGGCAGGCGGGCGGACGCATTTCATCACCCGGCTGGGGCAAGACGACTTTGCCCAGATCGCGCGGTCGACCTGGGGCAAGGCCGGGGTGGTCCCCGAGGTCACCGAGGACGCCGAAAGCTACACCGGCGCGGCCTTCATCTTCCTGGAAGAGGCGTCCGGCAACAATGCCATCATCGTCTCGCCCGGGGCCGCCGCCCGGATCGAGCCTGCGGACCTTGACGCCAAGGCGGACCTCATCCGCAGCGCCTCGGTCTTTGTCACCCAGCTGGAACAGCCGATCCCGGCCGCCCGGCGCGGGCTGGAGATCGCCCGCGCCGCGGGGGTGACCACGATCCTGAACCCCGCCCCTGCAGCCGCGCTGGACGATGATCTTCTGGCACTGTGCGACTACCTCACCCCGAACGAATCCGAAGCCGAGGGGCTGACCGGCCTGCCCGTCACCACTCTGGCGGAGGCGGAACGCGCCGCCGATGCGCTTCTTGACCGGGGCGTCGGCGCAGTTGTCATCACCCTGGGCGGCAATGGCGCGCTGTATCGGGACCGGAGCCGCAGCGTCCATGTCCCGGTGATCAGCGCGGGGCCAGTGGTGGAAACGACGGGCGCGGGCGATGCCTTCAACGGCGGCTTCGCCGTGGCCCTGTCCGAGGGCCGCGACGTGGTGGACGCCGTCCGCTTCGGCTGCGCCACCGCCGGGATCAGCGTGACCCGGCCCGGGACCGCGCCTGCCATGCCCTCTCGCGACGAGATCGACGCGCTGCTTGCCCGTGGATGACGTGCTGTCACAGGGCTGTTACACTTCTGTCGCATAGGCTTTACCCAGCGCCCCTAAAGCGGGGACGCGGTGTGGAGCGGAACGATGGACGGAATGCGGGTGATGGAGCAGGAACTTTCCGCGGGGGTCGCCAAGATCTCGGCGAAGGGCGTGCAGGTCTGGTACGGTCAGAATCATGCGCTGCGCGACGTGGATGTCGAAATCCTTGATCGTTCGGTCACCGCCTTCATCGGGCCGTCGGGCTGCGGCAAGTCGACGTTCCTGCGCTGCCTGAACCGGATGAACGACACTGTGGCCTCGGCCAAGGTCGGGGGCAAGATCCTGCTGGATGGCGAGGACATCTATGACCCGCGCGTCGATCCGGTGCAGCTGCGCGCCAAGGTCGGCATGGTGTTCCAGAAGCCGAACCCGTTTCCGAAATCGATCTATGATAACGTGGCCTACGGTCCCCGCATCCACGGCATGACCCGCAACAAGGCCGAGCTGGACCAGATCGTGGAGACCTCGCTGAAGAAAGCCGCGTTGTGGAACGAAGTGAAGGACCGGCTGGATGCTCCGGGGACCGGCCTGTCGGGTGGCCAGCAGCAGCGGCTGTGCATCGCCCGCGCGGTTGCGACCGCGCCCGAAGTCCTGCTGATGGACGAGCCCTGTTCGGCGCTGGACCCGATCGCGACCGCGCAGGTCGAAGAGCTGATCGACGAGCTGCGCAACCAGTTCTCGGTGGTGATCGTCACCCATTCCATGCAGCAGGCTGCTCGGGTCAGCCAGAAGACCGCCTTCTTCCACCTTGGCAGCCTCGTTGAATACGGCGACACCACGCAGATCTTCACCAATCCGAAGGATCCGCGCACCGAATCCTACATCACCGGCCGGATCGGATAAGGAGAGCCGCCATGACTTCCGCCCATATCCTGTCGGCCTTCGACCGCGACCTTGAAGCCATGCAGGCCCTGGTGATGCGCATGGGGGGCCTGGTCGAGACCGCCCTTCTTGACGCGGCCGAGGCGCTGGAAACCCGTGATGAAGAGCTGGCAAAGCGCGTCCGCGTCGGGGACGCTGCCATCGATGCGCTGGAGGACCAGATCCATTCCGGCTGCGCGCGGCTTCTGGCCCTGCGGGCGCCGGCGGCGAGTGACCTGCGCACCGTGCTGACCGTGATGAAGATCGCCGCCGCGCTGGAGCGGTCGGGGGATTACGCGAAGAACCTGGCCAAGCGGACAACGGTCCTGTCGCAGATGGCGCAGGTCCCCGGGGCCTCGTCCGCGATCCGGCGGCTGGCGAAGTCGGTGGTGCAGATGTTGTCGGACGCGCTGGACGCCTATATCCGCCGCGACGTGGCCCTGGCCGAGGATGTGCGCAACCGCGACCGCGAGGTGGATCAGATGTACAACTCGATCTTCCGCGAGCTTCTGACCCACATGATGGAAGACCCCCGCAACATCGGGCCCTGCATGCATCTGCATTTCATCGCCAAGAACATCGAGCGGGTGGGCGACCATGCGACCGCCGTGGCCGAGCAGGTGATCTACCTGGTGACCGGCGAGATGCCGGATGATGAACGGCCGAAGGTCGACAGCACGGGACTGGGGGCCTGAGATGGCACGGTCCGGGCAGCCGAAGGTCCTTCTGGTCGAAGACGAGCCCGCGCAGCGGACGGTCCTGGCCTACAACCTGGAAGCAGAAGGGTTCGCCGTGACCCAGGCCGACAACGGCGAGGACGCGATGGTCCTGGTCGACGAGGAAGAGCCGGACATCATCATCCTGGACTGGATGATGCCCAAGGTCTCGGGGATCGAGGTCTGCCGGCGGCTGAAGATGCGGCCCGAGACGCGGGGCATCCCGATCATCATGCTGAGCGCCCGGGCCGAGGAAGTGGACCGGATCCGGGGGCTGGAGACCGGGGCGGATGACTATGTGATCAAGCCCTATTCGGTACTGGAACTGATGGCGCGGGCGCGGGCGCAGCTGCGGCGGGTCCGGCCCTCGACGGCGGGGATGGTGCTGGAGCATGAGGATATCCGGCTGGACCCGGAAAGCCACCGGGTCTACCGGGGCGACAAGGTGCTGAAGCTGGGGCCGACCGAGTTCAAGCTCTTGGTCACGCTGATGGAGCGACCGGGGCGGGTCTTCAGCCGTGAGCAGCTTCTGGACCTGGTCTGGGGGCGGGACATCTATGTCGACACCCGGACGGTGGACGTCCATGTCGGGCGGCTGCGGAAGTCGTTGATGCAGTTCGGGGGCTCTGATCCGGTGCGGACAGTGCGGGGGGCGGGCTACGCCCTGGGCTGAGGCTGTCCGCGCGTGGACACCATTGAGAATCATTTGAAATCAACGGCTTGGCTGCGGGAATTTACGAAGCCTTAACGTCTTGGGCGGCCGAGCCAGGGCGCGTCAGTCCTGACATCTTGCGACCGGGGGCGGCGTCGGAGCCTCCGGCGGGGATATTTGGGCCAGTATGAAAGGCCTGGGTTGGGCTGATTGCCCAGCGGGACCTGGCGCATCGGCGCCGGCCGTGCATCCTGACGCCGGGAGCGCAAGAGAGGGGCCATGCCTGGGCGGCAGGGCATGATGCGGTGCGGGCGGTGGTCATGGTCGATCTGAAGGGCATGTGCTTGGGCGATGAGGCCAGGCTGCGGCCCGCCGTCCCTCCCGGTGCCGTACAGGTCGGCCATTGCGCCGAAACCGATGAACTCTTTCCGCAGGAGGCGTTCATCGCCTGGATAAAGGCGGAGGAAACCGCGACCGAAAGCTCGCCCATCGTCGCGGAGCGTCTGTCGATCGAGGCGGCGGGCACCGTGGCGGTGGCGAAGCCGACCGACAGCCGCTTCGGGACCGATGTCACCGATGACCTGGTGATGGTGATGGATCGCCGCGATGCCGGGGCAAGGGGCAGCTCGAGACCAAGGCCTGTCACGCCCATGCCCGGCGCCGCCTGCCGCCGACATCGGGCTGAGGCCGACGGGCCGGTTCGGGCGCGGACCAGGCAGGCCGCTCCCGAAAGGTCATTGCGCGGCTTCCTCGGCCCGGCGCGCCTCGGCCTCGCGGGCGGAGTCGATGCGGGCGCGGCGGCGGCGGTTGATCTCATAGGCCAGGGCCAGAACCAGCGTGGCGCAGATCAAGAGGAAGGCGAGCGCGTTAATCGTGGGCGTGATCCCCGAGCGGACCTTGGAGAAGACGTAGACCGTCAGCGTATCGGCCCCGCCGCGCGTGAACTGCGTGACGTTGAAATTCTCGATCGACTGGAAGAAGGCCACCGCCGCCCCTGCGCCGATCGCGGGATAGAGATGCGGCAGCACGATCCGGCGCATCACCTGGGCATGACTGGCGCCAAGGTCAAGCGCGGCCTCTTCCAGCCCGGCGTCGAAACTTTGCAGCCGCGCGAGCACCAGAAGCATGACCATGGCGGCGATATAGCTGACCTGGCCCAGGACCGAGAGATGCAGGCCCGGGATGAAGGGCCAGGGCTTGCCGTCGGGGCCGAAGATCGCCCCGCCGAGTTTGGTCCACATGATCATGGTGGAAATGCCGATCACCACGCCGGGGATCAGGATGGTCGAGATCATCATCCCGTAGAGGACCGTCCGCACCCGGCCCGAGATCGAGTTGATCAGGATGGCCGAGGCCGTGCCGACGATGACCGACAGGACCGCCACCGCCACCGCGACCCAGAGAGTGTTGACAAAGGCCAGCATCATGCGCTGGTCGGCGATCATCTCGGAGAACCACATGGTCGTGAAGCCGCGCCAGGGCACGATCGAGGGGAGCTTCGAGTCGTTGAAGGCCGCCCCCGACATCACGACCAGCGGCGCGAGGAGGAAGATCAGGAACAGCACCATGTAGAGATGGGCGAGGTTCTGGCGAAACTTGTGCATGATCCCCCTTCCCTACTTCGCGATGTCCGACAGCTTCACCCGGAAGAGCCGCATCGCGATCGAGACGAAGACGGTGCAGAGCAGGAGAAGCAGGAAGGCATAGGCCGAGGCGGTGTTCCAGTCGAGCGCGTCGTTGAACCACTGGTTGATCGTCTGGGTGAACCACTGCGAGGTGGTCGAGCCGAGGATGGACGGTACCAGCAGCGAGCCGGCCGACAGCATGAAGACCATGACCGATCCGCTGGCGATGCCGGGCTTGGCATGGGGCAGGACGATGCGCCAGTGGATCTTCCACCAGGGCGCACCCAGATCCTCGGCCGCCTCGATCTGGTTGGTGTCCAGCGACTGGATCGCGTTGTAGATCGGGAACAGCATGAACAGGACATAGGTGTAGATCAGCCCGATCACGACGCCGGTATAGCCCATGTTGGTCCAGCGGATCGGGTCCTCGATCAGGCCGAGACCGAGGAGCAGCGCGTTGAGCGGACCCTTGAACGCCAGGATGATCCACCAGGCGAAGGCGCGCAGGACCTCGGACACCCAGAGCGGGATGAAGAGCAGCAGGATCAGCGTCGGCAAGGAGCGCGGGTTGACGATCTTGGCCATGTAATAGGCCAGCGGATAGGCCAGAAGGAAGCAAAGCGCGGTGACGACCATGGAATACCAGATCGTCAGCCCGAAGGTCATCACATGGACCGGGATAGTGAAGCTGATCCCGAACAGGCTGCGTTCGATGCTGCCGTCGAAGACCTTGAGGTAGTTCCCGATACCATAGGTGTCGCGGGGGCCGCCGATCTCGGTCACGGGGAGGTAGGGGCGGAAGCTCTGTTCGAAGAGCGTCATGTTGGGGACGATCACCAGCATGACAAGCCAGAAGGCCACCAGAAGCGCCATGATCAGGGTGAGGCCGGGGCCGTAGCGGCGGAGGAGGTCCTGCATGGGTCAGCCCCTGACGCTGGCGTCGGGAAGGATCGCGGCGCGGGCGGGGTCGAAGGACATATGGGCCCGGGCGCCCTTTTCCGGCACGGTGGCGGAGCCGTCGTTGCGGATCTCGGCCGTGAGGGTGGCGCCGGTGTCGCTGGTGGCGTGGACGGCGATGAAGCTGCCCTCGAAGGAGATGTCGCTGATCGTGACCGGGACCGAGTTTTCCGTCGCGGGGGTCGGGGTGATGATCGTGTGCTCGGGCCGGACATACAGTTTGCCGGGCTTGCCCTGCAGATCGCCGAGGCGGGCGCGGAAGGTGCCGTGGGGGGTGGCGAAGCTGGCCAGGCCATCGGCGGTCTGCTGGACCTCGCCTTGGAAGATGTTGTTTTCGCCGACGAAACTGGCGACAAAGCCGTTGACGGGGCTGTTGTAGATCTCGCGCGGGTCGGCGATCTGCTGGATCCGGCCCTGGCTCATGACGCCGACGCGGTCGGACATGGCCAGCGCCTCGCCCTGGTCATGGGTGATGTAGATGAAGGTGACGCCGGTGCGCTGCTGGATGGCGCGAAGTTCGGCGCGCATGTGCTGGCGGAGTTTCAGGTCGAGCGCGGAGAGCGGTTCGTCCAGGAGCATGACCTTGGGCTCGACGGCAAGCGCGCGGGCGATGGCGACGCGCTGTTTCTGGCCACCGGACAGCTGGCTGACCATCTTGTCGGCCGCGCCAGGGAGGTCGACGAGGTTCAGCAGTTCCTCGGCCTTCTTCCGGCGGGTGGCCTTGTCGACGCCGCGCACCTCCAGCCCGAAGGAGATGTTCTCCCAGATCGGCATGAGTGGGAAAAGCGCGAGGTTCTGGAAGATCAGCGCGGTGGGGCGCTGGTTCGGGCGTTTGCCGCGCACATCCTCGCCCCCGATACGGATCACGCCCTGGGTGGGTTCGATGAAGCCCGAGACCATGCGCAGGATCGTTGTCTTGCCGCAGCCCGAGGGGCCGAGGAACGAGAAGAACTCGCCGGGGCGGATGGAGACGCTGGCGTTGTCGACTGCGCGGAAGCTGCCGAAGTCGCAACAGACGTTTTCAAGATCGATCCCGGCGCTCATGCCCTTGGTGTCCCCCTGGTGATGACGTCTTTTTGTGGTTCAAAGTAGCAGGCGATCCCGCCCGTTCAATCGCTAACGCGAGGCCGCGGCGATCACTGGGCACGGACCGACATGCCGCAGCCCGAATAAGGCACGCCGGACCCTTTCGGGCCCGGCGTTCCCGGTTCTGCGAGGGGATCAGGCCGCCTTGTACTTGTCGGCGTATTCGCTGCGCTTGGCGACGAATTCGGCCGTCTGCTCGGGCCACCACCACAGCGAGTTCAGCGCGGCGTCGTCGAAGGTGCCGGCGAAATAGGCGGCGATCTCCGGGTCCATGAACTCGGCCGAGCCCTTGGCGACCGGGTTGGCCTTGAAGGCAGTGGCCCACTGGGCCGAAGCCTCGGGCGAGGCGACGAACTTGGCCAGCGCGGCGGCGGCCTCGACGTTCTTGGCGCCCTTGAGGAGCGAGAAGCCCTGGTTCCAGGCGAAGGCGCCCTCGACCGGAGCAATGTACTTGTAGCCGTCGTTGCGGACGTTGAAGCCGGTCGAATCCCAGCACAGGCCGATGGTCGCGCCATTGGCCTGGAAGCCGGCGACGGCCTCGTTCTCGCCCGTCCACCACTGGACGACGTTGCCCTTCAGCTTGATCGCTTCGGCCAGCGCGATGTCCCACAGCTCGGTCATCGCGGCCATGTCCTTGTAGCTGTCGTTCCACGGGCGCGGCAGCTTGCCTTGGGCGTCCAGCCAGCGGCCCATCGCGGCCAGGGCCGAATGGGGGCGCAGCGTGGCGGCGTTGTCGGCGCTGAACAGGTCACCCAGCGAGGCGGGCGACGACAGCTTGGCATCGGCCGAGGCGACCAGGGCCTCGGTGCCCCAGACCGAGGGGACGATCATCAGACCGCCATTCAGGCGCGACATCTCGCCCGCGGCGCCATCGGCCAGGCCCGGCAGGTAGACCGAGAGGTCCAGCATCGATTCGTCCCAGGCCTGCAGCAGGCCGTTGGCATTGTAGCTGCCCCAGCGGTCGATCGTCGTTTCCACCAGATCGAGAGCGCCGGTTTCCATGGCGATCTTCGATTCGGCGTACATGGTTTCGTGGTCGGGGACTTCCTTGAAGTTCACCTTGATGCCGGTCGCGGCCTCGAAGGCCGGCAGGACCTTTTCCGCCAGGTCGGGATAGCCCGCCCAGCCGATGAAATTCAGCTCGCCCGACGAGGCCAGCGCCTTGGACGAGATGATCGCCGGCGCGGCCAGAAGGCCGGCCCCGGCGGCCGTTGTCTGCAGGAAGCGACGGCGGTTGAGGGAAAGGGTCATCAGCAGGTTACTCCTTCTTTGGGTCGTGGCGCGTCATGCGCTTGGCTGCCACATGGCAGAAAGATGCGACAGTTCCGTGTCAGGTGAAAGATCGGACCAGTGAAAAGGCGACAGGCATTTCTGTCTGTCGCCTCAGATGCTTAGGCGAAGGCTCAGGCCGCTTTGTACTTGTCGGCGTATTCGGTGCGCTTGGCGATGAATTCGGCCGACTGGGCAGGCCACCACCAGAGGTTGGCCGAGGTCTCGGCGGTGAGGAACTTGCCGTAATAGTCGGCGACCTCGGGGCCGAGCTGTTCGTAGCCGCCCTGGCTGACCGGGTTCGACGAGAAGGCGGTCGCCCAGATCGCCGAGCCCTCGGGCGTGGAGATGAACTTGGCCAGCTCATGCGCCTGATCGACGTTGGTGGCGTTCTTCATCAGGATCAGACCCTGATTCCAGGCAAAGGCGCCCTCGACCGGGGCGACATAGCCGT
Source organism: Alphaproteobacteria bacterium (assembly GCA_046569765.1). Classification (GTDB taxonomy): domain Bacteria; phylum Pseudomonadota; class Alphaproteobacteria; order Rhodobacterales; family Rhodobacteraceae; genus Tabrizicola. The sequence continues at coordinate 6,067 of JBKHWC010000018.1, read as the reverse complement.
AACCGTCGTTGCGCAAGTTGTAGCCGGTCGAATCCCAGCACAGGCCGACCGTCGCGCCATTGGCGGTGAAGCCCGCATTGGCGTCGTTCTCGCCGGTCCACCACTGGACGACGTTACCTTTCATCTCGATCGCCTTGGCCAGAGCGATGTCCCAAAGCTGGACCATCGCCTCCATGTCGTTGTAGCTGTCGATGAACGGGCGCGGCAGCTGGCCCTGGGCGTCCAGCCAGCGGCCCATCGCGGCCAGCGCCGAATGGGGGCGCAGCGTGGCGGGGTTTTCCGGGTTGAAGAGGTCGCCCAGCGAGGGCGGGGTCGACAGCTTGGCATCGGCGGAATGGACCACCATCGATTCCGTGCCCCAGTTGGTGGGGGCGATCATCAGCTTGCCGTCCACCCGGGCCATCTGTTCGGCATTGCCGTCGATCAGGCCGGGAAGATAATTGCCAAGCGCCAGTTTGGCGTCATCCCAGCCGGCAATCAGGCCGTTCGAGTTCCAGGCCGCGACGCGGTCGATCGTCGGCTCCATGATGTCGGCGCCGCCGGTCTGCAAGGCAACCTTGGCTTCGCCGAACATGGTGTCCTGGTCGGGGACCTCCTTGTAGTTGACCTTGATGCCGGTCGCGGCCTCGAAGGCGGGGAAGGCCTTTTCGACGAGGCCGGGATAGCCCGCCCAGCCGACGAAGTTCAGCTCGCCCGAGGAAGCCAGCGCTTTGGACGAGATGATCGCCGGGGCGGCAAGGGCGCCAAGCCCGGCAGCCGAGCCCTGCAGGAAGCGGCGGCGGGTGAAGCCAGAAATGCGATGAGTCACGGATTGTCTCCCTGGTTGGATGGACGGGGGCGGGTTGGCCCGCCTTCTGGTCGAACGCCGGGGACACGGCTCTGCGCGCCTGCCCCATGCCGGAAAAGTCTACTCTGGCGGACGGTCTGTCTGTCAACGCAGGAGATGCCCGCGCGCTGGTCGCTGACGGGTTATTGATACGCCAGTCTACCGGGGCCCGCCCCCGCCGGGACTATCCTTGGGGGGCGTCGGCCCCGCTGGAGGCGTCGCGGGCCATGGCGACCGATTTGACGATGGCAAAGACCTCGCGCCCCGGGGCGAGGTGCAGCGCCTGGACCGAGCGTTGCGTGACACGGGCCAGGAGCGGCTGGCCTGCCAGGTCAAGCTGCACCAGCATGCCGGTGGCATCGGCCTCGCGCAGGGACAGGATGCGGGCGGGCAGGATGTTCAGGGCGGACAGGCCGGTGGGCCGCTCGGTGGCAAGCATCACATCCTGCGCGGCGATGCGCAGGCGGACCGGGCGGCCCGGCGCCCCGGTGAGGCGGGGAAGCCAGAGGGGGCCGGCGGCGGTCTCGACACGGGTGAGGCCGTCGGACTCCTGCGCGGCGATGCGGGCGGTGAGGATGGCGCCGGCATCGGCAAGGCCCAGAAGCGGCGCGGTGGCGGGGTCGGAGAGGAGGCGGGCGGCGGGGCCTTGCGCGACCAGGCGGCCCGCGTCGATCACCGCGATGGTGGTGGCCAGGCGCGCGACCTCGGGCAGGGCGTGGCTGACGTAGAGGATGGGGAGGCCAAGCTCGTCGCGCAGGGTTTCGATATGGGGCAGAATCTCGGCCTTGCGGGCTTCATCCAGCGCGGCGAGGGGCTCGTCCATCAGGATGAGACGGGGGTCGGACAGAAGCGCGCGGCCGATGGCGACGCGCTGTCGTTCCCCACCGGACAGCGTGCCGGGGCGGCGGCCCAGCAGTGCGCCGATGCCGAGGAGGGCGACGATGCGGTCAAGGTCGCGCGGGGCGCGGCGGCGGATGCGGGTGGCGTAGGTCAGGTTGCCCAGGACGGTGAGGTGAGGGAAAAGCCTTGCGTCCTGAAAGACATAACCAATCCCGCGCTTGTGCGGCGGCAGGTGGTGGAGGGGCTGGCCGTCCAGGATGATCTCGGCCCGGTCGGGCTGCAAGAGCCCTGCGACGGCGTTGATGATCGTGGTCTTGCCCGAACCGGAGCGGCCGAAAAGGCAGGTCAGGCCGGGAGGCGCGGTCAGGTCCACCTCCAGCCGGAAGCCGGGGAACTGGTGGGAAAGGCGGATCTCCAGCGTCATCGACCGGCGATCCTTGCGGCGACCCGGCGCGAGAGCCATTCCGACAGAGCCAGCGCCAGCAGCGCCACGGCGACCGAGATCAGGACCAGACGCCAGGCGGCGGCGTCTCCCCCCGGAACCTGGAGGAAGCTGTAGATCGCGGTGGGCAGCGTCTGGGTCTGGCCGGGAATATTGGCGACGAAGGTGATGGTCGCGCCGAATTCGCCCATCGCCTTGGCGAAGGCGAGGATGGCCCCGGCGATGATGCCGGGCAGGATCAGGGGCAGCGTGACGGTCAGAAAGACCACCGGCCGCGCGGCGCCCAGTGTGGCGGCGGCCTGTTCCAGTTTCGGGTCCACCGCCTCGATCGCCAGACGGATGGCGCGGACCATGAGCGGAAAGGCCATGACGGCGGCGGCAAGGGCGGCCCCCGTCCAGCGGAACGCGAAGGTCAGGCCGAACCAGTCCCAAAGCGGCGCGCCGATCCAGCCCTGGCGGCCGAAGGCGAGGAGGAGGAGGTAGCCCGTCACCACCGGCGGCAGGATCAGCGGCAGGTGGACAAGCCCGTTCAGAAGGCCATGACCCGGAAAGCGCCAGCGCGCCAGCGCATAGGCGGCCAGGATGCCCAGGGGCAGGCTGGCCAGCATCGCCCAGAGCGAAACCTTGAGCGACAGGATCAGGGCCGTGGTTTCTTCCGGGGACAGGGCGGCGAACATGGGCAGTATGCTGTCACGGCGCGGGCGTCAGGGGCAAGAAGCCGTTTGCGCCAAAGACCGCCGTCGCTTCGGGCGTCGAGAGGTGGTCGAGGAAGGCCGCCGCTTCGGAATCCGCCTCGAGGGTCAGCGCGGCGGGATAGGTGATCGGCGTGTGGCTGTCGGCCGGGAAGGTGCCGATCGCCGTCACTCCGGGTTCGGCAATGGCGTCCGAGGCATAGACGATCCCCAGCGCCGCCTCGCCCAGGGCCACCAGCTGCAGCGCCGCGCGGACATTCTCTGATTGCACGATGTCGGGTTGGACGGCGGCCCAGAGGCCGAGGCTTTCCAGCGCCTCCTTGCCGTATTGCCCGGCGGGAACGGAGTCGACCGTCGCCATCGACAGCTTGCCCCCGTCCAGAAGGCCCGGCAGGTCAAGGCTGGAATCGATGGTCAACGGCTGCGCGGTGCCGGGGGCGATCAGGATCAGGCTGTTGCCCAGCAGGTCCAGCCGGCTGTCCGGCTGGATCAGCGCCTTTTCGGCCAGGTCGTCCATCCAGGCGGTCGAGGCCGACAGGAAGATATCTGCCGGGGCGCCCTGCTCGATCTGGCGCGCCAGGGCGGAGCTGCCGCCATAGGACAAAGTCACCGGAGTTCCGGTGGCCGCCGTGTATCCGGCCGCAATCTCGTCCAGCGCGGTCTTCAGGCTGGCCGCGGCAAAGACGGTGACCTCGGCCATAGACGGTGTGGGCAACAGCATCGCAAGAAGGGCAAGGGCGCGCATGGGCTCTCCGATATGTCTACCTAGACATATCGAGAGCTCAAGCTGGTGCAAGCGTTATTTCCCGTCGGACATATCCCGCAGCAGCGCCGCGATCCGTGCGATCCCTGGCGCAGCGGCCTGTTCGGCGGCGGCAAGCATCGCGCGGTAGGCTTCCAGCACCTCACGCCCCTCTGGGGTCAACTGCGCCCCACCACCCCCCGCCCCGCCGCGCGCACTGCTGACGAGGGGCGCACGGAAAGCAGCGTTCATCTCTTCCACCAGCGCCCAGGCGCGCTTGTAGCTCATCCCCATCGCCCGGCCGGCCGCGGCGATGGAGCCGGTCTCCTCGATCCGGGCCAGTAGCTCGGCCTTGCCGGGGCCGAAGACCAGCCGGTCGTCGAACAAAAGCCGCAGCCGAAGCGTTGCACCTTGCGCCATGCCTGCCAGCATCTGCGGCCCGTTCCGCCGATGCAAGCCCGGCGCGTTGACTCAAAGCGCTTTGGAACCTAGGGTCCGCGCCAAGGAAAAGGAGAACACCATGCCGATCCGCGTCACCGTCTGGGGCGAGAATGTCCATGAGCAGAAGAACCGCATCGTGGCCGAGATCTATCCCAAGACCATGCACGGCACGATTGCCGAGGCGCTGAACCACCAGGACGGGATCAGCGCCACCACCGCCACCCTGCAGGAGCCCGAGCACGGGCTGACGGCGGAACGGCTGGCGGCAACCGATGTGCTGATCTGGTGGGGCCATGCCGCGCATGGCGATGTGTCGGACGCGGTGACGGAACGTGTGGCCGAGGCGGTCTGGTCCGGGATGGGGATGATCTTCCTGCACTCGGCCCATTTTGCCAAGCCGTTCAAGCGGTTGATGGGCACACCCTGCAACCTTTCGTGGCGCGAGGCAGGAGAGAGGGAGCGGATCTGGGTCACCAGCCGCCAGCACCCGATCGCGCGCGGCATCCCGGATCATTTCGAGCTCGAGCATGAGGAGATGTACGGCGAGCCCTTCGGCGTGCCGGAACCGATGGAGACGGTCTTCGTCAGCTGGTTCCAGGGCGGCGAGGTGTTCCGCTCGGGCCTGACCTGGCGGCGGGGGGCGGGGAATGTGTTCTACTTCCGGCCGGGGCATGAGACCTATCCGACCTATCACCAGCCGCTGGTACAGCAGGTGATCGCGAATGCCGTCCGCTGGGCGCATAACCCCGAGGCGCGGCTGGTGAACCCGACGGATGCGCCGAACCGCCCGGTGGCGAAGGCGCTGGAACCCATCGTGGAACGCGGCCCCCGCCTGCACCATGACGGCGAGGCTGGGTATCGCTGATGCGCCCGGTCCGGCTTCTGATCCTTGGCACCGGCGGCATGGCGAAGAACCATGCCGAGCATTTCGCGGCCATCCCCGGCGTGTCTCTGGTAGGGGGCGTCGACACCCGGCCCGAGCCGCTGGCGGCCTTCCAGGCGGCGCATGGCATCCCGCATGGCTTCGCCAGCCTGGCCGAGGCCCTGGCCTGGGGCGAGTTCGACGCGGTGACGAACGTGACGCCCGACGCGGCGCATCATGCGACCACCCTGCCCCTTTTGGCCGCGGGCAAGCATGTGCTCTGCGAAAAGCCGCTGGCCACCAACGCCGCCCATGCCGAGGAAATGGCCGAGGCCGCCAGCAATGCGGGCGTGGTGAACATGGTGAACCTGTCCTACCGCAACGTCGCCGCCTTGCAGAAGGCGGCCGAGATGGTGCGCGAGGGGGCGATCGGCGAGATCCGGCATTTCGAGGCGAGCTACCTGCAAAGCTGGCTCACCCAGCCCGCCTGGGGCCAGTGGGACCGCGAGCCGCAATGGCTGTGGCGGCTGTCGACCGCGCATGGGTCGAAGGGCGTGCTGGGGGATGTGGGGATCCATATCCTGGACTTTGCGACCTATATCGCCGGGGTGGAGGCGACGCAGGTTTCGTGCCTGCTGCAGACCTTCGACAAGGCGCCGGGGGGGCGGATCGGCGACTATGTGCTGGATGCGAATGACAGCGCGACGATGCAGCTGCGGCTGGCCAATGGGGCGCTCGGGACGGTGGCGGCGACACGCTTTGCGACGGGCCATCTGAACGACCTGCGGCTCAGGCTATACGGGCTGACGGGTGGGCTGGAGGTCAGTTTCGAGAAGGCGGAAAGCCGGCTGCGCGCCTGCCTCGGGACTGACGTGCAGACGGCGGTCTGGCATGAGGTGGACTGCCCGCCGGTCCCGACGATCTACCAGCGCTTCATCGCGGCGATCCGGGGCGAGGGGCTGGCCGAGCCAGACTTCGCCCGGGGCGCAGCGCTACAGCGGCTGCTGGACCGCGCAGAGGCTTCGGCGCAGGAGGGAGGCCGACTTCTGCAGGTCTAGGGGCGGCTCTCAAGCGGGGCGCCTTGGCAGGCGCAAGTCTTTCCTCTCGTCGTCGGGGCTTGCGCCCTCCTCCTCGGCTGACGAGGGGCGCTGCCCCTCGAGCTCCCCGGGATATTTGGGCAAAGATGAATGGGCCAGTTTCATCTTTGTCCAAATATCCCCGC
>JBKHWC010000017.1:0-47462 GCA_046569765.1 Alphaproteobacteria bacterium | reverse complement strand
CTCGGGCCCCTGCGGCAGGGGCCCGAGGAGAAGCGCGGATTGGCCGGGCGCTTGGCCGGCGGGGTCAGGTCTGTCATGGTAGCCTTCCAGCTAGAAGCCCCTCGTTGGGGAGGGGTGTCCCGCCGCCGGGGATAAGGGCCCGCCCGCTCTGGTGCAAGCGGAAAAATCGCGCTATTGCGCCGCATCGTCGCGAAAAAGCGACACCTCTGTTTACTATCGGAAACTTCTCCCATGCATGTCGTGACCCTGCTGACCAGCCCCGAAACCCCGGTCCTGGAGCGGGTGACGGTCGAATCCCTGCGCAATGCCTGGGGCGGAGGAGAGGCGCGCTGGCTCGATCCCGGCGTGGCGGCAGAGTTCGACCTCGAAGCGCTGCCCGAGAACCGCTGGGAGGTCTGGGAGGGTCTGCAGGCGCTGCGCGTGGACATGGTGGTGCAGAAGGCCGAGGGCCGGAAGAAGCGCCTCCTGATCGCGGACATGGATTCCACGATGATCCGGCAGGAATGCATCGATGAGTTGGCTGACGAGGCCGGGGTCGGCGCACATGTGGCCGACATCACCGCACGGGCGATGAATGGTGAGCTGGATTTCGAAGGCGCGCTGCGCGAACGGGTGAGCCTCCTGAAGGGCCTGCCCGAGGGGGTGATCGCCCAGGTCCTGCGCGACCGCATCACGCTGATGCCAGGGGGCAAGGCGCTGCTGGCCACGATGAAGGCCAATGGGGCCTATGCCGCGCTGGTCTCCGGTGGGTTTACGGCATTTACCAAGGCGGTCTCCGCGCAACTGGGCTTCGACGAGAACCGGGCGAACACCCTGCATATCGAGGCCGGTCGGCTGGCCGGAACCGTGGCCGAGCCGATCCTGGGGAAGGAGGCCAAACTTCAGGCGCTGCAGGAGATCTCAGCCCGCCTCGGGATCACCCCGGACGAGGCAATGGCGGTGGGCGATGGCGCCAACGACCTGCCGATGCTGCTTGCCGCAGGAACCGGCGTGGCGCTGCACGCCAAGCCGAAGGTCCAGGCCAAGTGCGAGGTCCGGGTGAACCACGGCGACCTGACGGCGCTTCTCTACCTGCAGGGCTACAGCCGCGACGACTTTGATGTCGCCTGACCGACCAGGCAGACCAAGCGCTGACGCGCGACGCGTCCTCCTATCCACATCGGGGCGGATCTGACCCAAGAGGAAATTGCGCCGCCCTCTTGGCACGAATTCTCCCCGCTGGGGGCAGCCGACCTTTCCACCCGCCCCCCATGGACCGGCCTTCCGCGGCAGCGCCGACGAGCGGGGGCTCGATGCCCCCCGAGCCGGCCCCCTTGCCCCCGGACCCGGAACCGGCGAGAAAGCCGGGCCATGTTCGAAGTCGCCACCCATCTCGCCCTCCTGCTGGTCCTCGCCGCTTTCTGCGCCGGGCTGATCGACAGCATCGCGGGCGGGGGCGGGCTGATCTCGGTCCCGGCCCTTTTGCTGGCGGGGGCCTCGCCGGTCGAAGCCCTGGCAACCAACAAGCTGCAGGGGACCTTCGGCGCGGGCACGGCGATGCTGACCTATGCCCGCGCGGGGCATGTCAGGCCCCAGGAACAACTGGGCATGGCGGCGATCAGTGCCGTCTTTGGCGCCTTGGGCGCGCTGGTGGCTCACCTGATCCCGGCCGAGGTGTTGCGGATCGTCATGCCTGTGGTGCTGATCGGCGTTGCGGCGTTTTTCGCGCTGAAGCCCGGCCTGTCGGACGATGCCCGCACCCAGAGGATCAGGCCCGCGGTCTTCGCGATCACCGCCGTGCCGGCCATAGCGGCCTATGACGGGTTCTTCGGCCCCGGCACCGGGTCGTTCTTCATGATGGGCTTTGTCCTTCTGGCGGGTTACGGCGTCCTGAAGGCGACGGCACATACCAAGATGCTCAACTTCGCCTCCAACATGGGCAGCCTTCTGGTCTTCATCCCCTCGGGCGCGATGTGGTGGGCGGTGGGGCTGGCGATGGCGGTCGCGCAGATCGCCGGGGCGAGCCTTGGGGCACGCATGGCCATGAGGGTGGGGGCTCGACTGATCAAGCCGCTGCTTGTCTTCACCTCGACCGCGATGGCGCTGCGGCTCTTGTGGCAGGCCCTGGGCTAGGCGCCCCAATCCGCGCCCTGCATCTCGCGCAGACGACTGGCGGTGCGTTCGAATTCGAAAGCGCCGGTGCCTTCCAGATAAAGCCGCTCAGGCACATCGGCCGCCGAGGCGATCAGTCGGACCTTCGCCTCGTACAAGGCATCAATCAGTGTGACGAAGCGCTTGGCTTCATTGTAGTTCGCGGCGGAAAGCTGGGGGATGTCTTCCAGGATCAGGACACGCAGCGCCTGGGCGATGGCGAGGTAATCCGCCGGGCCCAGCGGCCGGGCGCAGAGGTCCCAGAAGGTCGCCCGCCCGACCCCGCTCGCAAAGCGTGGCAGAACCAGCTCGCGGCCGTTGACCTGCAGGGTCAGGGGCGCGTCGGGGGCTCCGCCGGTCAGGTCGGTCCAGATCGCTGCGATCTGGGCGGTCGCGCTGCTGGCGGGATGGAAATAGACCTGCGCCCCGGCCAGGCGGTGCTGGCGATAGTCGGTCGGGCTTTCCAGTTCCACCACCCGCAGCCGACTTTCCAGCAAGGCGATGAAGGGCAGGAATATCCCACGATTCAGTCCGTTCAGATACAGGTCTTTTGGCGGTCGGTTCGAGGTCGTGACCACGACCACCCCCGCCGCGAACAGCTTTTCAAAGAGCCGCCCCACGATCATCGCATCGGTGATGTCGGTGATCTGCATCTCATCGAAGGCCAGAAGCCGGACCTCGCGGATCACCGCTTCGGCCACCGGGGCCAGCGCGTCCTCGACCCCGCGCTTGCGGGCGTCATGCATTCCGCGGTGGATCTCTTGCATGAAGGCGTGGAAATGCACCCGGCGCTTCTGCGGGATAGCGGTGGCCTCGGTGAAAAGATCCATCACCATCGACTTGCCGCGCCCCACCCCGCCCCAGAGATACATGCCCCTGGGCGGCGTGATTGGCTTGGCGAAGAACCCGGCAAACAGGCCGACCCGGCGGGTGGCGTTCTCTTCCAGCCAGTGGCGGATCTCCTCCAGCGGGCCAAGGACAGCGTGCTGCGCGGGGTCGGCGCGAAGCACACCTTCGGCCACCCGGGACTCGTAGATTTCGGTAAGGGTCTGGCGCATCACAATGGGGCGAGGATCAGGTCCTCGGGGCCTTGCACGAGGGTCGGAAGTCCGGCGACCAGAAGCCGCGACCAGAGACCATGCGCGGCGCGTTGGGCCCGGGACGGCTGGAACAGCTCGATCATCCCGCCATGGAACGACAGGAACCGGACGGGGATGGTGCCTTCGGGACGGTCAAGGTCGACTGCAGCAGTCAGGCGGGCACCCTGGGCAGTGAAGAAATCCTGCATCGCCGCGATGTCGTGGCAAGGGATTCCGACATGGTCGTGCCCGGTCCCGGCAGGGGCTCCGGTGACACGCTGGCATAGTTCGATCCGCGCACCCTCCGGGCCGGAGAGGTAGACGAAACGCAGCCCGTCATCCCAGAATTCGGGGATCAGTTCCGGGCCTCCGGGCGTGATCCCTGCATCCAGCGCAATTCCCCTTGCGCCCAGCGCAGCGACAGCCGCGTCGATATCGGGCACATGCAGCGCCAGGTGATCGATCCGGCCATGGCCCTCAGCCTGCCCTTCGACCAGCCGCAGCGCCTGCGAGCCCAGGCGCCAAAGCCCGCCCTCGGCCCGGAACCCGAAACATTCCAGCAGCTTGCCGCCTTTCTCGGGCAAGCGAAGCGTCAGTTCTGCAACCAGCATTGCCGCCCCCTAGCCAAAGGTCATCGGGTCAGGTCCGCAGCGGCTGCCTTCGTCCAGCGTGGCGATGGCCTCCATCTCCTCGGGGAGGAGTTCCCAGCCGTAAAGGTCCAGGTTCTCAGCCTGCCCCTCGGCGCGGGTCGAGCGCGGGATGACCGACAGCCCAAGCTGCACATGCCAGCGCAGGATCACCTGAGCCGGGGTCTTGCCGGTGCGGACGGCGGCCGCGCGGATCGGGTCGGCGTCGAAGCTGCGGCCCTGGCCCAGCGGCGTCCAGCTTTGGGTGACGATTCCCATCCGGTCGTGCAGCGCGCGCAATTCGGCCTGCTGCAGCCGGGGGTTCAGCTCGATCTGGTTCAGCACGGGGACCACGCTCGTCTCGGCCACCAGCCGCTCCAGATGCTGGCCCATGAAGTTCGACACGCCAATGGACCGGACCATCCCTTCCTCGCGCAGCCGGATCAGGGCGCGCCAGGTGTCAAGGTAGCGATCCTGCGCCGGGACCGGCCAGTGGATCAGGCAAAGCTCCACCCGCTCCATCCCCAGCCGGTCCAGACTGGCCGCGACCGCGCGCAGGGTGGTGTCATAGCCCTGATCGCTGTTCCAGACCTTGGTGGTGACGAAGATCTCGTCCCGCGAGACTCCGCTGTCGCGGATGCCCTGCCCCAGGCCAACCTCGTTGCCATAGATCGCCGCGCCGTCAATCAGCCGGTAGCCCAGCCGGATCGCCCCAGCGACCGTGGCCGCCGTACTGGCAGGCGGAACCTGCCAGACCCCAAGGCCAAGTTGCGGAATCGAATGGCCGTCGTTCAGACGGAGGCGTGCGGTGGGCATGGGCTGTCCTGAGAGTGTCGGGCCGAGAAAGGGCCAAACCGCCCCCCAAGGCAAGAGCAAATCAACCCTGGGGTTGCCGCAGCCCCAGGATCGACCGCGCCGTCCGCCAGTCGGCGACCGGGCGTTCGTAGCGGTCGCACAGCTCGACCACCCGCCGCACCAGCGCGGCGTTCGAGGGCGCCAGCCGGTCGCGATCCAACCGCACATTGTCCTCCAGCCCGGTGCGCGCATGGCCGCCCGAGGCGACCGCCCAATCGTTCAGCACGATCTGCTGCGGCCCGATGCCCGCCGCGCACCAGGGGGCGTCGGGGCCGAACAGGCGGTGGACGGTGTGGATGTAGTAGTCAAAGACATCGCGGTCGGCGGGCATGGCGTTCTTCACGCCCATGACGAACTGGACGTAAGGCGTTCCATGGATCTGCCCCTTCTGCTGCATCTCATGCGCCTTCAGGATGTGGGACAAGTCGAAGCACTCCAGCTCGGGCTTCACGTCGTATTTCAGCATCTCGGCTGCCAGCCAGTCGATCAGGTCCGGCGGGTTCTCATAGACCCGGGTCGGAAAGTTGTTCGACCCGGTGGTGAGCGAGGCCATGTCAGGCCGCAAGGGCAACATCCCGCCGCGCGCCTGCCCCGCGCCAGAACGGCCCCCGGTCGAAAGCTGGATGATCAGGCCGGGGCAATGCCGCTCCAGCCCCTCCTTCAGCCTGGCGAACCGTTCGGGGTCCGAGGTCGGCTTGCCCTCGTCGTCGCGCACATGGCAATGGGCAATGGTGGCGCCGGCCTCGAAGGCCTCGTGCGTCGACTCGATCTGTTCGGCGATGGTGATCGGGACCGCAGGATTGTTCGCCTTCGTCGGCAAAGAGCCGGTGATGGCGACGCAGATGATGCAGGGCTTGCCGGCGTGGGGGCTGGTCATGACTGGGTCGTCCGTCTTGCACTGGAAGCGAGTTTTCGCAGAAAACTCGTGCCGCAGCATATCGGAGCATCCGGGCGGCAAGGATGCGAAACCCGTCGGATTCCATGCCTTTTCGTTATGCCCGAAGCCTTGCTACCCCGCCACCGTCGGTAGCCGCACCGAGACCGCAAGGCCCAGGCCTCCCGGTCCCCGCTCCAGACCGACCTCGGCGCGCAGCGCCCGGGCGATCTCGGCTACGATGTGCAGGCCCAGGCCATGCCGCCCCAGACGCGCCTCGCCCGCCGCCGTTGCCGGATCAAGCCGTCCCCGCAGCCCGACGAAGACCGCATCGGGAAGCGCCGGGCCGGTATCCTCGACCCGAAGCACCGGGCCGGGGCCGACATGGACGGTCACGATTGTGCCCTTTGGACAATGGCTTAGCGCGTTTCCGACCAGGTTGCGCAAAAGCTCGCCCAGCAGCACCTCCTCGGAAAGCGCAAGCTCCAGCTCCGGCCCGTCATAGCCCAGGTCCTGCCCCTTGCGCACCGCCTGCGGCAGCAGGTCCGCCGTCACGCCCCGCGCAAGCGCCGCGACGTCCACCGGCTGCAACCGGGGCCGGGTGCCCGTCGCCTCGACCCGGGCCAGCAGCAGAAGCTGCTCCAGCACCCGCTCGATCCGCACCAATGCGGCATCGGCCTTGTCCAGCGCCTCAGGCCGGGGGGCATCGCGGGTGGAGACGGCAATCTGGGTGCGGGCCACGGCCAGGGGTGTGCGGATCTGGTGATTGGCGTTCGAGGCGAAATTCTGCAATGCCGCCATGGCCTTGGCCAGTCGGGCGAGAAAGCCGTTCAGGGCCTCGACCACCGGCAGAAGCTCGGCCGGAGTATCGGTGCGGACCGGGGTCAGGTCATGCGGCGCGCGGCCCTCGATGACGCGGGACAGCCGGTCGAGGGGCCGGAGCGCATAGGTCGCGACGGTCCATGCGACCAGCGCGGCCCCGGCGATCAGGCCCCCGATCCGCAGCGCCGAGCGGATCAGGATCGACTGCGCCAGCGCCTCGCGCGCGCGGGTGGTTTCGGCCACGGTGACGGTGAAAGGCAGCGCGCCCTCGCCCGTCGTCAGCTCTCGCTGCAGGGTCGCGGTTCGGATCGGCTGCGTCTTGTAGCGGGCATCGGCCAGTGCGGTTTCCTGGCCCTGCATGACGGGGACCGGCGCAAGGTCCTGATATCCCGTCAGAATTCCCATAGGCCCGTCAACGCGGTAATAGACCTGATCCTGCGCGGTCGAGGACAGCATGTCCAGCGCCGAGAAGGGGATGCTGATCGCCAGCCCGCCGTTCGCATCGACGCTGACTCCCTCGGCGATGGCCATGGCCGAGCCGACCAGAAGCCGGTCCGAGACCTCGCGCGCGGTGCGAAGCGCCTCGGTGCGGGTGTCGAGAAGCGCCAGGGCCCCGATGGCGGCGGTGGCGAGGACGAGCCAGACTAGGATCGTCCGGCGCAACGAGGCAGGTCGATCAGCCACCGGGACGTTCCAGCATGTAGCCCAGCCCCCGGGCGGTGCGCAGCGTCAGCCCGTGCGGTGCCAGGCGGCGGCGCAGGCGGCTGACATATTGCTCGATCGCATTGTCGGACAGGATGTCGTCAAGAGATGTAAGTGATTGAACTATATCCTCTTTTCCCACAACGCGACCAGCGCGGAGGAAGAAGAGTTCGAGGAGCGCCAGTTCCCGGGGAGGCAGATCCAGCGGGTCCTCGCCCACGGAAAAGCGGCGTGCGGTCATGTCGAAACGGACGGCGCCTATCTGCAATTCGGAGGCATGGTGGCCGGCCTGACGGCGGAGGATCGAGCGGACGCGGGCCTCGAATTCGCCGACGTCGAAGGGTTTGACCATGTAATCGTCGGCGCCGAGGTCGAGGCCGAGGATACGCTCGGCAGGTTCACCGCGGGCGGTAAGTATCAGAATCGGCACGGGATTTTTCTTGGCCCGAAGCGAGCGGAGGACGGAGAGGCCGTCCTTTTCCGGCAGGTTCAGGTCAAGGATCACGAGATCGAACCGCTCCGCGCCGATCAGGGTCTCGGCAGAGAGACCGTCGTGGGTGACGTCCAGCGCATAGCCCGCGCCGAGGAGGAGCGTGGTCAGCGCCTCGGCCAGGGGGAGGTCGTCTTCGACAAGGAGGATTCTCATGGGCTCAGGGTAGGACAGGTGGTCGTGGTTGAGGAAGAGTGAAGGGACGTTCGGGTGAGGGAGGACCTTCCGGCCGCAAGTATCGGGGAACGCTGCGTTAATTGCTGCCGAAGCCGGGCCGCGGGCTGTCTGGCACCTGTCTGGCATCCGTCGGGCTTCCGTCCCGACGCGGGGGCCGACAGGGCGGCATTAACCATCCGGGGCGAATCGCTGGCGGAAGGCGGCAGTTGCCGGGCGGCGGGCGCTGCGGCTAGGCTGGCCCCATGTGGATGCTGCGCGCCCTTCTGGTCTGCCTCGCCCTGCCGGCCGGGGCCGAGGTCGTGGTCTTTCCCGCCCCGGCGGGCGGCGCACGCGAACTGGTGATCTACTCCTCGCTCGATTCCCCACTGGCCCGGCCTCTGGTCGAGGCTTTCCAGCGCGCGGCCCCGGACGTGACGGTGCGTTATGAGGACCTCCTGACCGGAGAGATCGCCGCGCGGGTGATGGCCGAAACGGATGCCGGGCAGCGGACGGCGGACCTGCTGTTCTCGTCAGCGATGGACGTCACGGTGAAGCTGGCCAATGACGGCTATGCCCGCGAGGCGGCGGTGGCGGGGACCGAGACCTGGCCGGATTGGGCGGCCTGGCGCAGCATGGTCTTTGCGCTGACCTTCGAGCCTGCGGTGATCGTCTTTCACCGTCCGTCCTTCCCGAATGGGCCACCAGACACGCGGGCTGCGTTGATCGACTGGCTGGAGACGGCGCCGAAGGGGTCGATCGGAACTTATGACATCGCGCGGTCAGCGGTGGGCTACCTGTTCCTGATGCGCGACCAGGAGCATTTCGCGGACCTCTGGCCCTTGGTCCGCGCGATGGGGCGGGCAGGGGTGCAGACCTTCCCCACCTCGCAGGATATCATCGACGGGGTGAATTCCGGCGCGCTGAGGCTGGGCTACAACGTGCTGGGCTCATACGCGGCCGATCAGGCGGCGCGGTTGCCGGACCTGGGGCTGGTGCTGCCGCGGGACTATGTGGTGGTGGTCAGCCGGGTGGCGCTGGTACCGCGGGCGGCTGGCGCGCCAGAGCTGGGGGAGGCGTTCCTGGAGTTCCTGATGTCGCGCGAGGGGCAGACGCTGCTGGCCGAGAGGCTGCGGCTGCCGGCGGTAAGCCTGGAGGTGCGGGGCAAGGATTCCGCGGCGGCGATGCAGGAGGCGCTGGGAGCGAAGCTGCGGCCGGTAGAGGTTTCGCCCGGGCTTCTGGCCTATCTGGACAGCGCCAGCCGGGCGCGGGTGCTGGCCGAATGGAACGCGGCGCTGGAGGGCGGCGAGTAGCGGCGGACATGTCAGGTTCGTGACAGGTTGCCGTGCTTAGCTGGCCCCGTTCCGGGGAGGGAACCCCGGGGGAATCGCGGCTCTTGTGCCGCCAATGGGAGGAAACCTGATGAAACACGCAATCCTTGGCGTGGCCTTTGCGGCTGCGCTGGCTGTTCCGGCGTTCGCGCAGGACTACACGATCATGGCCCCGGCGAATCCCGGCGGCGGCTGGGACGCCACGGCGCGCGCGATGCAGGAGGTCATGCAGGCCGAAGGCATCGCCAAGTCGGTCGAGGTCATCAACGTCCCCGGCGCCGGCGGCACGGTGGGCCTGGCGCAATTCGTGGCCGACAGCGCGGGCGATCCGACCAAGCTGATCGTCGGCGGCTATGTGATGGTGGGCGCGATCCTGACCAACGCCTCGCCCGTGACCCTGAAGGACGTGACGCCCATCGCGCGGCTGACCGGCGATACCGAGGCGATCGTCGTGCCGGCGGCCTCCGACATCCAGACCCTGGGCGACCTGGTCGAGAAGCTGAAGGCCGATCCGGGCTCGGTCAGCTGGGCTGGCGGCTCGGCGGGCGGCGTGGACCATATCGCCGTTGGCCTTCTGGCCAAGGCGGCGGGCGTCGATCCGACCAAGATCAACTATGTCGCCTTCTCGGGCGGCGGCGAGGCGATGGCGGCGATCCTGGGCAACCAGGTGACGGCGGGCATTTCGTCGGTGGGCGAGTTCCAGGAGCAGGTGAAGGCCGGGACCATGCGGCTTCTGGCCGTGTCCTCGGCCGAGCGACTGCCGGGCATCGACGCGCCGACCATCAAGGAATCGGGCTTCGACGTGGTCGTGGAAAACTGGCGGATGGTTGCGGCGGCGCCGGGGCTGACCGACGAGCAGGTCGCCAAGATCTCGGGCGACATCGAGAAGCTGAATGCCTCGGCCGGGTGGCAGAAGATGCTGGCCGACAAGGGCTGGACCAACACCTATCTGGCCGGTGACGCTTTCGCCGCACAGCTGGACGCGGACATCGCCGCGACCGAGACGGTGCTGCGCGACATCGGTCTGGTCAAGTGAGCCAGGGGTCTTCCCCGGAACGCCGCCCCCGGGGGGCGGCGTTCGTCATTGCGGCAGGGCTGGCGGGGCTGGCCGCGCTGCTGCTGGTCGATGCGGCGGGGCTGCGGCAGGACGGCGGCTATGCGGGCGTGGGCCCGGCGGATGTTCCGCGGATCGTGGCCTATGGACTGCTGGTTCTGGCGGTGCTGACGGTGCTTGCGGGCCTGAAGGGCGACCTGCCGAAGCCGCCGCGCCAGGCCCCTGCCCCGGTCCTGTGGATCCTGGGCGGGCTGGGCGCGCAGCTGGCGCTCTTGCATGTAGTGGGCTTCGTGATCTCGGGCGCGCTGCTGTTCGGGATGACCGCGCGGGGCTTCGGGCAGCGGCCGCTTTGGAAGAATGTCGCCGTGGGGCTGGTGCTGGCGCTGGTGATCTACGGGGTCTTCGACCGGCTTCTCCGGCTGAACCTGCCGGGCGGGCCGCTGGAAATGCTGATCTTCCGGGGATAGGGCGATGGAAAGTTTCTCGCTGCTGCTGCAGGGCCTGTCGACGGCACTGGAGCCGATGATCCTGCTTTATGCGCTGATCGGGGTGACCTTGGGCACCGCCGTGGGCGTCCTGCCGGGGATCGGGCCGGCGCTGACCGTGGCCTTGCTGCTGCCGGTGACCTACGGGCTTGATCCCGCCGGGTCGCTGATCATGTTCGCGGGGATCTACTATGGCGGAATGTATGGCGGGTCGACGACCTCGATCCTGCTGAACACCCCGGGGGAGAGCGCGTCGATCGTGACGGCGATCGAAGGGAACCGGATGGCCCGGCAGGGACGCGGGGGGCCGGCGCTGGCGACCGCAGCGATCGGGAGCTTTGTGGCGGGGTTGATTGCGACCCTTCTGCTGGCATTCCTTGCGCCGCAGGTGGTGAAGCTGGCTCTCACGCTGGGCCCGCGGGAATATTTCGCGCTGATGGTGCTGGCCTTTGTCACCGTCTCGGCGACCTTCGGCGACAGTGCGCTGCGGGGGCTGACGTCGCTCTTCATCGGGCTGGCGCTGGCTTGCGTGGGAATCGACGGGCTGACGGGGGCCGCTCGGCTGACCTATGGCGTGCCGCAGCTGATGGACGGGATCGAGACGACGACGCTGGCGGTGGCCCTTTTTGCCATAGGCGAGGCGCTGGCGGTGGCCGCGATGCTGCAGCCGCCGGACGGGATGCACAAGGTCAAGGGCAGCGTCCGCATGACTGGAGAGGACTGGCGGCGATCCTGGAAAGCCTGGCTGCGCGGGACCTTCATCGGCTTTCCCATCGGCTCGATGCCGGCGGGCGGCGCGGATGTGGCGTCGTTCCTGTCCTATGCGGCGGAACGCAAGCTGACGAAGCACCCCGAGGAGTTCGGCAATGGTGCCATCGAAGGCGTGGCGGGGCCGGAAGCGGCAAACAACGCGGCGGCTGCCGGGACGCTGGTGCCGCTTCTGACGCTGGGTCTGCCGACGACAGCGACGGCGGCGATCATGCTGGCCGGGTTCCAGCAGTTCGGGCTACAGCCGGGGCCGCTTCTGTTCGTGATGAACGCGGAACTGGTCTGGGGGCTGATCGCAAGCCTTCTGATCGCGAACGTCATGCTGGTGGTGCTGAACCTGCCGCTGATCGGGCTTTGGATCAAACTTCTGTCGATCCCGCGGCCCTGGCTGTACGGGGGTATCCTTCTGTTCGCCACGCTGGGGACCATCGGGGTCAACCCCTCTCCGGTCGAGCTGGGGATGCTGATCCTGTTCGGCGTCATGGGCTACGGGATGCGGCTTTACGGCTATCCGGTCGCGCCGGTGGTGGTTGGGCTGATCCTTGGACCGATGGCGGAGCAGCAGTTGCGCCGGGCGCTGGCGATTGCGCAGGGTGACTGGACGACGCTGGTCTCGACCCCGGTCTCGGCCACGTTGCTGGCGATTTCGGCGCTGTTCCTGGTCGTGCCGGTGCTGATGCGTCTGCGCGGTCGGGGACAGGTCCTGAGCCAGGTGGCAGGCGACGCAGACTGAACTCGGGGGTAAGGGGCAGCGCCCTTGAACGGGCGTTGCCCCGGCCAAGCTCCGGTTGTATTTTCCCGGTCGACAACATGTTTGCAGGAGCGGGAGAGCCGCGGAATGTCTGACGCAAGCGAAAGCGGCATCCCGGAGCGCAAGCGGGGCTCGGGCGTCAAGGTCGTGTACGAGATGCTGCGCGACGAGATCCTGGACCTGAAACTGCCGCCCGGTTCCCCGATCGACGAGGTGCATCTGGCCGAACGCTTCGGCATGTCGCGCACCCCGATCCGCGAGGCGCTGGTTCGGCTCGCGGGGGAAGGGCTGGTCGAGACGCTGCCCAACCGCTCGGCCATGGTCGCCAATATCGACGTGCTGAACCTGCACACCTTCTATGATGCGATCACGCTGATGTACCGGGTCACGACCCGGCTGGCGGCTCAGTACCACCGGCCCTCGGACCTGGTGGCGATTCGGGCGCATCAGGCGAAATATGCGGCGGCCGTGGCGGCTCAGGACGCGCTGGCGATGGTGTCAACCAACCGCGACCTTCACGCGGCCATCGCCGAGGCAGGGCGGAACCCCTACTACACCTGGCTGACGCTGCGCCTGCTGGACGAGGGGCGGCGGATCCTGCGGCTGTACTACCAGTCCTTCGACGACCGGCTGCCACAGGAATATGTCGAGGAACACGAGGCGATGATCGACGCCATCGCTGCCCGCGACGTGGAACGCTGCGACCGGATCGCCAGCGCCCACGCCGACCAGATCGTGCGGCAGATCCAGAAACTTCTGGCGCGGGACGAGCGGCAGAGCGTGCCGCTGTAAGTCACGTCGAATTCTTGTCGACAAACAAAATGCAAGATATATGCTGTTCGGGAGATTCGGCCTCTGCGGGCCGAGAATGGCGCTGACGGCCCCGAAGGAGGTTCAAGATGGATACCAAGATTTTCGAAGGCGTGATCCCCGCCCTGATGACCCCCTGCAAGGCGGACCGCAGCCCGGACTTCGACGCCCTGGTCCGCAAGGGACAGGAGCTCATCGCCGCGGGCATGTCGGCGGTGGTCTATTGCGGCTCGATGGGCGACTGGCCGCTGCTGACCGATGCGCAGCGGATGGAAGGGGTGGAGCGGCTGGTGAAGGCCGGGATCCCGGTGATCGTGGGCACGGGGGCGGTGAACTCGGCCACGGCGGTGGCCCATGCGACCCATGCGCAGAAGATCGGCGCAGCGGGGCTGATGTTGATCCCCCGCGTGCTGTCGCGCGGCGCCTCGCCCGTGGCCCAGCGCAACCATTTCAAAGCGCTGCTCGCGGCGGCGCCGGGCCTGCCGGCGGTGATCTACAACAGCCCGCATTACGGGTTCGAGACCAAGGCCGACCTGTTCTTTGCGCTGCGGGCCGAACATCCGAACCTGGTGGGGTTCAAGGAATTCGGCGGGACGAAGGCGATGACCTATGCGGCCGAGCATATCACCAGCGCGGGCGACGGCGTGATCCTGATGGCGGGCGTCGATACCGGGGTCTACCACGGCTATGTGAAGTGCGGCGCGGTGGGGACGATCACCGGGATCGGCAACGTGATCCCGAAGGAGATCCTGCATTTCGTCGGCCTGGCCAAGGCGGCCGCGAAGGGTGACGTGGACGCCCGAGTCCGCGCGCAGGAGCTGGGCGAGGCGCTGGAGGTCCTGTCCTCGTGGGATGAGGGCGGGGATCTGGTGCTGTACTACAAGCACATGATGGTGCTGCAGGGCGACAAGGAATACGCCCTGCACCTGAACCCGACCGACGTCCTGACGCCGAGCCAGCAAGGCTGGGCCGAGGCGCAACTCAAGCAGTTCAAGGCCTGGTATGCCGAGTGGAGCAAGCTCCCCGGCGCAGTGCAGACCTGCAAGCCATAAGACCGGAAGGCCCCCGAACCGGGGGCCTTTTTCATTGGGTCAGACGGCGTCGAGGCCCCGATCCAGCAGCCGGTCCAGAAGCTGGACGTCGGCCGCGGACAGGGTGATGCCTTCGGCCTGCGACTTGGCGCGGGCGGCGAAGCGGCGGGACGAGGGCAGCCGCGCGCCCTGGTCGGTGATCGCGGTCAACAGCGTTTCGGCCCGGTCGAAGGGGTTGCCAGGGCGACCGGCGGCGAACTTCTCGGGCGAGAACGCCAGGATCAGCTCGCCATGCCGCGGGGCGAGGGTGGTGGTACCCAGGAAGTCCAGCGCCTCGGGGCTGGTGAAGTCGCCGATCATGGCGCCGCCCAGCAGCTCGATCATCGTGCCGATGGCCGAGCCCTTGTGGCCGCCGAAGGACAGCATGGCCCCGGCCAGCGCGGCGACGGGGTCGGTGGTGGGCTGCCCCTCGGGGTCGATGGCCCAACCCTCGGGCAGGGGCTTGCCGGCGCGCCGGTGCAGTTCGATCTCGCCCCGCGCGGCGACCGAGGTGGCGAAGTCGAACACGTAAGGATCGCGGCCGGGACGCGGCCAGCCGAAGGCCAGCGGGTTGGTGCCCAGCAGCGGACGCGTGCCGCCCGAGGGGGCAACAGAGGCATAGCTGGGGCAGAGGACGAGCGCGGCAAGGCCGTGGTCGGTGACGGCCTCGACCTCGGGCCAGAGGGCGGAAAAATGCGTGCAGTCGTTCACAACCATCGCGGCCAGTCCAAGCTCGCGGGCACGGTCCACCAGATGCGGCAGGCCAAGTTCGAAGGCCGGGCTGGAGAAGCCGCCCCCAGCATTGACCCGGACGATGGCCCCCTGTCCCGCCGGGTCAAGCTGGGGCAGCGCGTCGGGACGGACCTTGCCCGCCTTGACCGTGCGCAGGACGCCCTCGATGCGGTAGATCCCGTGCGAGGTGCAGGCATCGCGCTCTCCGGCGACAATGACTCGGGCCAGGGCGGCGGCCTGTGTCTGATTCAATCCGGCCCCGAGAAAGATGGCCGTTACGCGGTCCAGAAGGGTGTTGATCGGAAAGGTTGTGCTCATGTCGGTCGCCTTCTTGCGCAAGGTGATTGGCTGCATGCAAGAAGAATACAGCGGCCCATGGAAGTCCAGCCCCGCGGCCCTCTTGGATACGTCTTGTATAATCGGTGTATTTTTCCGTTGATTTGTTTGCGTCCTGACCGGATAGTTGCCAAAAGGGGAATCAGAAACGCAAACCCCAAGGGAGGAAGAACATGAAATCTGCACTCTTCACGGCTGGTCTTCTGGCGGCCGCAGCGGCATTGCCGGCGCAGGCGGACAAGCTGGACGACATCATCGCCTCGGGCACGCTGCGCTGCGCGGTCGTGCTGGACTTCCCGCCGATGGGCTCGCGCGATGCCGACAACAACCCGATCGGCTTTGACGTCGACTACTGCAACGACCTCGCCGCCGCCCTGGGCGTGACCGCCGAGATCGTCGAGACCACCTTCCCCGAGCGGATCCCCGCGCTGATGTCGGGTTCGGTCGATGTGGCCGTCGCCTCCACCTCGGACACGCTGGAGCGGGCGAAGACCGTGGGCTTCACCATTCCCTACTATGCCTTCGAGAACGCCGTCGTCGCCCGTGAGGGGATCGAGATGGCGACCTGGGAAGACATGAAGGGCAAGGTCGTGGGCGCCACCGCCGGGACCTACGAGGCGATCTGGCTGGAGGGCAAGGTCAAGGAGTGGGGCGAGGGCGAGTTCCGTCCCTACCAGTCTCAGGCCGACGTCTTCCTCGCGCTGAGCCAGGGCCAGCTTGACGCCACCGTCGCCACGGTCGAAGTGTCGGAAGCCAACGTGAAGTCGGGCAACTTCCCCGGGATCAAGATCGTCGACAAGGCCCCGATGGTGCCGGACTATGTCGCGCTGATCACCCTGCGTGAGGAATACGGCCTGATCAACTACATGAACCTGTTCATCAACCAGCAGGTTCGCACCGGCCGTTACGCCGAGCTGTACAAGAAGTGGGTCGGCGAAGGTGAACCTGCCAACCTGACGATTCAGGGCGTCTACCGCTGATCCGACCGACGTGACACGATGCGGGGGCCAGTCCTCCGCATCGGCATTCCTGCATCAGCCGGGGCGGCCATGTTCAACTATACCTTCCGCTGGAACCAGGCGCTGAACTCGCTGCCCCAGATGCTTGAGGGCGCGTTGGTGACCATGGAGATCGCCATCCTGTCGATGGTGATCGGCATTTCGGTCGCGGTCCTGCTGACCTTGTTCCGCCTGTCGGGCAATCGACTGCTCGGCGCCATCGCGACCACCTGGGTCGAGATCGCGCGCAACACTCCGGCGCTGTTCCAGATCTACATGGTGCATTTCGGCCTGGGCGGCTTTGGCGTGCATCTCTCGCCCTATCTGTCGCTGCTGATCGGCATCGCCTTCAACAATGCAGGGTATCTGGCCGAGAATTTCCGCGGCGCGCTGAAGGCCATCCCCGAGACACAGACCCGCGCCGCGCGGTCGCTGGGCATGACGCCGCTTCAGGCCTTCCGCAACGTGATCATGCCGCAGATGCTGCGGATTTCCTTCCTGCCGATGACGAACCAGATGGTCTGGGCGATCCTCATGACCTCGCTTGGCGCGGTCGTGGCGATGAACACCGACCTTTACGGCGTGACAAGCGAGCTGAACGCCCGCACCTTCCGCACCTTCGAGCTTTTCGCCATCGCCGCGGTGATCTTCTACATCATCACCAAGGTCATCACCCTGTCCGCGCGGCTGCTGGCCGCCCGGCTGTTCCGCTACTGAGAGGGCGCCGCGATGTTCGATACCGCCCTGACGACGAACGACCTGATCTTCCTGGCCAAGGGTGCCGGAATGACGCTGGTGGTCACCGCGATCTCGGTCTTCTTCGGCACGATCCTGGGGATCATCTTCGGGGTCTTCCGCTATCAGGTCGGCCCCTGGTGGGCGGCCCCTCTGACCTTCGTCCTGGACATCTTCCGCTCGATCCCGCTTCTGATCCAGCTGGTGCTGGCCAATGCCTTCGTCACCACGGTGCTGGGCTTCCGCATCTCGGGCTTCACCATCGCCTGCGGGGTGCTGTCGCTGTACACCGCCGCCTATTGCGCCGAGATCGTCCGCGGCGGCATCGAGGCAGTGCCGCAGACCCTGCGCCGGGCCGCGCGGTCGCTGGGGATGACCTGGGGGCAGGACATGACCTCGATCGTGCTGCCACTGGCGACGCGGGTCGCCCTGCCGTCCTGGATCGGGCTGGCGCTGGGGGTCATGAAGGATTCCGCGCTCGTCTACATCGTGCAGGTGGTTGAACTGCTGAAATCCACCCAGATCCTGATCACGCGCCTGCAGGAGCCGCTGTTCCTGCTGATGGTCTGCGGTCTTTTCTACTTCCTCATCTCCTTCCCGATCGCCCGCTTCGGCGGCTATCTGGAGAAACGGTGGTCCAATGATTGAAATCGAGAATGTCCGCAAATCCTTTGGCCCGCTTGAGGTCCTGAAGGGCATCAACCTGACCGTCGCCAAGGGCGAGGTGCTGACGGTGATCGGCGGCTCGGGTTCGGGCAAGTCGACGCTGCTGACCTGCATCAACGGGCTGGAGCCGATCGACTCGGGCCGCATCCTGGTCGACGGGGTCGAGGTCCATGCCAAGACGACCGACCTGAACAAGCTGCGCCAGAAGATCGGCATCGTCTTCCAGCAGTGGAACGCATTTCCGCATCTGACCGTGCTGGAGAACGTGATGCTCGCGCAGGTCAAGGTGCTGAAGCGGTCGAAGCAGCAGGCCGAGGCCGAGGCGGTCAAGCAGCTGAACCACGTTGGCCTGGGCGACAAGCTGACGGTCTATCCGTCGAAGCTGTCGGGCGGGCAGCAGCAGCGGATGGCGATTGCCCGGGCGCTGGCGATGTCGCCGGATTACATGCTGTTCGACGAGGTGACCTCGGCCCTGGACCCGCAGCTTGTGGGCGAGGTGCTGGATACCCTGCGGATGCTGGCCTCCGAGGGCATGACGATGATCTGCGTCACGCACGAGATGAAGTTCGCGCGTGAGGTTTCGGACCGCGTGGCCTTCTTCCACAAGGGCGTCATGGCGGAAATCGCCCCGCCGGAAGAGCTGTTCGGCGTGCCGAAGGACCCCGAGCTGCAGAAATTCCTGTCCGCGACCCACTGACATGCAACCCGAAGTGATCGTCGTCGGCGCCGGTGTCGTCGGCCTGTCCGCAGCCCTTGCGCTGCAAATGCGCGGCCTGTCGGTAACGGTGGTGGACCGCGAGGGCCCGGCTGCCGGGGCCTCGGCCGGAAATGCCGGGGCTTTGGCGTTTTCCGATATCCTGCCTCTGGCCTCGCCGGGGATGCTGCGGAAGGCGCCGAAATGGCTGCTGGACCCGCTCGGCCCGCTGACCGTGCCGCCAGCCTATGCGCTGAAGATCGCGCCCTGGATGCTGCGCTTCTGGCGGGCCTGTTCGCCCGCTCAGGTGCGGCGGTCGACCGTGGCGCAGACCGCGCTGATGGACCTGGCGCGGGCCGAGCTGGAGCCGTTCCTTGCCGCCACCGGCACCCTGCCGATGCTGCGGAAGGAGGGGAACCTTCAGGTTTACGAGACCGAGGCCGAGTTCCGCGCCGCCCTGCCCGGCTGGCAGGTGCGTGAGGAACATGGGATCGAGGTCCGTCATCTGGACCGGGCCGGAATGGACGCGCTGCAGCCGGGCCTTGCCCCCCGGTTCCAGCGCGGGACATTTACGCCGGGCTGGCAGTCGGTGACCGATCCGAAGGATTACACCCTGGCCCTGGCCGAACGTTTCCGGGCGAATGGCGGCACTCTTGCAACAGGCGAAGTGGTGGCGCTGGATCCGGCCGGGGATGCTGTACGGGTCAGGCTGGCCGGGGGCGAGGCCCTGATCGCCGGGCAGGTGGTGCTGGCGGCAGGCGCGCACTCGCACCATCTGGCACGCGGCCTGGGCGACCGGATCCCGCTGGAGACCGAACGGGGCTATAACACCACCCTCCCGGGCGATGCCTTCGACCTGCGGACGCAGGTGACCTTTGGCGGGCATGGTTTCGTCGTCACCCGGCTGAGCAGCGGCATCCGCGTCGGTGGTGCGGTGGAACTGGGCGGGCTGAAGCTGCCGCCGAATTTCCGCCGGGCAGAGGCGATGCTGAAGAAGGCGCAAGACTTCCTGCCGGGGCTGAAGACCTCGGGCGGCAGGCAGTGGATGGGCTTCCGCCCCTCGCTGCCCGACACGATGCCTGCCATCGGCACGGCCCGCGCCACGCGGCGGGTGATCTATGCCTTCGGCCACGGCCATCTGGGCCTGACGCAGGCCACCGCCACCGCCCGGCTGGTCGCCGACCTTGTCACCGGCGCGCCGCCTGCCATCGACCTGATCCCCTTCTCGCCGCAACGGTTCTAACCCGGCCTTCCGGAGCTGCACGACATGACCCTCTCGGCCCGCTTCATCCTGTCCGGCCATGCGGAAGGCGAGGTGCTGGCCGCCCGCGAGCCGCTCAGCTTCTGGGGCGGGGTCGATCCGGCTACCGGGCAGGTGATCGACGTGCATCACCCGCTGTCGGGGCAGAACATGGCCGGGCGCATCCTTGTCATGCCCGGCACGCGCGGGTCCTGTACCGGATCGGGCGTGCTGCTGGACATGGTGCTGAACGGCCATGCCCCCGCCGCGCTGGTCTTTTGCGAGCCCGAGGATGTGGTGACCCTTGGCGCGCTGATCGCGGCCGAGATGTTCGGCAAGCCCCTGCCCGTCCTGCGCCTGTCGCCGGAGGCCCATGCGGTTCTGTCCAAGGCCCGAACCGCGCGGATCACGGAAACCGCGCTGATCGCCGACGGGCTGGAGCTGGCCATCGACCCTCCGGCCACCGGCGCGCTGGAGCTGACCGACCAGGACCGCGCCATGCTGGACGGCAGGGAGGGCGAGGCCACCGCCCAGGCGATGCGCATCCTTTGCGCGATGGCGGTGAACCAGGGGGCAACGCGGCTGATCGACGTGACCCAGGGCCATATCGACGGCTGCATCTATGCCAGCCCGGCCAACCTGACCTTTGCCGAGAAGATGGCCGACATGGGCGCCCGGGTGCGCATCCCGACAACGATGAACGCGATCTCGGTCGATCATGGCAACTGGCGGGCGCAGGGCGTGCCGCCCAGCTTTGGCGGCCCGGCGCAACGGCTGGCGGATGCCTATGTGCGGATGGGCTGCCAGCCGAGCTTCACCTGCTCGCCCTATCTGCTGGACAGCGCCCCGTCCGAGGGCGAGGCGATTGCCTGGTCGGAATCGAACGCGGTGATCTATGCCAACAGCGTGCTGGGCGCGCGGACGGCGAAGCATCCGGATTTCCTGGACCTGTGCAGCGCGATGACCGGGCGGGCGCCGCTGTCCGGCGTCTATCTGGACGAGAACCGTCAGGCCCGCCGCATCCTTGAGATCGATCTGCCCGAGGGGATCGACGATGCCTTCTGGCCGTTGATCGGCTATCTCGCGGGCAAGTTCGCCCCGGATCGCATCCCGCTGCTGCGCGGCCTCGCCCCGGCCGGGCCGACGCCCGAGGCGCTGAAGGCGCTTTGTGCGGCCTTTGGCACCACTTCGGCCGCGCCGATGCTGCATGTCGAAGGCGTGACGCCCGAAGCCTTCCGCGTCGCGCCGGGGGCAGATGTGGTCCGCATCACGCGCAAGGACATGGCGCAGGCCTGGGAGCTTCTGAACGACGGGCCCGAGACGGTGGAACTGGTGGCGATCGGCAGCCCCCATGCCTCGATCCTGGAATGCCGCGCGCTGGCCGAGGCTTTGGCCGGGCGCAAGGCCGTGGTGGCGACCATCGTCACCGCCGGGCGCAAGGTGATGGAGGCGGCGCAGGCCGAGGGCACCCTTGCGCGCCTGACGGGCTCCGGGGTGCAGGTGCTGCCGGATCTCTGCTGGTGCTCGATCTCCGAGCCGGTGTTTCCGCCCGGCACCCGGGCCTTGATGACCAATTCGGGGAAATATGCCCATTACGGGCCGGGTCTTTCGGGCCGCGAGGTGCGGTTCGGCAGCCTCGCCGCCTGCGCCGAGGCCGCGGTTACCGGCCGGGCGCCGAAGGTCCTGCCTGCCTGGCTGGGCTGACCGCCCCCGGCGCCTGCGCGTGCTGGCGCAGATCGGCGCTGGCGCAGCGTCCGGTCAGCTTGCACCAGCCCTCGAACTGCGAGACGAACACCTCGCCCGTGAGATGATGCAGGAATTCGCTTCGGCGCAGGCGGTCCATGACCGGGCCCTTCACCTCGGACAAATGCAGGGTGACGTCCATGTCGCGCAGCCGCTGGTCCAGCGATTCCAGGGTCTCCAGCGCGCTGAGGTCGATCTCGTTCACGGCCGAGCACATCAGGATCACATGGCGCACCGCCGTATCGCCCGAGACGCGGGCGAGGATCAGATCCTCAAGATAGCGGGTGTTGGCGAAATACAGGCTTTCATCGATCCGCAGGCTGAGGACCGAGGGATCGGTCTCGACCGTGAAGCGGTGGATGTTGCGGAAGTGTTCGGTTCCGGGGACCAGCCCGACCTCGGCCACATGCGGGCGCGAGGTGCGGTAGAGGTGCAGCACTAGCGACAGAAGCACCCCGGCGGAGACCCCGGCCTCGACCCCGGCGCCGAGGGTGACGGCCATGGTCGCGGCGACGGCAGCGAAATCGGCAAGGGAATAGGCCCAGCTACGTTTCAGGATCGACAGGTCCACCAGGCTGAGGACGGCGACGACGATGGTCGCGGCCAGCGTGGCCTTGGGCAGGAAGGCGATCAGGGGCGTCAGGAACAGGGCGGCCATGGCCAGGCCGAATGCGGTGAAGGCCCCGGCGGCCGGGGTTTCGGCGCCCGCGTCATAGTTCACGACCGACCGGGCAAAACCGCCCGTCACCGGGAAGCCCCCGGTGAAGGAGGCCCCAAGGTTCGCGGCGCCGAGGGCGACAAGCTCCTGATCGGGGTCGATCCGCTGGCGGCGCTTCGCGGCGAGGGTCTGGCCGACCGAGACGGATTCCACGAAGCCTATCAGCGAGATCAGGGCGGCTGGCAAAAGAAGCTCACGGATCAGGGTCAGGTCGAAGGACGGCAGGGTGAGGGGCGGCAGGCTTTGCGGGACGGTGCCGACCACGGCGACCCCGGCCTGGTCCAGGCTCAGCCCCCATACGGCAAGGGTCGTGGCCGCGATCGCCAGGACCGGGCCGGTCTTGGCCAGCATGTCCGCCGGACGCGCGGCCAGCCCCAGCCGACGCAGCAAGGGTTTCAGTCCGCGCCGGACCCAGAACAGGAAGCCCAGGCTCGCCAGGCCGATCACCAGCGTCGAAAGGTTGATCTGGCCGACCTGCCGGACAACCGAGACCAGTTGCTCGACCAGCGAATGACCCTCGGCCTTCAGCCCGGTCAGCGGGCCGATCTGGCTGGCCGCGATCAGCAGGCCCGAGGCCGAGATGAATCCCGAGGTCACGGGATGCGACAGGAAATTCGCCAGGAACCCCAGCCGTAGCACGCCCATCAGGACCAGCATCGCGCCCGACAGGAAGGCCAGCGTCAGGGCGGCGACGGCATAGCCCGCCGTCCCGGCCTCGGCCACCTGGCCGACGGTGGCGGCAGTCATCAGCGACACGACCGCGACCGGCCCGACTGCCAGCACGCGCGAGGTTCCGAAGACCGTGTAAAGCAGGATCGGCACGATCGAGGCGTACAGCCCGGCCTCGGGCGGCAGACCGGCCAGAAGGGCATAGGCCAGCGATTGCGGGATCAGCATGATCGTGACGATCACCGCCGCCAGCAGGTCGCTCGCCAGGGTCGCCGAGCCGTAGCTACGCCCCCAGTCCAACGGCGGTAACCAGCGTTTCAAGCCTTCTGGCTTCATGGCGTGACCTCATCCAGTGCCAGAGCCGTCCAGACCCGCGCAGGGCTCGGTCCGCCGACGGCCTTTGTCGCCATCTAATCCTTCCGCACAGGTGACGGAAAGGGGGCCAGCGGCCGCAGGGGCGCGGCAGTGGGTTGACCGGCTCAGTGGCCGACCGCGCTTGAAGTTCCCTTGATCTTCCCCCAAAACGGACCAGTCTAGACCAGTCGAACGGCGCTTCGCGCCGGTTCCCCCCAATACCCTCTGACAGACAAGAGCAAGTTCATGTTCAAACGCCTTTTGATCGCCACCATTCTGCTTGCCTTGATCGGCGGGGGCATTGTCTGGTTCAAGTTCTTCCGCGACGGCATGATCGCGCAGTTCATGGCGGGGGCCCTTCCGCCGCCAGTGCCCGTGACCGCCCTGACGGTTGAGCCGGTAACCTGGACCCCGGGCGTCGAGGCGGTGGGCACGGCGATTTCGGCGCGCGGGGTCGATCTTGCCATCGAGTCCAGCGGCCTGGTGCGCAGCATCGACTTCGCGCCGAACGCCGTGGTGGCCGAGGGTCAGGTCCTGCTCCAGATCGACGACAAGGCGGAACGGGCCGGGCTGGCCGCGGGCGAGGCCGCCCTTGCCGTTGCCCGGGCCGAGGCCGCTCGGGCCGAGACCCTGACCTCGCGCGGGGTTGGCGCGGCAAATACGCTGGAGACTGCCGAGGCGCAGGTGGAAAGCGCACGCGCGCAGGTGGCGCAGCTGCAGACGGCGTTGGATGCCAAGCAGTCGCGCGCGCCCTTTGGCGGCGTGGTCGGTATCCCGCGGGTCGAGGTGGGCCAGTATGTTCTGCCGGGAACGATCTATGCCACGCTGCAGGACCTGGAGCGGATGTATGCCGATTTCAGCGTGCCGGAACAGCAGCTTTCTGTGATCGCGCTGGACCAGACGGTCAGCGTCACCACCGAGGTCGGCGCCTTCAGCGCCCAGGGCCGGATCATCGCCATCGAACCCCAGGTCGATCCCAACTCGCGCCTCGCGAAGGTGCGGGCCGAGGTGGACAATACCTCGGGCAGTCTTCTGCCGGGCCAGTTTCTGCGGGTGCGGGTCGAACTGCCCGCGGAAGAGGGCGTGATCGCCGTGCCGCAGACTGCCATCGTGGCCAGCCTTTACGGCAGCTATGCCTATGTCCTGCGCAAGGGTGAGGGCGATGCGCTGACCGCCGCGCAGGTCTTTGTCCAGACCGGGCGGCGCAACGGTGCGCTGATCGAGGTCGTGTCGGGCCTGTCGGCGGGGGATCAGGTCGTGACCTCGGGACAGAACCGGCTGTCGAACGGAGCAGCGGTGGTGATCGACGAGTCCGTCGATCTGACGGTCGGCGAATAGGGGCGGCTCATGCATTTTTCCGAGATCTTCATCCGGCGTCCCGTCCTGTCCACGGTTCTGGCGGCGCTGATCCTGTTCCTGGGCCTGGCCTCGGTCGTGAACCTGCCGGTGCGGCAATACCCGGAAGTGTCGGAAAGCGTGATCACAATCACCACCGTCTATCCGGGCGCCGCGCCCGAGCTGATCCAGGGTTTCGTCACTTCGCCGATCTCGGCCGCGGTCTCGACCACCGAGAACGTCGATTACGTCACCAGTCAGTCGCGGCAATCGGCCTCGGTCGTCACGGTGCAGATGCGGCTGGGGGCCGACCCCGACATCGCCCTGACCGAAGTGATGTCCAAGGTGCAACAGGTGCGCGGCCAGCTGCCGCAGGACGCCGAGGATCCGGTGATCGTCAAGGGCACCGGCATGACCTTCGCGCTGATGTACCTTGCGGTGCAGAACCCCAACATGTCGCCCGAGGAGCTGAACGAATACCTCGAGCGTGTGGTCCGGCCTCGGGTGACGAACATTCCCGGCGTCGCGCAGATGGAGATCCTGGGCGCCCAGAAATTCGCGATGCGCGTCTGGCTGGACCCGATGAAACTGTCGTCGCGCGGGGTGACCGCGCCCGAGGTGCTGGCGGCGATCCGGTCGTCGAACTTCCTCTCCGCTCCGGGCAAGACCGAAAACGAATATTTCGCCTATTCGCTGACGCTGGACAGTACGATCCAGAGCCCGGACTCCTTCGGAGCCCTTCCGCTGGTCCAGGGGCCGAACGGTGTGGTGCGGCTGCGTGACGTGGCGACGATCGAACTCGCCTCGGGCTCGAGCGATGCGATCGTGACCTTCGGCGGCGAACCCGGCACCTTCATCGGCATCGTCCCCGCGCCTGGCGAGAACCAGCTGGATGTTGCCACCAATGTGAACGAGGCGCTGCCCGCGCTGGCCGCCACCCTGCCGCAGGGGATGACGATCGACCTGGTCTACGATTCGACCGAGACGATCGCAGCCTCGATCAGCGAGGTGTTCAAGACCATCGCCGAGGCCGTGGTCATCGTCATGGTGGTTATTCTTCTGTTCCTGGGCTCGTTCCGGTCGGTCGTCATGCCCATCGTGACGATCCCGTTGTCGCTGATCGGGGTCTGCGCGATCATGCTGGCGCTGGGATATTCGATCAACCTGCTGACGCTACTGGCCATGGTGCTGGCCATCGGTCTTGTGGTGGACGATGCCATCGTCGTGGTGGAGAACATCCACCGCCACATCGACGACGGGATGCGCCCCGCCCAGGCGGCGATCACCGGGATGAAAGAGATCACCGGCCCGGTCATCGCGATGACGATCACGCTGGCCGCCGTGCTGTCACCGCTGGCCTTCACCGGCGGGCTGACGGGTGCGCTGTTCACCGAATTCGCGCTGACGCTTGCGGGATCGGTCGTCATCTCGGGCCTGGTGGCGCTGACCATCACCCCCGCAATGTCGGCCCGCCTGCTGCACTCGGGTGAACCCGGGCGCTTCCAGCGCGGGGTGGACCGCACGCTGAACGGCCTGTCCAACTGGTATGAACGCCGGGTGTCATCCTCGCTGGATTACCGGCCGGTCACCCTGCTGATGGCCGTCGTGCTGGTTGGCGTTACGGGCTTCATGTTCGTGAACACCTCGTCGGAGCTGGCGCCCGAGGAAGACAACGGCGCCCTCCGCGCGATCATGAACGGGCCGCGCTACGCGACCCTGTCCTATACCGACGCCTTCACGCAGGAGGTCTCGCGCCGCACCGCGGATATCGAGGAGGTGCAGACCTCGTTCTCGGTCGCCGGGATGGGCGGGGCCGCGAATACCGGCTTCTACATCTGGGCGCTGAAGGACTGGGCCGACCGCGAACGCGGCCAGAAAGAGATCCAGCAACAGATTCAGGGGATCCTGGACCAGACCCCCGGCCTGCAGAGCTTTGTCTTCGCGCCGCCCTCGCTGCCCGGTGCGGGCGGGGGCCTGCCCATCGCCATGGTCATCCAGTCGATCCACGGCCCCGAGCGCGTGGTCGAGATCGCCGACGAGGTCCGCGCGAAGGCGATGCAGTCGGGCATGTTCATCGTGGTGCAGAACAGCCTGTCCTTCGACGCCCCGCAGGTGCGCGTCACCATCGACCGCGACCGCGCGGCCCTGCTGGGCGTGTCGGTCAGCGACATCGGCGCGACCCTGGGCCTTCTGGTCGGGGGCGGCGCGGTGGCGCAGTTCGACCGCGATTCCAACAGCTACGACGTGATCACCCAGGTTCCGCGCGAATGGCGCGACAACCCCGAGCGACTGGGCGAATTCTTCGTGCGCTCGCGGTCCGGTGCGATGATTCCGCTGTCGTCGATCGTGTCGATCACGCCCACGGTCGCCGCAGCCTCGATCGAGCAGTTCAACCAGCTGAACTCGGCTTCGCTGACGGCGATGCCGATGATCGGCCTGTCCACCGGCGTAGCCCTGGCCGAGCTGGAGCGCATTGCCGCCGAGGTGCTGCCAGATGGGTTCTTCATCGACTATTCCGGCCAGTCGCGGCTGGAAAAGTCCGAGGGCAATACGATCCTGCTGGCCTTCGGGGCGGCGCTGGTGGTGATTTACCTGGTGCTGGCGGCCCAGTTCGAAAGTTTCCGCGATCCGTTCATCATCCTGATGTCGGTGCCGCTGTCGATCTTTGGCGCCATGCTGCCGCTGTTCTTCGGACTTAGCACGCTGAACATCTACACACAGGTCGGCCTGATCACCCTGATCGGTCTGATCACCAAGCACGGCATCCTGATGGTCGAATTCGCCAACCAGCAGCGTGAGACCAAGGGGGCCTCGCGCCGAGAGGCCATCGTCGCGGCGGCCAAGACGCGTCTGCGCCCGATCCTCATGACGACGGCGGCGATGGTGCTGGCCGTGGTGCCGCTGATCATCGCCGACGGCGCTGGCGCGGCCGCACGGCAGGCCATGGGGATCGTGATCTTCACCGGCCTGCTGATCGGGACGATCTTTACCCTGTTCGTGGTGCCGATGTTTTACACCTTCATCGCGCGCAGCGATGCTGATGAAGCAGCGCACCGCAGGCACGTGGCCAGCACCTTCGGCACGGCGGGGTAAGGCGCAAGGTCCCGGCCGATACAGCAAGTCCGGCCGGGATCCAGACCCCGGATCGAAGTCCGGGGCCTGCCCACTGGCGCCAAGGTGCTTCGGCGCGGGTGGGAGTCACCCAATGGGCTCAACGGGTCAGGCGGTGTAGTCGCGGCCCTTGCAGTCGGCACCGCGCCATGCCTTGGTCGCGCCAACCGCACCTTGCGCGCATTGGGGCGAAGCAGCGGTATCGGGCAGAAAGTGCCGACCGGCGGCGAGGCGCGGCAAGACGACGGCCAGTGGAAGGCAGATCGCTGCAGTCGGCAACAGGACCAACACCGTCTTGTGCAGCCGACGCCTCGGATGAAAGCGGATGAGCAGAAGCGCCAGTGCCGTCACTGTAGTGCCCGAGACTTCTCCAGAGATGAACGGGCAGTTGCGGGTGCAGTAATCGACCAGTTCAGCGGATGCCCGTCGATCACGAACCCGGTGGACGGGTCGTGGAAGACCTGTGAAACGCAAAGGTCGATCGCAGGCCAGATCGCGAAGATGGCGAAGCTGAAAAGGATGCAGGCAAGGATCTGTGACGCCAGGCGGTCAGAGTTGGGTGTGGCACAAGCGAGACCAGTCTTCCGGGGTTCAGTGTGCAGCAGGTCAGACATGGGGACTCTGGACCTTGCGCATCCAGCGCCCTGCGCCCGACAGCCCGACCAAGGGCAGACAAGCGACGGCCCAGCCCCAGATGACCATGGTCTGCCATGGTCTGCGGCGACTGCTCTGAGCCCCAACCTTGGATCGCCGGAAGTTGGAATTTCCGGCTCAGCCGACTACAACGGCCAGACGATCAGCAGCATGGGAATGCTGACCGCGAACACCAGTATTTCCAGCGGCAGGCCCAGCTTCCAGTAGTCCCCGAAACGAAACCCGCCAGGACCAAGGATCAGCGTATTGTTCTGGTGCCCGATGGGGGTAAGGAACGCGCAGGATGCGCCGATCGCCACCGCCATCAGATAGCTGTCGGGATTGACGCCCAATGTGGCCGCTATGCCGATGGCTATGGGACACAGCACGGCCGCAGTGGCCGCATTGTTCATGACGTCCGACAAGAACATCGTGGTGATCAACACCACCGCCAGCGCCGCGGTGGCATTGCCCTGAGCGATCGTCTCCACCAGGAAGCGCGCGAGCACGTCGGCGGCCCCAGTGACCTGCATCGCCCCTGCAACCGGCATGAGTGCCGCCAACAGCACGATGACGGGCCAGTCGATCGCGGTATAGACCTGCCGAGGCGGCACCGTGCGCAAGAGCATCGAGACAGTCACCCCAAGCGCAAAGGCGGCAGCAGCCGGAAGCATCCCGGCGGCGACAATCCCCACCGACCCCAGCATGATCGCCCCCGCGATGATCGCCATGCGCTTGTCGGGAATGCGCAGCTCTCGCTCTCCCAGAGGCACGCAGCCCGTGTCGTTGATGAAATCCGACATCACCTCGGCTGGCCCTTGCATCAGCAGCAGGTCGCCCGATTTCAGCTTGAGCGTCCGCAGCCGCACCCTGGGCGGATACCCCTCGCGCGAGACGGCCAGTAGGTTGAGCCCATAGCGCGTGCGCAACCGCAGTTCGCTGGCCGAGCGACCGACGATGCTGGATCCGGGCAGCACGGCCAGTTCGCGCAGGACGATGTCCTCGTCGCGGCGGACTTCACCCTTGTCGTCATCCTCTTCGGCATCGCTGGATTTCTTGTCTGCCTTCTCGGCTTGCGAAGCGGCTGTCGGGGTCTCCTTGCTGTGATCCGACGACGACCCCTGCTCTTCCAGCCTGATCCCGTAAACCGAAAGAGCCTTGGCAAGCGTCTCGACATCGGCCTCCAGCACCAGGATGTCACCCTCACGGATCCGCCTGCCGCCATGGGGTGCGGTCATGCGCACATCGTTGCGCACCAGCCCGACGATCTGTCCCTCGCTATCCGCGATCTCAGTCTCGAACTGGCGCAAGGTCAGGTCGACGGCCTTGCTGCCCTTGGGCACACGCACTTCGGTCAGATAGCTGCCTGTTTCGAACCCTGCGGCCCCGGCCGCCTTCCGCGCCGGCACAAGACGCCAGCCGACCAGTGCGACGAAGGCAACACCCACCAGGGCCACGGCAACTCCGACCGGAGAAAAGTCGAACATGGCGAACGGTTCAAGGCCCGCCTCGACACGAAACCCCGAGACGATCAGGTTGGGCGGAGTGCCGATCAGCGTCGTCATCCCGCCCAGGATGGTGCCGAAGGCCAGCGGCATCAGCACCTGGCCAGGCGTCAGACTCAGCCTGTCCGAAAGCTGCACCGCGACAGGCATCAACAGCGCCATTGCGCCGACGTTGTTCATGAACCCCGATAGCAGCGCGCCAAGCCCCATCAGCGCAGTCATGCTGGTCAACCGACCGGCCTTTCGGGGCAGCACGGCCCGCGCCAACCAGTCCACCGCGCCGGTGTTCTGCAAGCCCTGGCTCAGGACAAGGACGCAAGCCACGGTGATCACAGCCGGATGACCGAAGCCCACAAAAGCCTCGGACCCCGGCACTAGCCCACTCAGCACACAGGCCATCAACGCCAGAAGTGCCACAAGGTCATGGCGGAACCTGCCCCAGAGGAACAGCGCCATCGTGGCGACAAGGATGACGAAGATAAGGATCTGGGACGTGGTCATCAGCAGGCTCGCGCGGCAACATGGTCTCGACAAGAGCAGAGCAGGCATGTTCCTTCAAAGGCTATTTGCCTCACAGGACGCGAGACTTGCAGGCGCAGGAGGTCGGGACGGCCGGATGGGGTGCGGCGATGGCCTTGTCACGCCGCCATCGGCCGGGTTTCCGGAACTGCATGGACACAGCTCCGGAAGTCACGACATCAGCGCGGCTCGTTCATCAGTCCGCGCACCACGGCGTAGCAGGCGGCCAGAAGCACGAGGGTGAAGGGCAGTCCGGTCGACACTGCCATGGCCTGCAGGGCCGCCAGCCCCCCACCCAGCAACAGCGCAATGGCGACCGCGCCCTCGAAGCTG
Source organism: Alphaproteobacteria bacterium (assembly GCA_046569765.1). GTDB lineage: Bacteria > Pseudomonadota > Alphaproteobacteria > Rhodobacterales > Rhodobacteraceae > Tabrizicola. Next base: position 17,141 of record JBKHWC010000017.1, on the reverse strand, counting down.
GCCCAGAACACGCGCTGGATGACAGGCGCATTGGTCTTGCCGCCTGCCGCGATGGTATCGATCACCAGCGAGCCAGAATCCGACGAGGTGATGAAGAACACCACCACAAGCACGATGCCGATGAAAGAGGAGATCCCGGTCAGCGGCAGTTGTGTCAGCATCTGGAACAGCTGCAGCTCCAGCGCGGTATCCTGCACTGCGGTGTAGCCGTCATTGACCACCTGCCCAATGGCAGTGCCACCCATCGCCGTCATCCACAGAACCGACAGGAAGGTCGGCACGATAAGGACCGCGATCAGGAATTCGCGCACCGTGCGCCCGCGGCTGACACGGGCGATGAACATGCCCACGAAGGGCGACCAGCTGATCCACCACGCCCAGTAGAAGGCCGTCCAGCCACCTGCGAAATTGGCATCCTCGCGGCCAAAGGGCATCGCGAGTTCCGGCAGATACCGGCCATAGGCCATCAGGTTGTCGAAGAACCCCGTCAGGATCGCCAGCGTCGGCCCGACCAGGATCACGAACAGCAGCAGCAGCGCCGCAAGGCCCATGTTCAGTTCGGACAACACCTTGACCCCGCCTTCAAGCCCGCGGACGACCGAGACGATGGCGACCAGCGTGATCACGATGATCAGCAGGATCAGCATGGGATTGCCGGTGCTCAGCCCGAACAGGAAGTGAAGCCCCGCAGCGGCCTGTTGCGCACCGATCCCGAGCGATGTCGCAAGGCCGAACACTGTCGCAAGCACCGCCAGAATGTCGATGATATGGCCGGGCCAGCCCCAGACCCGCTCGCCGAAGATCGGGTAGAAGGCCGAGCGCAGGGTCAAGGGGAGGCCCTTGTTGTAGCTGAAAAGCGCCAGCGCCAGCGCCACAACGGCATAGATCGCCCAAGGATGCAGGCCCCAGTGGAAGATCGTGGCCGCCATGCCCAGGCGCCGCGCCTCGACAACGTCACCCTCGGCCCCGTCCAGCGGCGCCCAGTCGGTGCGCACACCATCTGCCCCGGGCGATATTCCGCCAAAGGCCGCTGTGTAATGCGACAGCGGCTCGGACACGCCATAGAACATCAGCCCGATACCCATCCCGGCCGCAAACAGCATCGAGAACCAGCCGACGTAGCCGAAATCCGGCGTCGCATCCGGCCCGCCCAGGCGGATTCTTCCCAGCGGCGAGACGATCAGCCCCAGGCAGACCAACACGAAGATGTTGCCAGACAGCAGAAAGAACCAGCCGAGATGGCCGGTAAGCCAGTCGCGCAGACCCACGAACAAAGGCTCAACATCGTTCTGGAAGGCCAGCGTCAGGAAGGTGAACAGCATGATCCCGATGGCGGAAACCGAGAACACCACCTTGTGGATATCCAGTTCCAGCGCGACAGAGCCGCTGAAGTTGTCCTGACCAATGTCGTAAGCGGTATCGATGATTTCCGTTTCACCTTCAGGCTCCGGGATCGGTTCCACTTCCGGTGTGTCGACCTGTGGATCTTGCGCGTCCTGGTTCATCTGGAATCCCTCATTCTAGGTGCCGACGATCTGGTCTTTACCCGCGGCATCCCGAAAACACTCATGTTCCGGGCCACTGCTGGCGCGTCGGCAGTAGTGTCTGGCCCGGCAACCACTGCGAGCATGACGCCCCTGGGCCCGGGCCCAGAGACCTGAACCCATCATAGTGGGTGCCAGATGGCTTCCCAGCCGCTTTCTGACGCATTGCTTCCGAAAAGCCATGACGCCCCGGGCTGGGTGGCGCATAAAACATGCCTCGGCGCGAAATGCAAACCTGAACATCCGGCAGTGGCCAAGCCGAATTCCAGCACGTCCTTGCCCAGGTGGCCCCGCACCAAGAGAGTCCATTTGCGCCAGCGATTATCGCGGATTCACGATGGCTGACGGCTTGCGCAGAGTTCAACGGCTACACTGGCTTGGCTCCGTGGATCGGCTTTCAACCCGGAACGGTCACATGCTCAGGTCCATGCGCATTGGTGTCTCCCGAGACAGGTGGCACCGTCGGCGACTTTGTCAATGCACGAATTCCAGCCCGTATGCTTTCGGCTCACCGCCACACAGATCCCGCGAATGTCCCGATCACCTCGTCGCTATTCTCAGATCATGACGCACGAACGCGTTGATGATCAAGGAGATACGACATGGCCACCACCCCCTTCAGGGACAGCGCGCTCGCCCGTTTCGTGAGCAAGCGGATCCTTGAGCTTAGACCCAAGAGCCAGACAGAGATCGCGGCCGAAGCGGGTTTCCCGAACGCGAACTTCCTGAGCATGGTGAAAACCGGGGTCTCGAAGCTCGCGATCGACCGAGTGCCGGCGCTGGCTCAGGCGCTCGAGTGCGATCCGGCCTATCTGATGCGCCTGGCCCTGGAGCAGGAAGTCGGCTCCACGGCAGCGAAAGCGCTGGTGGAGATCCTGGGCACCCCAGTCAGCGCCAACGAGAGGCTCTGGCTGGACGAGAGGGCCGGCCAGCCGCTATTCCGAAACCCGATGTGCCGCTTGAGGTCAGTCCGGACGCTCGCAGGACGCCGCCCCTGTTTTTGACCCAGCAGATGTGCCGCCCGCGAGCGGACGTTTCCAACAAGCGCTGTTGTTCAAGAAGTGCAGAAGGAGTAAACTTAATAGAACTCGGACATGCGTCACCACCCGTGGGAGGCAGCCATGTATCGCACGATCGTTCTGGCCTACGATGGCTCATTGGAAGGTCGACTTGCGCTTCGAGAAGGAGCACGTCTCGCCCAGCTTTGTCAGGCTCGCGTCGTTCTGGTGGCCGTGGTCGAGGTTGGCCCCGAAGTCTACGCCAGCGAATTCGGGGCGATCTATGCCACGACAGACAGGAGCCCCGGGGTGCAGAAGGTCCTGGATGAGGGTTTGGAGCGCCTGAAGCGCATGGGACTTTCGCCGGAGGGCCGGCTAGAGCGAGGTGCGCCGGCAGAACGGATTACAACTGTCGCCAAGGAAGTGGCCGCCGACCTGGTGGTGGTCGGACATCACAAGCAGGGTGTCTTGGCTCGTTGGCTGAATGGCTCGGTGACCACCGACTTGAGCAACATGCTCGCCTGCAGTCTCTTGGTCGCGCGGCTTGAGGTGCCGGAGACGGTGCTGTTCCCAGCGAGTGCGGATCGTCCGGCCCGGTGAAATGAGCGCGAGCAGGTTGGATCGTCACGCAGCGCGCTGGCGCAAGGCTCTGGCGTGAGCCAGCGCGCTAGTGACAAAGGTTCTAGCCAGCAGGAACTAACCGGCCCTCGGCGGTCGCCAGTCGCGCTGCGATGCGATCCGACAGGACCGACTGCTTTGCCATGAGAAAGGAGCGCAGCAGGTCGGGATAGTCGGGTGCAACAGCAGCTCGCACGCTGGCACGCTTCGATACGGCCTTACGCCATGTCGCGACCCTTGGTAGCGTTCCAAGGATGTGCAGATCGGCGAAAGCCTCAAACGCCTCGAAATACCTGAAGACCGGACCGAAAGCCGCGTCCACCAGAGTAAAACGTGGCCCCTCGAAGAATGGGACGGCGGCGCGGCGTTGAAGCTCGTCCTCGATCCTGCGGAAGGCTTCGGTCAGCTTTTCCTGCTCCGATTGAAAGACGAAGTCCGAGGCGGCCGAATAAAGTCGCGCGATCCCGGCCAGAATTGCCGAGGCGAACTCGATCCAGGCGCGATGCTGCGCCCGGTCAAGGGGATCGGCGGGGAGGAGGGGATCGGGTTGCGTATCCTCAAGATACTCCAGGATGACGGCGGATTCGAAGATGACATGGTCAGACCCGTCCTGCGACACCCGCAGCAGGGGCACTTTACCCAAGGGTGACAGGGCCTTGAACCAGTCGGGCTTGTCGGCCAGGTCCACGTCGACCCGCGAGAAGGGGACCCCTTTCTCGGTCAGCGCGATCACCGCCCGCTGCACGTAGGGGCAAAGCCTGTGGCTGATGAGGGTGAACTCGGTCTGCATCAGCTTTCCCCCCAGACGTAGAACAGGCTGCCGTCTTCCTCTTGTGTTGGAAGCCGCATCAGCCGGGAATTGGCCGGTGCCGGACCGTCCTCGCGTTGGCCCGTGGTCAAGTCGAAGGTTGCGCCATGCCAGGCGCAGACAAGTTTTCCCTCCTGGCAGGTGAGGGGGCCGCCGAAATGCAGGCAGACGTTGGCGACGGCGCGGACCTGCCCAAGGGCGCGGTAGCCATGCAGTTCGCGACCGAAAAAAGGGACGATGATCGACCCGGTGTCGGGGATGTCCGCCACCTTGCAGAGTTCATATTTCATGGGTTTTTCCTTGATGGTCTTGCGGATGCGCCCCGGCACTTCCGGGGCGCAAGGGAAGCGAATGGTTCAACCTGCCGGCACGTTGGCGCCTGCTGCCCCCCCGCGCACGAAGACCAGCGAGGCGAGAGCGGCCAGTCCGGCGACGACGGAGGCACCGATGAAGGCGGTCTGGTAGCCCGCAAGCATCGCGTCGGGTTCGCTCTGCATCGAGGCCGCCAGCGACACCATCACGGCAAGGCCCAGGGCCGAACCGACCTGGTAGGTCGTGTTGATGAGGCCCGAAGCGAGGCCAGTGTCCGACGGGGCCGCACCGCCCATGCCGGTCATGGTGACCGGGATGTAGGCCAGCGACATGCCCACCGCCGCCAGTAGCGACAGGGGCAGCACGTTGGCCACGAAGGTTCCATCGGCGGGCAGGCCCGCGAAGAGGGCGAGCGACAGGCTCAGGGCCAGGAGGCCCGTCACCAGCACCGGCTTGACGCCGAAGCGGCCGATCAGCGGTCCGGTCAGGCGGACCATCATCACCATGATGGCCAGCGTCATCGGCAGCAGGGCGAGGCCCGAGCCGAAGGCGGACAGGTTCAGCACGATCTGGAGGTAGAGGTTCAGGAAGAACCACAGCGGGATCCAGGCGGCCCCCAGAAGCGCCATCACGAGGTTGCCCGCGGCAAGGCCGGGCGCGCGGAAGATGCGCAGGGGCAGAAGCGGGCTTCTCGACGCGGCCTGCAGCCAGAGGAAGGCGACCAGCAGCACCGCCGCCAGGGCAAGGAGGCCCAGCGTTTGGGGGACGAACCAGCCCACGTGCTCGCCCGTCACGATGGCATAGACCGCCGCCAAGATGGCTCCGGTGACGAGGACCGAGTCGATCACGCCGATCTTGCCCCTGGTGCCCGGGGTGGCGCGCAGGACGGAGGGCCCGGCGGCCAGCACGGCAAGACCCAAAGGCAGGTTGATCAGGAAGGTCCAGGACCAGCTCATCCATTCGGTGATGACGCCGCCGAGGAAGACACCCGCCGTGCCGCCGGCCGCTGCCGAGGCGCCCCAGAAGCCGAAAGCCTTGCCCAGCTCGGCAGGCTGCCCGCCGAAGAGGCGCATCAGGATCGTCAGAGCGGCGGGGGCGATCAAGGCCGCTCCCACGCCTTGCAGGGCGCGGCCGGCCAGCAGCACTTCCTGGCTGCCCGCAAGGCCTGCCACCGCCGAGGCTCCCGTCAGGAGAGCGAAGCCCCACAGGAAGATGCGGCGCGCGCCAAAGACGTCAGCCAGCTTGCCGCCGAAGAGGAGGAGACCGCCGAAGGCGATCACATAGGCGTTGAAGATCCAGCTCAGGCCTTCGTCGGTGAAGCCGAGGTCTGCCTGGATGGCGGGCAGGGCCACCCCGATGATCGAGGTGTCGAGGATCACGATGAACTGCGCGGCGCAGAGGAGCGCCAGCGCCTTCCACCGTTTGGGATCGAGTGAGGTTGTCATGGGTTTCAGTCCTTCGAAGACAGGGTTGCGCCGGGGCGAATCGCCCGGTCTTCCCCGTCGTCGCGGTTCCAACGCTGTCAGGGTCAAGCACCTGGTCCGAACTTTTTTCGCGGTGGGGGTGTTGACCTTCCAACACTGGAAAACCCCATCTCGGCGCAACGGCACCTCTGCCGAATGTAATGAAAGGACCTGAAAATGCTTGAACTGACCCTTCCCGGAATGACCTGCGGCGGTTGCGCGCGCGGGGTGACGGCGGCGATCAAATCCGTCGATCCGACGGCCGAAGTCGTGACCGACGTCCCCGCCCGCACCGTGCGGGTGGAGACTTCGGCCAAGCCCGAGGCCATCAAGGCCGCGGTGGCGGAGGCGGGTTACACCGCCGCCTGACCACTTGGGCACAGGCACAAACGGATCGGGCCGGGAACGATTTCCCGGCCCGTTTCATTTCCCCGAACGGGCTGCGACAAGCCGCTTGACCCTGACATCGTTGGAAGCCCCAGAACCCGATTCGACGCATATCGCATCGAAAGGAATCCATCATGAAGGACGTCATCGACAGCCCGTCCCCGACACGTCACGACAGCCTCGGCATCACCGGCATGACTTGCGCGTCCTGCGTTGCCCGGGTCGAGAAGGCCATCGCCAGGGTGCCCGGCGTGGCCTCCGCCTCGGTCAACCTGGCGACCGAGCGCGCCGATATCCGTTACGACGGCGCCCCCGTGCGCGAGGCGGTCGTCGCTGCGATCCGCGGCACCGGCTACGACATCGAGGTCGCGACGCTGGAGGTCGGCATCGAGGGCATGACCTGCGCCTCTTGTGTGCTGCGGGTCGAGAAGGCGATTGCCGCCGTTCCGGGCGTGCTGTCGGCCTCGGTCAACCTGGCGACAGAGCGGGCGACGGTGCAGGCTGCGGACGGCTCTGCCGCGATCCGCGGGGCGGGATATGAGCCGCAGGCAGCGAAGGTCGGTGCCACCGACAAGGCCGCCGCGCGCGAGGAGGAACAGGGCCGCCTGAAGCGTGACCTTCTGATCGCGGGCGGGTTGACCCTGCCGATCTTTCTGCTGGAGATGGGCAGCCACCTGATCCCTGCGCTGCACCACTGGCTGGCGATGAGCGTGGGGCGGACGCCGCTTTACCTTCTGTATTTCCTGCTGGCGACCATCGTGCAGTTCGGTCCCGGCCTGCGCTTCTATCGCAAGGGCGTTCCGGCGCTTCTGCGGCTGGCACCCGACATGAATTCGCTGGTCGTCCTGGGCTCCACCGCCGCCTGGGCCTATTCGGTCGTGGCGACCTTTGCGCCGGGGCTTCTGCCGCAGGGCACGGCCAACGTCTATTTCGAGGCCTCGGCCGTCATCGTCACCCTAATCCTGCTGGGCCGCTTCCTGGAGGCCAAGGCCAAGGGCCGCACCTCCGAGGCGATCAGCCGGTTGATGGGGCTGCAGGCCAAGACTGCCAGGGTCCTGCGCGACGGGGAATATCTCGATGTGGCGCTGGACGAGGTCCAGCCGGGCGACGTGGTCCAGGTCCGCCCCGGCGACCGCGTGCCGGTCGACGGCACGGTGCTGACCGGCTCCTCCTTTGTGGACGAGGCGATGATCTCGGGTGAGCCGGTGCCGGTCCAAAAGAGCGAAGGCGCGAATGTCACAGGCGGCACGATCAACAAGACGGGCAGCTTCACCTACCGGGCCGAGAAGGTCGGCGCGGACATGATGCTGTCGCAGATCATCCGCATGGTCGAGAGCGCGCAGGGCGCGAAACTGCCGATCCAGGCGCTGGTCGACAAGGTCACGGCCTGGTTCGTGCCCGCCGTCATGTTGGCCGCCGCGCTGACCTTCGGCGTCTGGTGGATCTGGGGGCCCGATCCCGCGATCACCTTCGCGCTGGTCAATTCAGTGGCCGTCCTGATCATCGCCTGCCCCTGCGCGATGGGCCTAGCCACCCCGACCTCGATCATGGTCGGCACCGGGCGGGCCGCAGAACTTGGGGTCCTCTTCCGCAATGGCGAGGCGCTGCAGAGCCTGACTTCGGTCAACGTGGTCGCGCTGGACAAGACCGGCACGCTGACAGAGGGCCGCCCGGTGCTGACCGATCTTGTGCTGGCTAAAGGCTTCGCACGCTCTGAAGTTCTGGCCCTTGTCGCATCCGCCGAGTCCGGGTCCGAGCATCCCGTCGCCACCGCCATCACCGAAGCGGCGCGGGCCGAGGGCCTGATCCTGGCGGACGCCGACGCTTTCGAGGCGATCCCCGGCTATGGTATCCGAGCCAGCGTTGCCGATCGGCTGGTCGAAGTGGGTGCCGACCGATTCATGACCTCGCTCGGACTTGACGTGGCAGCCTTTGTGCAGGCCTCTGCAGGACTTGCCTCCCGCGCCAGGACCCCGCTTTACGTGGCCATCGACGGCAAGTTGGCCGGCCTGATCGCGGTGGCCGATCCGATCAAACCGACGAACCCTGCCGCCATCGCGGCGCTGCACCAGTTGGGCTTGAAGGTCGCGATGATCACCGGCGACAACCGTCGCACGGCGGAAGCCATCGCGGCTGAGCTTGGCATCGACGAAGTGGTGGCCGAGGTCCTGCCTGAAGGCAAGGTGGCCGCGCTGAAGGCATTGCGTGACGGGGGCCGCAAAGTGGCTTTCGTCGGCGATGGGATCAACGATGCCCCGGCGCTGGCCGAGGCCGATGTCGGCCTGGCGGTCGGCACCGGCACCGATATCGCCATCGAAAGCGCCGATGTGGTGCTGATGGGCGGTGACCTGGGTGGCGTGCCTAAGGCCATCGGCCTGTCGCGGGCCACGCTGCGCAACATCCGGCAGAACCTGTTCTGGGCCTTCGCCTACAATGCCGCGCTGATCCCGGTGGCTGCCGGAGTGCTTTATCCGCTGAACGGCACGCTCCTGTCGCCGATGCTGGCGGCCGGTGCGATGGCGCTGTCCTCGGTCTTCGTCCTGGGCAATGCGCTGCGGCTCAAGCGCTTTGCCCCTGCCACCCCGGCGCGTCCTGCGCCGGGTCAGCCCCTGTCCGCGCAAACCCTGTCCTGAGGAGGCAGCTATGTCCCATTCCCATGTCGAAATCTACACCACGCCGACCTGCCCGGACTGCGCCACGCTCAAGCGGTGGCTGAGTGCCCAAGGCGTCCACTATGTCGAGCGCGACCTGACCAACCCCCGCATCGCCGACGAGGCGCGCCGCCGCACCGGCCTTCGCGTCGCGCCGATCACCGTGGTCGACGGCAAGGCGATCTGGGGCACGGCAGCCGAGCAGTTTCCGCGCCTTCGGCGGCTTCTGGCTGCCGATCACGCCTTCTGAGGCCGAACGACAGTTCGGGCTTGATTTCCAACAGTGGGAAGGCGCAGGCTTCTCGTAGTCACCCAGAAGGGAGATGAGTCATGAACATCGGCGATATCGCGAAGGCCACCGGAATCTCGGCCAAGATGATCCGCTATTATGAGGAAACCGGCCTGATCCGTCCTGCGACGCGGGCCTTGTCGGGCTACCGGGTCTACTCGGACAACGATCTGCAGACGCTGCGCTTCGTCCCTCGTGCCCGCGATCTGGGTTTCACGGTCAAGCAGATCGACGATCTCCTGACCCTCTGGCGCGACCGCACCCGGGCCAGCGCCAACGTGAAAGAGATTGCCATGGGTCATGTCGCGGCGCTGGCGAAGAAGATGCAGGAGCTGAAGGAGATGTCCGACACGCTTCTGCACCTTGCCTCGCACTGCCACGGTGATGACCGGCCGGACTGTCCGATCCTGACGACGCTGGGCAGCACCGAGGCCGTCGCGCCGCTACCCAAGACGCATGACCGGCGCAAGACGCGGGCCTTCGATCGAGTCCGCTGACACCTGAAAAAGGAAGACCGCCATGACCCACGATCACGATGCCCATGGGATCTACACCTGCCCGATGCACCCGGAAGTCCGTCAGCAGGGGCCTGGGAACTGTCCGATCTGTGGGATGACGTTGGTCCCTGCGGATGAGCCGCCGGTTGCTGTAAAGCCCGCAGCGGGCGGCTTCGACAAGGTGCCGGCGGGTTGGCACGGGGTGGTCTACACCTGCCCGATGCACCCCGAGGTGCGCCAGACCGAACCGGGGTCTTGTCCGATCTGTGGCATGGGGCTTGAACGGGACGCCAGCGGCGTGCTGGACGACGGGCCGAACCCCGAACTCGTGGACTTCACCCGCCGCATGTGGGTCGGCGTCGCGCTGACGGTGCCGCTTCTTGTCCTCAGCATGGGGCCGCTGGTCGGGCTGGGCTGGATCCGCGAGATCTTCGGCGAGCGGCCCTCGATGTGGCGCTTGGAACGCCGGTTGTCATGTGGTGTGGCTGGCCCTTCCTGGTGCGCGGTTGGGCGTCGTTTCGCACCTGGCGGCTGAACATGTTCAGCCTGATCGCGATGGGGGTGCTGGCCGCCTGGGGCTTCAGCGTGGTGGGCGTCTTCGCGCCGCATGTCTTCCCCGACGGCTTCCGCGATGAACATGGTCATGTCGGCCTTTATTTCGAGGCGGCGGCGGTGATCGTCACGCTGGTCCTGGTCGGTCAGGTGATGGAGTTGCAGGCGCGCGAGGGGACCGGCCGGGCGATCCGGGCGCTTCTGGACCTTGCCGCCAAGACGGCGCGGGTGATCCGCCCCGACGGGTCCGAGGCAGAGTTGCCGCTGGATGAGGTGCAGGTCGGCGACCATCTACGGGTGCGGCCGGGCGAGAAGGTGCCGGTGGACGGTATCGTGGTCGAAGGCCGATCCTCGGTCGATGAAAGCATGATCACGGGAGAGCCGGTTCCGGTCGAGAAGGTGGCTGATGACCCGGTGACAGGCGCGACCATCAACGGATCCGGGGCACTGGTGATCCGGGCGACGCGGGTGGGGGCGGATACGCTTTTAAGCCAGATCGTCGAGATGGTTGCCAAGGCGCAGCGGTCCCGCGCGCCAATCCAGAAATATGCCGATTACGTCGCGGGCCTGTTCGTCCCGGCGGTCATGGCGGTCGCGGCGCTGGCCTTTGCCGCTTGGGCGATCTGGGGACCCGAACCCGCTCTGTCCTACGGGCTGGTGGCGGCGGTCGCGGTTCTGATCATCGCCTGTCCCTGTGCGCTTGGCCTCGCGACTCCCATGTCGATCATGACGGCCACGGGCCGGGGCGCGCAGGCCGGGGTCCTGATCAAGAACGCCGAGGCGCTGGAGCGGTTCGAGAAGATCGACACGCTGATCGTCGACAAGACCGGCACTCTGACCGAGGGCAAGCCCCGGCTGATCGCGGTGCTGCCGGAACCCGGCCATGACGAGGCCGAGGTGCTGCGCCTCGCCGCCTCGCTGGAGCGCGGGTCCGAGCATCCCTTGGCCGAGGCCATCGTGCGAGGCGCCGAGGAGCGTGGCGTGCCAATGGTGGAGGCAAGCGACTTCGAGGCCGTCACGGGCAAGGGCGTGAAAGGTGTCGTGGACGACCGCCCGGTCGCACTTGGAAACTTGCGGCTGGTGACGGAGATGGGCCTGTCGGGCGAGGCGCTGGTCGCCAGGGCCGATGCCCGCCGCGACCAGGGCGAGACGGTGATGTTCGTGGTGCTGGACGGCGCGGTGGCGGGGCTGGTCAGCGTGGCGGACCCGGTGAAGGAGACCACCCCAGCCGCGCTGAAGGCGTTACACGAACAGGGCCTGCGAATTATCATGGCGACCGGAGACAATGCCCGCACGGCGCAGGCCGTGGCCGCGCGGCTTGGCATCGACGAGATCCGCGCCGACGTGCTGCCGCAGGACAAGGCGCGCATCATCCGCGAGTTGCAGGAGGCCGGGCACCGCGTCGCGATGGCCGGGGACGGGGTGAACGACGCGCCTGCGCTGGCGCAGGCGGATGTGGGCATTGCGATGGGAACGGGCGCTGATGTGGCGATCGAAAGCGCAGGGTTCACGCTGGTGAAGGGCAACCTCGACGGCATTGTCCGGGCGCGGAAGCTGTCGCGCGCCACGATGCGCAACATCCGGCAGAACCTGTTCTTTGCGCTGATCTACAACGCGGCGGGGGTCCCAGTGGCGGCGGGGCTTCTCTATCCCTTCACCGGCATCCTGATAGGTCCGATCTTCGCCGCCTTCGCCATGAGTGCCTCGTCTCTGTCCGTCGTGCTGAACGCGCTGCGGCTGCGGCGGGTGGATATCTGAGGCTGTGCCGGAAAAAACCGGGTCAGGGTCTTGACCTTCCCACGGTGGGAAGCCCCATCTTGAGGCAACAAGGGTCGGAATGCGTCCGCCCCACAGGAGACAGAAGATGTTCAACCTGCACATCCCCAACATGAACTGCGGCGGTTGCGCCCGGGGTGTCACTGCCGCGATCCGCGCGGCCGATGCCGAGGCCCGGGTCGAGCCGGACCTGCCCGCCCGCACGATCGCGGTCGAGACCAAGCTGCCCGAAGCCACCGTCCGCGAGGCCCTGGCCCAGGCAGGGTTCGCAGCCGCCTGACCTTTGACATTGGCGCAGGCGGGCTTGATCCTGGTCATGTCCGCCCGCCATATAACTTGCGATGTTTAGGTGAAAGGACGAACGGTTCGGATGTTGCGCCTGCTTGCCCTGCTCTGCTCGCTTGCCCTGATGCTGGCGCCCCTGGCCCCGGCCCAGGCACAGTCGGGCTGCGCGATGGTGGAAGCAGCGGGCGCGCATACAGCGCATGGGGCGGATCGCCAGATGCCCGCCTCCGGCCACCCGGCGCAGATCTGCAAGCAGTTGTGCGCCGTCGTGGCGATCCTGATCCCGCCCGCAGCTGTTGCCACGCCTTTTCTCACCGTGCGTCCCGCGCCCTTGCGCGTCGCGCGGCTGATCGAGCGTGAACGTCCCGCCCCCTCCGAACGCCCGCCGAAGGGCCTGGTCTGACTGGCTTTCCCCTTCAGACCCGGGCGCGGTTAGCGCCTGCCTTTTCGGAGCATTGACATGCACACTCTCTCTCGTCGCGGCTTCCTTGCCGCCAGCGCCGCCCTTGCCGCGCCCCTGTTCCTTCCCCGTGGCCTGCGGGCCGAAACCCCTCCGCGCCTGTTGCGCGCCACGACGCGAACGCTGGACATCGGCGGCCGCGCCGTCAGCGTGAAGGGCATCCTGAACGACCAGGGCGCGACCGGCCTGGTGCTGAACCCGGGCGAGCCGTTCCGGCTGGACCTGGTGAACGAGCTGGACGCGGAAACCATCCTGCACTGGCACGGCCAGATCCCGCCCAATGCCCAGGACGGCGTGCCGGACATGCCGCAGCCGGTGCTGGCTGCCGGTGAGCGGCGGTCCTTCGACTTCGCCGCCACCCCCGGCACGCACTGGATGCACTCGCACATCCCGGTGCAGGAGATGGAGCTTCTCGCCGCCCCGCTGATCGTGCGGCGGCCCGAGGAATTGGCGGCTGACCGGCAGGAGGTGGTGATCCTGCTCCACGACCTGAGCTTCCGCCCGGCGGAAGAGGTGCTGGCCGAGATCACCGGCGGCATGGGCGGCATGGCGCATGACATGGGTGCGATGGGCCATGGAGTGGGCCATGATATGTCCGCCATGGGCGGTGGCGGCATGATGGGCGGCATGTCGATGGGGGCGATGGACCTCAACGACTTCAACTTCGACGCCTATCTTGCTAATGATCGGACGCTGGACGACCCCGAAGTCGTGGCGGTGGACAAGGGCGGCAAGGTGTTGCTCCGCATCATCAACGGCTCGGCAGCCACCGTCTTCTGGATCGACACCGGCGCGTTGCAGGGCAGGGCGGTCGCCACCGACGGCAACCCGATCCACCCGGTCGCGGGCACGCGCTTCGGGCTGGCGATGGGCCAGCGGCTGGACATCGAACTGGACCTCCCGGCCGAAGGTGGGGCCTTCCCGATCCTGGCGCTCCGCGAGGGAGCAGTCGAACGGACCGGCATCATCCTGGCCAGCAAGGGTGCTGCGGTAGGGCGCCTTGCCGGCGCGTCCGAGGCGGCGCATCCCGCCTTTTCGGCGGACCTTGCGCAAGAGGCCCAGTTCAGCGCCCTGACGCCGCTTGCGGACCGCCCGGTGGACCGCGGCGACGACCTGATGCTGGGCGGGTCGATGATGCCCTATCTCTGGACCATCGACGGACAGGCCTGGGGCACCCACCGCCCCGTCGCGGCGCGCAGCGGGGAACGGGTTGCGCTGACCTTCCACAACATGTCGATGATGGCCCATCCGATGCACCTGCATGGCCATCACTTCCAGGTCGTCGCGCTGAACGGCCGCGCCGTCGCAGGTGCCCTGCGCGATACGGTTCACGTTCCGCCGATGAGCATGGTCGCTGTCGCGCTTGACGCAGGGGAGGCCGCACGCTGGATGCTGCACTGCCACCACATGCCGCATCTCGCCACCGGCATGATGACCGAGTTCGTGGTGTCGGCATGAAGGGGGACCGCATTATGCTTCGTCTGGCCTTGATCGCTGTCCACGACGGTCAGAGTTCTGCAACAACGCCCCTTGTCTGCAAGGAGTTTCTGCAAAATCAAAAGCATGAAGGGGGTAAGGTGAGAGGCTGGACAACGACCCAAGCGGGGCTCGTTACGGCTGCTTCCTTCCGGACCTGACCGGGTTGGCGAGGCGCCTGCCCGCGCCAACCTCTCATCGCGTCATATAGGCCATGGACAGGAGGGGCGCAAGGGTGGCGGGTCAGGCGCGGATCAGGCCAGCCATTCGCGCTCCGGTCAGCAGGTCGGGGGCCAGATGGTGCGCCCAGCGACCCGTGCTGGGGACCACATCGGGCACCTGGACCACGATGCAGCCGGCACGATGGGCGGCCTCGGCGCCGGTCTCGCTGTCCTCGAACACCAGACAGCGGGCGGGGTCATAGCCGAACAGCTCGGCCGCAAGCAGATAAGGGTCGGGCGCGGGTTTCGGGGCGCGGACATCGTCCAGCGTGACGACATGGGTGAAGGCCTGCGCGATTCCGGCAATGGCCAGCTTGCGATGCGCCCCGGTCCGGCCGGTGGAAGTGACGATGGCCAGCGGTCGCTCGGCCTGGGCCAACAGAGCCTCGGCCCCAGGTTTAAGCTCCAGGCCCGCGTCAACGCCCGCAGCAAAGCCGTCGCGCCAGTGGCGGTTCACCGCGTCAAGATCGGCATGCGGCAGGGCGGCCCGGATCATCCGCGCGGCGGTGGGTTCGTCCTTGCCCACCAGCGCATGCATGAACGTGTCGTCCACCTCATGCCCATGCGCGGCGAAGGCCGCCTTGCCGGTCATCAGCGCGATGCTTTCGGTGTCGATCAGCGTGCCGTCCAGATCGAAGAATACGGCGTCGTACATCCCGGGCCCCCTCTCGTCCTGGCCAGGCCTATAGCCGATCAGAGGTGGAGCCGGTAGTGGGTGAAGCCTTGCTCGTCCCGGCTCAGGACCTGCGGCCGATAGCCAGCGAGATCGCCGAGATGCTGTTCGGACCCCGCCCCCGCCGTGATCACGACCGTGGTTCCGGGCATAGGCAGGAAACGCCAGTTGCGCTGCGGCATGGCCCCGACCTCGCCACGCGTGCGGACATGATCGGCCAGCACCGCCTGCACCCTTTGTCCGCTGGCAATCGCCGTGCGCTTCTGCCCGAAGTCGAGTCGCGCCCGGCTTGCGCGGTGGCTGTTCGTCACCAGAACCACTTCCTCGGCCGGATCCATGAGTCGCCCGTCGAGACTGAGCCCGACCACGCGCCGCGCGTCGGACCCAACGGCGCGGCCCTGCGCAGCGCAGCGCGCGGGCTGGCTGAGGTCGATGGCATAGGACAGGCCGGGAATGACGTCGAAGAAGAAGCCGGGGCGGTCTGGGTCAAGCAGCGGCGCATCGACTGCACCCGGAAGGACCTGCCGGAAGATCGAGGCCGACTGCTCCAGCCAATCGGCAATCTCGGCCCCGGTCAGAAGCAGCGCGACCAGGGTGTTGGGGTAGAGATAAAGCTCGGAAATATTGCGCATCCGCAGGGGACCCGCCGGAATTTCCGTGAAATTGTCCGCCCCCCCGCGCCCGCCCGACCGATAGGGCGAGGTCGAGGCAACCACCGGGAGCCCGTCCCAGGGCGACCCCGCAAGCGCTGCCCGCGCGTGGTGCACCTTCGCCTCGGCCACGAGTTCCAGCGCGGCGCTGGGGGCCACGGTGGCAAAATGAGTGTGCAGCGGCACGCGGGTCTGCCCCAGCAGTTGCCGGGACCAGGCAAGGGCGGCGCGATGATCCGGCGCGATGGCCCGGCGCAGCGGCTTGGCCGCCGCGGGCGCGCCAGTCCCGACCGGGACCAACCGCGCGGCCGCGTTCTGCACCGCCCAGCGCCGCTGGCCCGAGGTCTGGCGCACCAGGACCAGATCGATCACGCCGAGGTGGCTGCCAGAATGGCCCGGCATGACCGCAGGCTTCCCAGCCAGGAGCCCGCGGTCGGGGTCCACTTCTGGTCCGGTCGCGAATGCCGGCCCCGGGAAAGCCAGGTGGCAGTGCCCGGCGATCACCGCGTCGATCTCGGGCAGGGCGGCAAGGGCGGTGGCAGCGTTCTCCATCCCCTCCTTGGGCTGGATCGGTCCGATCCCGGTATGAGCCAGCGCAACGATCACATCGGCGCCTCGCGCCCGCAGGCGAGGGAGCCAGGCCCGGGCAGAGGCAAGGATGTCGCGCATGCGGATCCGGCCGCCCAGATGGTCGCCGTCCCAGACCTCGATCTGCGGCGGGGCGAAACCGATCACCCCGATGCGCAGACGATGGGTGCCTCCCTCGCGGTCGACGACTGTCCGCTTCAGGATGGCGAAGGGCGGCACGAAAGTCTGGTCGCGCAGAGGGCTGCGGCCCAGCCGTGTGGCGATATTTGCCGAGACCACCGGAAACTGTGCTTGCGACAGGGCGGAAGACAGGAATGGCAGGCCGTAGTTGAATTCGTGATTACCCAGGGTGACCGCATCGTAGCGCAGCGTATTGAACCGGACATTCGCCCGCAGGCGGTCCTCGATCGGATCATACCCGCCTGCGTCGGGCAGTAGCGAAAAGGACGAGCTGTCGGTATTCTGCTTCATGGCGTGATCTCCCTGGCGGTTGCAGCCGCCGGCTGGGTGGGTGTCAGTTCACCCGGAGATTACGCCGCCATCCAATTTCTACCACTTCCGAGACACGACCTTATCCATTCCCGCGCCACGGTTTCGAACGTATCCCCGACAGGGGCGGTCAGCGCGGCCTTGGCATTGGCCCCAGGGTCGCGGCCTTCGGCCAGTGCCCGCTTGGCCTTGTCACGCAGGGCGCGGGCATCTGCCAGCTTCACATCCGGGTAGGCTCCAAAAGACAGAACCTTTTCCCCGACATTCCCCAAGTGGCCTGCCGCTTGACTTCAAGATCGCCTGATTTTGCTCGCTGGGCAAGCGTTTTTCGCCCCGAGCGGTGTCTGTCGTCGCGCAAACGGCCGAAGTCGGGTGGATCAAGCCTCGAACCCGCAGCATTCTGG
>JBKHWC010000016.1:0-51759 GCA_046569765.1 Alphaproteobacteria bacterium | reverse complement strand
GCAGGAAGAACTGTTGAAGCAGATGCGTCCAGGCGGGATGCTTCGCATGTGAACCGGGGATGGAAGCGGGCGAAGCCCGCGACCGACCGGGAGAGGTTCAAGGTTAGCCGGGAGAGGTTTCCCCTCGGACCGGGAGAAGTCATCCCGAGGACGGTGTAATCAAAACGTTCCGGTTTCTCCTAAGTTACATATACCTAATGAAGAATAGAAGCACTGTATACTAGGAGAGACCGGAAAGGATTGATTACATGGATCAGCCCGTCCCCGGTCAAAACCAAGGGTTCCGGCCAGAAACCGGAAAGAATTGATTACAAGATCACCATCTTCGGCTCACCTCTTGCATACTTAGGCACCAGTGCCTATATATTACGGAGTAGCAACAGCAAGGGTGCCGAGATGGCCTTCAACCTTAAACTGCCGGACGAACGCGGCAAGCAACTTCAGATGATCGCGGATGCGGAAGGGAAGTCCGTTGTGGACGTGATCACCGACCACATCCGGGCCAAGGTGGCATCCGGGGTGATCCCGGCTGACCTTCCCTTTGTGGAGGTCAACAAGACCGCTTCCGGTGTATCCGTCGCCATGCCCGGCTTTGACGGTGATGTTCCGGCTGGTGAGGTTCCGGCGCTGACCGATGCACTGCGGGAAGCCGGGGCGAGGCTCACGCCTGCCGATGTGGAGAGGAAGCAAAGGCTGATCGAAGGCTTGGCCGAACTGTCCGGTATCAAGGTGAAGCGCATGGCGCAGGGCGTGAGGCTGGTGTCATCTCGCACCGGCAAGGAATACCCGCTGGCCTTCGGTGTGGCCGCTGATCTGGCTGACCAGATCGACCGCACCGCAAAATGAAGAAAGGGCCAGCGCGGGAACGCTGACCCATTCGATAGTCTCAATCCAAGAATGAATCTATGTCTGATCAAGATGATACGCAAGAGTCTTCAAGCTGGTTGAAGGCAGAACTTGGCGCTATTCAGCCCGCCCCGGTGAAGCGCGAACCGAGCAAGCTAAGGGCGAATGTGGACACTGTTCTTGCGGACATGGCCTCAAGAGACGTTGCCCGTCGCGAACACGACCGGGAGGTTTCTGAGGCCGGTGCAGCGAACATCGCCTTCACCAAGTATGGTGCCAAGTTCGGATGGAGCGAGGCTCAGTTTGTCGAATACTGGTCGTGGCGAAACAATCCGCTGCGAAAGAAGGAATGGACCGATCTTCTGGACCGGGAGCGCAAGCGTGTGCAGACCGCAGGCAAGCCTCGCAAGAACGCAGATGTGAAGGGCATGACACCCGAGGATGCCAAGGCGCACCGGCAGAAGCAGGTGCGAAAGGCCGTCACTCTGTATCGGAGCAAGAAGGCTGCCGAGGCAGATGCCCAGGCTGCCGCCACGGGTAAGCGCGCGTTGACGGATGGAGAACTGGCGGTGATCGAAGCGGCGGCGGCAGAGGTGGCGGAGGCCCCGGCCAAGGCAAAAGATCAGGCACTGGCCGACATGCTGGC
Organism: Alphaproteobacteria bacterium; assembly: GCA_046569765.1. GTDB lineage: Bacteria > Pseudomonadota > Alphaproteobacteria > Rhodobacterales > Rhodobacteraceae > Tabrizicola. The sequence goes on along the minus strand of JBKHWC010000016.1, from coordinate 50,267 downwards.
ATCCTTGCGCGCTGCCGAAGCTGCCGAGGGAAGATAGCTATCCCGGCCCGCTGGTAAGTATCTACTTACTCTACAAAAAACATTTAAAAACATATACTTATGTTCTTGACGGCGGATTCCGCCGTCACCTAGATTCACGGCATCGAGCAAACGCAAGGAGCGCAACTGATGCCGACCTTCCTTCCCGACGCCACCTATGACCGCCTGCTGTCCGATCTGCGGGCGGCTGCACTCACGACCGACTGGCGTAGCGCCTTGGCCGAAGTGCTTGCCGGTGCCGACCTGATGCCCGAGGTCTGCCGGGGTGATTTTGAGGGAGAGGAACGGAAGGTGGCGGCGTAGCCCACCGCGACTTTGCAGCGACTGCAAAGCCAGCCGGTTGAAGATTTCTTGCAAACCGTGTCTAACAACGCTCTGTTATTAAAGCAAAATCACTGCAAAGTTTGCCGCGAGTTTGCCTAATGCACGATCAGAGAATCGTGTCTATTAGTAGGTTTGCCCGCATCGGTTCCAGCCGCTGCGGGCAAGAGACGGCAGGTGTTAGAGCACCTGCCAAAGTGAAACGCTCAGAAGGAACAAACCATGAGCCAGACGATGAATATCACTACCGCCCCCAAGGCGGCAACGCCTGTGACCATGACGATGGATCACAGCACCTTCTTTCTTTGGCTCTACGAGATTCAGGGCCGTCCCGGTGGCGATGGGGAGCCGCTTCCGCCGAACATGTCGTGCGACTTTGATGCCGATCTGACCTCGCCTTATTTCTTGGTGACCTGTTACTTCGACACGAAAGAAGGCACCGTGATCGCGCGGCACTATCACGATGAGGACGGCGCGCACATGGTGAATACTACGTTCCGGTATCCCAAGCCCGGCCCGAACCTGATCAACGCCGTGCGGCAGGTGCTGGGTGAGTTTGGCGAAGCCGCCTAGGCACCACGATAGCGGGCACCCTCGGGTGCCCGTTTCTTCTCCATCCCGTGAGACGATTTCCCCGCACCGCACTACAGACAAGTATGCGGTTGATGCGCCGGGCCAGTGAGCAACAGGCCGAAGGCATTGCGATCAGTCGGTGAGTGCGCGGGTTGTGCGTTCCCATCAACCCCGACATGGCACGGTGGCCCCTCCAGGCTGCGCGGTGTTCGGGCTATCCCACATGGTCCGAGGAACGGGCGGTGCCTCTGGCATCGCCCTTTACCTATCCCGATCTGCACATTTTCTAGAGCGTAACAACGTTACAAAAGTTCGTGTAAGATGTTGATTTTATTAGACAAGTCAGCGGTTCAAATCCGTTATCGCCCACCATCATAGCCAAAAGCGCGCCCCTTGTGGCGCGCTTTTGTGCTTGTGGCGCGGCCCTGACCGACGGGGGCCACAAGTCTTCGAAGACTTCTGCAAGTTCCTTCGAAGGAATTTGGTCCCGGCCTTGCAGGTCGCGCGTATCGATCCTGCCACCGCCCGGACCGCCCGAACCAGAGCCCCGACCTGCGCCCGTCCCGAATTCTCGCGGGCGGCATCTTGCAATGCCGACCCGGAACAGGTTAGGGGTCGGGGCAGGGGCGGTTAGCTCAGTTGGTAGAGCGTCTCGCTTACACCGAGAATGTCGGGGGTTCGAGTCCCTCACCGCCCACCATCCTTCCGCAATACCTGGCGCCTGCCGTGGCTTGGAGCGCAGGACCCTCGCGCTGCTAACGGGCGGACCACTGGCCGGTTCAGTGAGGTTCGGCCGTGTGCGGTCTGGCCTTGCGGGCAAATGCCGTCCTGCAACAGGGCAAGCCGCGCCTGGGGACATGTCGTTCAGCGGATCAACAAAGCCCGCGACGGGCCTACGGGCGGCACCGGCAGGCGGGTCGGCAGGAGCTTAACAAATCCTGAATCAAATTCAGTAAGCTATTGATGTCGTGAAGCAATGCGATTTTGTCCACCGTGGACAGCGCCCCCTAGAACCGCCACCCCGCCCGGCGCGGGACCCGGAAGGTGATCATCGGCTTCAGCCAGGGCCGGGCATAGCGGGTCAGGTCCAGCGCCTCATGGACCCCGACCGAGGTCTCGCCCCCGATCCGGGTCTCGACCAGCGCGCGGGAATAGAAGGGGGCGTCGAGCAGGCTCATGACCTGGCGGGGCGCATGGCCCGGATCTGCCCGGGTCTCGCGCCGGACCCGCCAGCCGCTGCGCGGGAAGGGGGTCAGGGGGGGGCGGCTCGATCTCGCGGACCTCGCCCTGCCGGTCGACCTCGACCCCCAGGGCCAGGACCGACCCGTCGGCCCGGGTGGCGTCGTAGAAGCAGACCGTCCGGTCCCGCAGCGGAAAGCGCCCCCAGGTCCAGAAGCGGAAGTCCCGCTCCAGCGCGGCGGTCCCGAAATTCGCGTCCCAGTAGCCGTGCCCCTCCCAGCGGTGGCCCTGGGAAAGGTCGACCTTGACCCGCGCGATGGGGCAAAGGGGCGCCAGCTGTGGGTTCCGTCCGGGGTCAGCCGCGCCTCGACCCCGGTCAGGGCCTCCGGGGTCAGCGTGATCGTCCCCTTGACCCGGCTGAGGATCGGCGGGCCCGAGATCTCGTCGACCTCCACCACCAGCTCGCGTCCGGTCCAGGTCAGTGATGACGGCCCGATCTCCAGCCGGTCCACCGCCTGCCGCAGCGCGCCGCGGCCCCGGTCGGTCATCGTGAACCGCCCCCCCGGCCCATAGGTGGCCACGTTCAGGCAGACGTGGTTCTGCGGGTCCTTCCGGCCCGACCAGGCATACCAGGGCGAGAAGACCGAGCCGATGAAGCCGATCACCGAAAGCGCGCGGACCCCGTCGTCGGCGACCGCGTCGAGGTACCACCAGGCATAGCCGTCCGGGTCGACCCGGATCGAGAAGTCAGGTCCGCGACCACCGCCTGGGCCGCGTGCTGCCCGGAGAGCGCTGCCATCGGCACCCCAGCCCCCGGATGCGCCCCCCCGCCCGCCAGGTAATGGCCCGGAACCCGCGTCTGGGCGGGGGGCCGGGCGAAGGCCGCGAAGCTCCCCTCCGGGCTGCGGCCGTAGATCGCCCCGCCCGAGCCCGGAAACAGCCGCTCCAGCATCGCCGGCGTGGTCAGGGCCCCCCGGTCCGGCTCCGGGCTGAAGCTCAGCCCCATCCGGCGCAGGGTCTGGAAAGTGCGCGCGTGGCATCGGGAAAAATCCTCTGGCTGGTCGGCACGGCCCGCAGGCGCGTTGACGATGATCTCGAACCGCTCTGCCCCCCCGGGCGGCGGTCCCCCCGCGCGATCCTCGGCGCAGAGGTAAAGCGTGGGAGTCTCGGGCATGTTCCCCGCACCGATCGGGCCGAACTCGCGAGCGGTGTCCGTGGGGAAGAAGACATTGTGGTGAATCAGCTCCGAGGCCAGGGGACCTTGCGGCACGGCGGCAAAGGACCAGACCCAGGCCGACAGGCTGCGCGGGCGGGTGGCAGAGGGGGGCAGGGCGGTCTCCAGCCCCTCGCCCAAGAGGCCCCCGGTCAGCGCGGCCGGGTCGCCCGCATGGACGCAGGCCGCGCAGGGCAGCGTCTCGCCACTGTCCAGCTGGACCCCGGTCACCCGGCCACCCTGCCGCACGATCCGCCGCGCGCGCGTCCCGTAGCGGACCCGCACCCCCAGCCGCCCGGCCAGCGCGGCCAGCGCCTCGGCCAGCCGGTGCATCCCCCCTTCGACGGCCCAGACCCCCGCCGCCTCGGCCCGCCAGATCAGCGCCAGCACGGCCGGAGCATGTTCTGGGCGGCCGCCGACATAGGTCGCATAGCGGGCGAAAAGCTGCGCGAGGCGCGGGTCGCGGAAATGACCGCGCAGGAGGTCGGCAAGGCTCCGCCCCGGCAGCAGCGTAGGCCAAAGCCCAGGCCGCGCCGCAACCGCGCGCAGGATCGGAAGGACCTGCGGCTGCGCGGCCCGCATCACTGGGGCGTCGAACGCGTCATAGAGACCCAGGGCAAGGGCATCGAAACGGCGGAAGGCGCGGGCCTCGGCGGCCGAGGCAAAGGCGGCGATGGCCGGGGCATCCGTCTCGCGGTCGCCGGTCAGGTCCAGGCGGCTGCCATCGGGCCACCAGTGGCGGGAGAGGATCGGCTGCGGCAGAAGGGTCAGATGGTCGGCAAGTCGTTCCCCCGCAAGAGAAAACAGGTCGTCGAACACCCCACGCAGGGTCAGGACCGTGGGCCCGGCATCGACCGGCCCCGCCGCCGAGGGCAGGGCGCGCATCTTGCCGCCGGGGCTGGCCTGCGCCTCTACAAGGGTGACGCGCGCGCCCGCGGCCGCAAGCCTGATTGCCGCCGCCAGGCCGCCCATCCCGGCCCCGATCACCACCACCTCTGCCGCGTCCGATTGCATGGGACAAGTCTGGCCCAGCCGGGGCATATGTCAACCAAGATCGTCAGATATATGTAAGTTTCAGTTTACACAAACCCCGCCCGGTGCCAGACTGCCCTCCCAGGGTCCACCCGACCCCCGTGAGGTGCGCGATGGAGCTTTCCACCCGAATCGAGGCTGCTTTGGCCGAGGCGATGCAGGTGGGGCAGGGCTTGCATCTGCCCGTCGATCAGGTGCCGCTGCGGCTGTCCTCGGCGCTTGACCTGGCCGTGATGTCGGGCGGCGCGCGCATCCGCCCGACGATCCTTCTGTCGGTGGCGATGGCCTGCGGCGACGACCGGCCGGGCCTGGCCAGTGCCTCGGCCGCCGCGCTGGAGCTGATCCACTGCGCAAGCCTCGTGCATGACGACCTGCCCGCCTTCGACGATGCCGACACCCGGCGAGGGCGGCCCTCGGTCCATCGCGCCTTTGGCGAGCCGGTGGCGATTCTGGCGGGCGACAGCCTGATCCTTCTGGCCTTCGAGATGCTGGCCCGCAACGCCGCCGAGGCGCCGGACCGCGCGATGCGGCAGGTGCGGATCCTGGCGCAGCGCAGCGGGATGCCGGGAGGGATTTGCGCCGGGCAGGGCTGGGAGAGCGAGCCGGTTGTCAACCTGCGCGCTTATCATCGCGCCAAGACGGGTGCATTGTTCATTGCGGCGACACAAATGGGCGCGGTGGCCGCCGGGCAAGAGCCGGACCCGTGGGAGGAACTGGGGGCGCGTATCGGCGAGGCGTTCCAGGTCGCCGATGACCTGAAGGACGCGCTTCTGCCCCCCGAAGTCACGGGCAAGCCAGCCGGGCAGGACGCGGTCCACGGCCGACCCAATGCGGTGGCCGAGATGGGTGTCGCGGGCGCGGTCCGGCATCTGAAGGATATCCTGGGCGGGGCCATCGCCTCGATTCCCGCCTGTCCGGGCGAGGCGGCGCTTGCCCATCTGGTCCGCGCCTATGCCGAGCGGCTGACCCCGGTGGATCTTGCCGCGCAGGTGGCGGCGGCGAAATGACCGAGACGGACATGCCGGGCGCGCCCTCAGGCCTGGGGCCCGGCTGGGCCGCGCGGCTGGCGGGGCAGGGCTGGTTCCACCGGCTTTGCGCCCGCGTGCCGGGTTTGCGCCAGGTCGCGCGGGCCGAGGGGGCGGCGCTGTTCGAGGTCGTCTCGGGCTTCGTCCGCTCGCAGGCCCTGCTGGCTCTGGTCGAGCTGCGGGTGCTGCACCGGCTGGCCGAGGGGGCGGCGGATACCGCGACGCTGGCCCGCGAAACCGGCCTTCCCGAAGCGCGGATGCAGGTCCTGGCCCAGGCGGGGGCGGGGCTCAAGCTGATGAAACTGCGGCGCGGGCAGTGGCAGCTGACGACGCGCGGGGCGGCCTTCCTGGCGGTGCCGGGGCTGGAGGGGATGGTGCGCCACCACCCGGTCCTGTACCGTGATCTCTCTGATCCTGTTGCTTTTTTCCGCGGTGAAACGCGACCGGAGCTTGCCGGGTTCTGGCCCTATGTCTTCGGTGGCGGCGATGCGGCGACAGCGGCGCGCTATTCGCGCCTGATGGCCGAAAGCCAGGCGCTGGTGGCCGAGGACACCTTGCGGCTGATCGACCTGCGCGGCGTCACCCATCTGATGGATGTGGGCGGCGGTACCGGGGCCTTCCTTTCGGCGGTGGCGCAGGCCCATCCTGCCCTGCGCCTGACGCTTTTCGACCTGCCCGTCGTCGTCGCGGGCGCGCGCGTGCCGCCGCAGGTCGCCATCGCCCCCGGCAGTTTCCGCAGCAATCCGCTGCCCCACGGCGCCGATGCGATCAGTCTGGTGCGGGTGCTGTATGACCACTCCGACGCCACCGTCGCGGCCCTGCTGTCCGCCTGCCACGCCGCGCTGCCCCAAGGTGGCCGCCTGATCATCTCCGAGCCCATGTCCGGCGGTGCGCGGCCCGATCCGGCGACGGATGTCTATTTCGCGGTCTATACCCTGGCGATGGAAACCGGCCGCACCCGCTCGGGCGGCGAGATTGCGGAGCTGATGCGCGCGGCCGGATTCCGGGTCGACTCTGGGGCGAAAAGCCTGCGGCCCTATGTGACTTCGGTGCTGTTGGGTCATCGCGACCAGATTCCGCACAAGAAAGTGTCTAAATAAAATGACACTGCGGTTTGTAAGCCTAGACTTACATAAAGGGCGACGTGCGGACATCCGGCCGCAGCGGAACACCCAGGGGGATAAGACGTGCAGACGACGGCGGTTATCCTGCATGGGGCACGGGAGCTGGGGCTGGAGGCCCTGGACCTGATCGCCCCGGGGGCCGAGGACCTGGTGGTCCGCGTCGATCACTCGGGCATTTCCACCGGCACCGAAAAGCTCTTCTGGTCCGGCACGATGCCGCCCTTTCCCGGAATGGGCTATCCGCTGGTCCCCGGCTATGAGGCCGCGGGCGAAGTGGTTGAGGCCGGGCCGGACTCGGGTTTTCGGGTCGGCGAGACGGTCTTTGTCCCCGGAGCCAACTGCTTTGCCGGAAATGTCCGGGGCCTCTTTGGCGGGGCCTCGCGGCATCTGGTGACCAAGGCGGCGCGCGTGGCGCGGATCGACCCCGGCATGGGGGCCGAGGGCGCGCTTCTGGCGCTGGCGGCGACCGCGCGCCATGCGCTGGCGGGCTTCAACACGGCGCTGCCCGACCTGATCATCGGCCACGGCACCCTGGGCCGCCTCTTGGCCCGCCTGACACTCGCCGCCGGGGGCAAGCCGCCCACCGTCTGGGAGATCGACCCGGACAGACGCAGCGGAGCAACGGGTTATCCCGTCATCGCGCCCGAGGATGATCCCCGCCGCGACTAATCGCGCGATCTATGACGCCTCTGGCGCCAAGGGCCTGCTCGACCAACTGGTCATGCGCCTGCAGAAGGGCGGCGAGGTCGTGCTGGCTGGCTTCTACACCGAGCCCGTTGCCTTCGCCTTCCCGCCCGCCTTCATGAAAGAGGCGCGGATCCGCATTGCCAGCGAATGGGCGCCCGAGGATCTGACCGCCACCCGCGCCCTGATTGAATCCGGTGCCCTGTCGCTGGCGGGCCTAATCACTCACATCCGGCCGGCCACCCGGGCCGCTGATGCCTACCAGACCGCCTTCACCGATGCGGGCTGCCTCAAGATGATCCTCGACTGGAAAGGTCAGGCATGAACGACGTTCCCAATCTCAAGGACTTCGACACCCGCCTGCGCCAGGAAGCGGCCGAGGAGCCCAGCCTGGAAATCCCCCAGGACCCGCCGTCGAAGAAGACCCAGATCATCGCGATCTACGGCAAGGGCGGCATCGGCAAGTCCTTCACGCTGGCCAACCTGTCCCACATGATGGCCGAGATGGGCAAGCGCGTGCTTCTGATCGGCTGCGATCCGAAGTCGGACACGACCTCGCTTCTGTTTGGCGGCAAGGCCTGCCCCACGATCATCGAGACCTCGACCCGCAAGAAGCTGGCCGGGGAAGAGGTCAAGATCGGCGACGTCTGCTTCAAGCGCGGCGGCGTCTTCGCGATGGAGCTGGGCGGGCCCGAGGTCGGGCGCGGCTGCGGCGGGCGCGGGATCATTCACGGCTTTGAATTGCTGGAGAAACTCGGGTTCCATGACTGGGACTTCGACTATGTGCTGCTTGACTTCCTGGGCGACGTGGTCTGCGGCGGTTTCGGGCTGCCCATTGCCCGGGACATGGCGCAGAAGGTGACCTGCGCCTTCGTCAGCTGGGCGCTGCGCGAGGTGGAAATCTGCCGCAAGCTGGGGATGGGTTATCATGTGCCCTTCGCCTTCGGCGTCGCGATCTTCGCCTATCTCACCCTGGTGGTGATCCGGCCGGTCCTGATGGGGGCCTGGGGCTATGCCTTCCCCTACGGGTTCTGGACGCATCTCGATTGGGTGTCGAACACCGGCTATACCTACGGCAACTTCCACTACAACCCGGCGCATATGATCGCGGTGAGCTTCTTCTTCACCAACGCGCTGGCGCTTGCCCTGCATGGCGCGTTGATCCTGTCGGCGGCCAACCCTGAAAAGGGCAAGGAAATGCGGACGCCGGACCACGAGGACACCTTCTTCCGCGACTTCATCGGCTATTCCGTCGGCACCTTGGGCATTCACCGCCTGGGTCTGCTGCTTGCCCTGAACGCCGGGTTCTGGAGCGCGGTCTGCATCGTGATCTCGGGCACGATCTGGTTCGACCAGTGGGTCGTCTGGTGGGACTGGTGGCTGCAGCTGCCGTGGTGGGCCGACATTCCGGGAGGCGTCAATGGCTGAGTATCAGAACATCTTCACCCAGGTGCAGGTTCGCGGCGCCCCCGAAGCGGGGATGGTGGAGGGCGTGGACCTGGCCAACCGGACCCGCTGGGCGACCTTCTCGACCCTGGCGGGCTGGTTCGGCAACGCCCAGCTTGGCCCGGTCTATCTGGGCACCATGGGGGTGATCTCGCTCTTCTCCGGGATCGTCTGGTTCACCATGGTGGGCGCCTGGTACTGGGATCAGGCGGGCTACAACCCGGCTGTGTTCCTGCGCGACCTCTTCTGGTTCTCGCTGGATCCGCCGGATGCGTCCTATGGCCTGCGCTTCCCGCCGATGGCGGAAGGGGGCTACTTCCTGATCGCCTCGTTCTTCCTGCTGGTCAGCGTCATGTCCTGGTGGGTGCGCAGCTACCTGCGGGCCCAGGCGCTGGGGATGGGCAAGCATGTGTGCTGGGCCTTCGCCTCGGCGATCTGGCTCTTCCTGGTGCTGGGCCTGATCCGGCCGATCCTGATGGGATCCTGGTCGGAAGCCGTGCCCTACGGCATCTTCACCCATCTGGACTGGACGAACAACTTCAGCCTGACCTACGGCAATCTGTTCTACAACCCGTTCCACGCCCTCAGCATCGCCTTCCTCTACGGGTCGGCCCTGCTGTTTGCGATGCACGGGGCCACGATCCTGGCCGTCTCCCGCTTTGGCGGCGACCGGGAGCTGGAGCAGATCGTCGATCGCGGCACGGCCTCGGAACGCGCCGCCCTGTTCTGGCGCTGGACCATGGGCTTCAACGCCACGATGGAAGGCATCCACCGCTGGGCCTGGTGGTTCGCGATCCTTGTCACCCTGACGGGCGGCATCGGGATCCTGCTGACGGGCACGGTCGTCGACAACTGGTATGTCTGGGCCCAGGAACACGGCTACGCGCCGTTGGAATAAGGAGGAGCGACAATGTCCGACGACTATTTCCGCGAAGGGCGCACGACAAGCCTGGTCTACTGGGGCCTGGGCCAGATGCTGAAAGGCGCTGGCATGGCTGCAGCTTTCCTGGTCGCGATCGGCCTGGTCCTTGCGGTCATCTACGGGGCGGGCCTGCTTCTGCCCTCCGAAAGCCGCGACACGCCGGACCCGAACACCTGGGACACCGTCGACCCCGGCGAGCCCTGACCGACTTCCGGGGGGCGGCCATGACCCGCCCCCTGCACTGCCATCCGGGCAATTGCCAGCCCGGATCCGGGGCGCAACCACAGCCCGGTTCCCTTCCTGTTGGCGACAGGGACCTGGTGCCGTGTGCCTCTACTCCACACGGCACTTTTTTCGCATGGAGGCCCAGATGGACACCGACAGCCGTACCCCGACGCTCGACCGCGTGGCCGGTCCTGCGGATCTCAAAAGCCTCTCTGATGCCGAGCTTGGGCATCTCGCGCGGGAATTGCGGCAGGAAACGGTGGAAAGCGTCAGCCGCACGGGAGGGCATCTGGGCTCCTCTCTGGGGGTGGTGGAACTGACGGTGGCGCTGCATGCCGTGTTCAACACGCCCCTCGACAAGCTGATCTGGGATGTGGGCCACCAGTGCTATCCGCACAAGATCCTGACCGGCCGGCGCGACCGGATGGGGACGCTGCGCCAGAAGGACGGGCTGTCCGGCTTCACCAAGCGGTCCGAGTCCGACTACGACCCCTTCGGCGCCGCGCATAGTTCGACCTCGATCTCGGCCGCGCTTGGCTTCACCCTGGGGCGCAAACTGGGGATGCCGGTGGGCGATTGCGTGGCGGTGATCGGCGACGGGGCGATCACCGCCGGCATGGCCTATGAGGCGCTGAACCACGCCGGCCACCTGAAGGAACGGATGTTCGTCATCCTGAACGACAACGACATGTCCATCGCGCCCCCGGTCGGCGCCATGTCCGCCTATCTGAACGCAATTGCCGAGAAGGGCCCCTTCGCCATGCTGCGCGCCGCCGCCGAGGGGCTGGAGGCCGCGCTGCCCGGCCCGGTCCGCGACGGCGCGCGTCGTGCGCGCAGCCTCGTCACGGGATTGCCCGGGGGCGGCACGCTGTTCGAGGAATTCGGCTTCGACTACATCGGCCCGATCGACGGGCACGACATGGGCCAGCTTCTGACCACGCTGCGCGCCGCCAAGGCCCGGGCGACCGGGCCGGTGCTGATCCATTGCGTGACGGTCAAGGGCAAGGGCTATGCCCCCGCCGAAGGCGCCGACGACAAGTATCACGGCGTCGCCAAGTTCGACGTGGCGACCGGCACGCAAGTGAAGGCCAAGTCGAACGCCCCCTCCTACACCCAGGTCTTTGGCGAGAAGCTGACCGAGATGGCCTCGCGCGATCCCCGGATCGTCGCGATCACCGCCGCCATGCCGGGGGGCACCGGCCTTGACATCATGGCACGGCGTTTCCCCGCCCGCGTCTTCGACGTGGGGATTGCCGAGCAGCACGGCGTCACCTTCGCTGCGGGCCTCGCCGCGGCCGGGATGCGGCCCTTCTGCGCGATCTATTCCAGCTTCCTGCAACGCGGCTACGACCAGATCGTCCACGACGTCGCACTGCAGAACCTGCCGGTCCGCTTTGCCATCGACCGCGCGGGCCTGGTGGGACAGGACGGCGCAACCCATGCCGGGGCCTTCGACATCGGCTTCCTTTCGGCCCTGCCCAACATGACTGTCATGGCCGCGGGCGACGAGGCCGAGCTGGTCCACATGCTTGCCACCGCCGCCGCGCATGACGCGGGGCCCATAGCCTTCCGCTACCCGCGAGGCGAGGGGGTGGGGGTCGAACTCCCCGCCCGCGGCGAGGTGCTGGAGATCGGCCGCGGCCGCATGGTCCGCGAGGGCGACCGCGTCGCGCTCCTTTCCTTCGGGGCGCACCTGGCCGAGGCGCTGGTGGCCGCCGACCTTCTGGCGGCCGAGGGGATTGCGATCACCGTCGCCGACGCCCGCTTTGCCAAGCCGCTGGACACCGATCTGATCGACCGGCTCCTTGCCAACCACGGCGCGCTGGTCACGCTGGAGCAGGGCGCGGCGGGCGGCTTTGGCGCGCAGGTTCTGGAACATCTGGCCCGCAGTGGGGGCCTCGACCGGGGCAAACGCATCCGCACGCTGACGCTGCCCGACCGCTTCATCGACCAGGCCAGTCCGAAGGAGATGTACGAAGAGGCCGGGCTCACCGCCGCCCAGATCGCGGGCAACCTGCGCGAGCTGCATCAGTCGCTGGGGCAGGGCGTCGTGCCCCTGCGGCGGCCCGGCCGCAACTGAGACTTGATTTTTCGTCTGCCGCAAGGTCACCCTCACCCATCTGACTCGGCGTGGGAGCCTTCGGGATGTGGGATTTCAGCTTGTCGCGGTCCTTCGGCCTGATGGCGCGCACCGTGCCGTTTCTCCTGTTCCGCATGGCGGTCTACTTCGGCATCACGGTCGCGTTGATCCTGGCCACCGGGACCGGGGCAGGGATCGGCTACGGCGTGGGCCTCTTCGGGGATGACGACTTTCAGGCAACCAGCACCTTCTGGGGCGGCGCGGCCGGTTTCGGCCTGACCGCCGCCGTCGTCTTCTTCCTGCGCGACTACATCCTTTACCTCGTCAAGGCCGGCCATATCGCCGTGATGGTCGAGCTTCTGGACGGCCGACCCATCCCCGAGGGGCAGGGACAGATCGCCTATGCCAAGACCGTCGTCGCCGAACGCTTCGGCCAGGCCTCGGCGCTCTTTGCGCTGGATCAGCTGGTCCGGGGCGTGATCAACGTCATTACCGGCCTTCTCGGCGCCGCTCTGAGCTTTCTGCCCGGCCTCGACCGGCTGGTTGCCGTCCTGCGCGCCTGGCTGCGGCTCGCGGTTGGCCTGGTGGACGAGGTCATCCTCGCCCATGCCATCCGCACCCGCTCCGACGACGCCTGGGAGGCGGCGCACGACGGCCTTGTCCTTTACGCCCAGAACGCCCGCCCCATGCTGGTGAATGCGGCTTGGCTGACCCTGATCACCTGGCTTCTTGCGGGCGTCGTTTTCGTCGTCTTCCTTGCCCCCGCCGCCGCGCTGGTCTGGCTCTTGCCGGGCGAAGGCAGCGCCGGGATGGTGATCTTCGCGCTTGCCTTCGCCTGGGCCGCCAAGGCCGCGCTGCTGGAGCCGTTTGCCCTCGCCTGCCTGTTGCAGGTCTACTTCAAGGTGATCGAAGGCCAGGTCCCCCAGCCAGAATGGCGCGGGCGGCTGGCGCTGGCTTCGGACCGTTTCCGCAAACTGGGCGAACAGGCTCTGGCCAGACGGCCCGCGCAGACGGGCGTGGACCCATGACCGCACGCCCCGGAATTCGCGGCAAAGACCGTTGCGGGTCATGGGCTTCTGTGGCAAGACTGAACCAGTGCACAATCAAACCGATGAGTTCAGAATGAGCGAATTCGCCACCCGCCGCGTGATGATGGTGGATACGCAGGTCCGCCCCTCGGATGTGACCAAATTTCCGATCATCGACGCCATGCTGTCCGTCCCGCGTGAGGTGTACGTCCCCTCCGACCGGCGCGAGGCGGCCTATATCGGCGAGAACCTGCCCCTCGCCCACGGCCGCGTGATGCTGGAGCCGCGGACGCTGGCCAAACTGCTGGATGCGCTCGACATCCAGCCCGAGGAGATGGTGCTCGACCTGGGCTGCGGCCTTGGCTATTCGGCCGCCGTCCTGGCGCGCATGGCCCAGACTGTCGTCGCGGTCGAAGCCGACGACGCCATGGCCGCCGAGGCCGAGCGTCTGCTTTCCGACCAGGGTGTGGACAACGCCATCCTGATCGCCGGCCCGCTGGAAGCCGGGGCCGCGCGCCATGCGCCCTATGACGTGATCACCATCCAGGGCGGCGTCGAACAGGTGCCCGAGGCGGTGCTATCGCAGCTGAAGGACGGCGGGCGGATCGGGGCGATCTTCATGGACGGTCCGCTGGGCGTGGCCAAGATCGGCATCAAGGCCGAGGGCCGCGTCTCCTGGCGCCCGGTCTTCAACGCGGCCGCCCCGGTGCTGGACGGTTTCACCCGCGCGCGCGGGTTCGTACTCTAGGGCGCTTGCGCCCAGCCGGTGCGGGCCCCGGTCCCGCTGGCGATCTTGCAAACAAGGCGGGCGGACGTGCCGCGCGCAGGAAAGGCGGAAGTCATGCGGTCCTGGATTAGGGCAATGGTGGTCACTGTCGCGGCGCTGGGAACCACGGCCTCGGCACAGGCCGAGACGCTGGCCGACGCGCTGATCGCAGCCTATCGCAACTCCAACCTCCTGGACCAGAACCGCGCCGTCCTGCGCGCCGCGGACGAGGATGTGGCCGTCGCCGTCTCGGCCCTGCGGCCGGTGATTTCCTACACCGCCTCGGCCGGCTGGCAGCGAACCGACGACGCCGTCACCCCCGCCGGTCGCGCCACGGTCGAGGGGACCAGCGCCTCGCTGTCGCTCTCGGCCGAACTGCTGCTCCTGGACTTCGGTCGCCGCCAGTTCGGCATCTCGATCGCGCGGGAAAGCGTGCTGGCCACCCGTCAGGCCCTGGTTCAGGTCGAGCAGGAGGTCCTGCTCTCTGCCGTCAGCGCCTATGTCGATGTCCGCCTCGCGCAGGATGTGGTGGCGCTGCGTCAGTCGAACCTGCGCCTGATCACCCAGGAACTGCGCGCCGCGCAGGATCGGTTCGACGTGGGCGAGATCACCCGCACCGACGTCGCCATCGCCGAGGCCCGGCTTGCAGCCTCGCGCTCGGCCCTGGCCGCAGCGGAAGGCGACCTGATGGTTGCGCGTGAGGCCTATAAGGCTGCGACCGGCGCCTATCCCGGCACGCTGGCACCGCTGCCCAAGGCTCCGGCCCTGCCCAAGACCCTGGACGAGGCGCAGGCGGTCGCCCGTAACACCCATCCGCTGATCCGCCAGGCGCAGCACCTGGTCACCATCGCCGGGCTGCAGGTCGATCTGGCACGCGCCGCGATGAAGCCCACTCTGGGCGCGGGCGCGACGCTGGAGTTCGGCGACACCGGAGAGGACACCGCCCGCATCGGGCTGAACCTGAACCAGACGATCTATGCCGGCGGCCGCCTCTCGGCGCTTCTGCGCCAGGCGATCTCGGGCGATGACCGGGCGCGGGCGGGGCTGCAGCAGACTGCCGTCAACGTGCTGGAATCGGTCGGCGTCGCCTGGGCCGGGCTTCTGGTCTCGAACGCCTCGATCGAGGCGTCGGACCGCCAGATCCGCGCCGCCCAGACCGCCTTCGACGGCGTGCGGGAAGAGGCGCAGCTTGGCGCGCGCACCACGCTGGACGTGCTGGACGCCGAACAGGAACTGCTCGACGCCCGCAACGCCCGTCTCCAGGCCGAGGCACAGCGTTATGTCGTGGTCTATCAGCTGCTCTCGACCATGGGCCTGCTGACGGTCGACCACCTGCAACTGGGCATCCCGACCTACGACCCCGAGGCCTATTACAAGTCGGTCGAACGCGCGCCCTCGCACAGCGCGCAGGGCAAGAAGCTGGACCGGATCCTGGAAAAGATCGGCAACTGATCGGCTGCCGTTCGCGCTATCCGTGAAATCTGTTGCCGGGCAGGGGCTTGCCAGAGTAGGCTTTCGCCCGGGGAGTTCGCTTGGGTCGAACGGAAGGCCGATATGCCAGGATCGCTGACTTCGAACGAGATCGAGGATGTCCTGTCCTCTGTCCGTCGGCTGGTGTCGACGGATGGCAATCAGGGCCATGCGGACAAACTTATCCTGACGCCTTCGCTGCGTGTGGTGCCGGACGCGCCTCCGCCTTTGTTGCTGACGGACCGAGCGGAAGACGACTCGCCTGCAGTCGAGGCCGAATGGGTCGACAACCCGCTCTGGTCCGCGCCCGAAGCGCCGCTGGCGGAACTGGCGCTGGGGGCGGAAGAGGCCGAGCTGGTGCCAGACGCCCCGATGTGGCCCGAGGAGGACGACGCCTGGCTCGAAGATGTCGGGGCCGCTCCGGCCCCCGTCGTGCCCTTCCCGCGCGTGGCCTTGCCGCCCGAGCCGCCCGCCGCCCAGTCAGCCACCCCGCCCACGGATGAGGCCGAGGAGGAGATCGACGTCGCCGGGGTCCTCTCGGCCGCGATGCTGCAGGACGAATCGATCCGGGTGATGGACGAGGCCGAGCTGCAGAGCCTGGTGCGCGACCTGGTCCGGCATGAACTGCAGGGCGCGCTTGGCGAGCGCATCACCCGCAATGTGCGCAAGCTGGTCCGGGCCGAGGTCAACCGGGCCCTTGCCGCCCGCGCGCTGGACTGATCCCCGAAAACGAAAACGCGCCCCGATGGGGCGCGTGTTGCGTTCAGGGCCTTGGGAAGGCTCAGGCGGCTTCGGCCTGCTCGGCTTCCAGCGCGTGCCGACGCTCGGATTCTTCGCGCGACAGGGCGACGCTGGTCCGCACGCCCTTGGCGACGAATTCCATCAGACCCTTGACCACCCGCTCGTTCGGGTCGATCCCGGCGCAGGACAGCACTTCGCGCCCGTCACGCGACCGCGCCCAGCGGGCGATCTGGTCCGGCCCGTTGCCATATTTCTTGTCATCCGCGATGGCATCATCCAGCGCAGCAAGCACGACGGCCGCGAACAGCTTGCGCGCGCGCTGACCTTGCTCGAAGTTGAAGGCGGTGCTGTCGATGGTGTCGAGCATCGGCTTTCCTTTTTTCTTGCTCTTGTAATTCCTCAGCGTCCGAGGGTTGTAGCGATTAAACCGTGATTCGGGATACTCTCTTTGGAATGACTGCCATGCAACTGGCGCATAGCTGCCGTGTCCCACCCTCAGCATCTAGTCGGTCACCCTTGGGATCAGCATCGACATATAGAAGGCGTCGGCGGGATTTCAACCTTCTGGTAAGGATTTATCGTCGCCTCGCCTCAGGCCGGAACGACCCGCGCGCTGCCTGCGGTCAGCGGGCCTTCGCTGCGGTCGAAGCGCAGATAGGCGATCGCGCGGCCGCCCGATTGGGTGAACAGACGCCCGGCGGGCTTGCCCTCGGCCAGTATTTCGGATCCCACCGGCGCCGCGCCTTCGACAACGACCCGGACCAAACCCTTGCGCAGCTCGGTCTTGTGCTTCATCCGCGCCGTGACCTCCTGGCCAACATAACAGCCCTTGCGGAAATCGACGCCGTGCAACCGCTCGAACCCGTGTTCCAGGATATAGCTGTCGTCGGGGATCAGTTCGATCCCGCTTTCCGGGATCACATGCTCGACCCGGATCGCGTCCCAGCCGATCGCAGGCGCCTGGCCCGGAGCCGTGGAGAACCCGCGCCACCCCAGCGCCGGATGGCGCGGGTCGGGCAGGGCGCCCGCAGGGGGCTCGCCCAGGCCCCGCAGCACATGCAGGCCGGAGGGCGCGATCTGCACATCCGCCCGCAGCCGATACAGCGTCAGCCGCTTCAGCGTATCTGCCGCCAGTGGCGTGGCGATATCCAGATAGAGGCCCCCGTCAGGATCGCGCGCCAGGAAGAAATCGGCCAGATATTTCCCCTGCGGCGTCAGCAACGCCGCCCAGATCAGGCCTGGGGCCTGCTCCAGCGGGCGAACATCGTTGGATACCAGCCCTTGCAGGAAGCCAAGGGCATCCTTGCCGGTCAGGGTCCAGACGGTGCGGTCGGGGGCGGTTTCGCCGAGAGAGGGTTCGATCATGCCGCCCAAGATAGGCGGCGCCGGGCGTGGCGAAAAGGTCAGTCGCGCAACTGCGCCTGCTGCAGCTGCGCATAGGCCCCGCCCTGCGCCATCAGGCTGTCATGCGTGCCTTCCTCGATCAGCCGGCCGTGATCCAGCACCAGGATCTTGTCCGCGCCCTTCACAGTCGACAGCCGGTGCGCGATCACCAGCGTCGTGCGCCCCGCCTGCGCGCGCCCCAGCGCGGCGGAGACGGCGGCCTCGGTCCGGGTGTCCAGGGCCGAGGTCGCCTCATCCAAGAGCAGGATCGGCGCATCGGCCAGCAGCGCGCGCGCAATAGCGATCCGTTGCCGCTGCCCGCCCGACAGGGACGACCCCCGCGGCCCGGCCGGAGTGTCAAGGCCCTGCGGCAGGGTGGCGGCAAAGCCCGTGACCTCGGCATCGGCCAGCGCCTCGGCCAGTCGCGCCTCGGCGACATCGGCCCGGCCCAACAGCAGGTTCTCGCGCAGCGTCTCGTCGAACAGCGCGGCATCCTGCGTGACCGAGGCCAGCATCGCCCGCTGGTCGGCCAGGCTTAGGTTCTGCACATCGACGCCGCCGATCAGGATCCGGCCAGCCTGCGGCTCGATCAGCGCGCTGATCAGCTGGAAGACGGTGGATTTGCCCGCGCCCGAGGCCCCGACCAGCGCGGTGACCTTCCCGGCCTCGGCGGTGAAGCTGAGCCCGTCCACCACCGGGCGGTCGGGATAGGCGAAGCTCACGCCCTCGAAGCGGATCTCGGGCGCGCCGGGGGCAGGGCGGGCGCGGCTGACGGCCGGGCGGTCGCCCGAGGGGCGCGTGTCGAACAGGTCGAAGATGCGCTCCAGGCTGGCCTCGGCCACCTGCCATTGCCCCGCCAGATCGCCCAGGCGGCGGATCGGCTGGAAGGTCAGCGCCATTGCAGTGAAAAAGGACATGAACTCGCCCGTCGTGCGCTCTCCGGCGGCAACCTCGCTGCCGCCCAGCATCAGGACCGCGAAGAAGCCCAGACCCGTGATCACATCGACCAGCGCGGGCATCGCGGTGCGGCCGACCACGGTCTTGACCTCGGCCCGGACGATGGCCTGCACGATCTTCCGATAGCGCGCGGTCTGATAGCCCTCCATCCGGTTCAGCTTGACCGCCTGGATGCCATGAAAGATCTCGTCCAGCCGGGTGGCCCGCAAGCCCGCCTGTTCCCGCGTGTGCATCGCCTTGCGGCGCAGATAGCGGCGCAGCGCCACGGCTGGCAGGACCAGAAGCGGGGCCCCGACCAGCGCGGCGGCGGTCCAGATCGGGTCGATCAGGATCGCCACGGTAAAAAGGCCCGCCAGCGCGACCAGATCCCGCCCGATCCCGCCGATTACCATGGTCGCCGCGCCCTGCACGGCCAGCGTGTCGCCCTGCACCCGCTCGATCAGCTTGCCGGGAGAGTTCTTCTGGAAGAACCCCGCATCCAGCGTCAGCAGGTGCCCCAGCAGGTCCACCTGCATCTGGCCCGCGCTGGTCTGGTTGACCCGCGCCAGCAGCCAGCGCCCCACGAGCGAGGTCGCGGCTCGCAGCACGAACAGCCCCAGAATCGCGCCGCCGACCCAGATCAGCGCGCCGCCGCCGCCGGGCGCGAAGACCTGGTCGAACAGCGGCTCGATCATGTAGCTGAGAAGCCCCAGCGTCGAACCTTCGATCACCATCATCACGAAGGCCAGCACCATCAGCCCCAGATGCGGCCGCAGATAGCCGCGCCAGAACCGGGCGAACAGGCTGCGGGAGGTATGGGCGCGGTCGGTCGGCAAGGGCTGGGGACCTTTCGGACGGGGTTGCCGGGATTTACCGGGAAAGCGCCCCCGTCTCAAGCCGCCCCGGTTGACGCCCGCCGCGCCGGGGCCTAGCCATGGCTGCGAAGCGATGGAGAGACGCATGAGCCTTGCCCACGGCCGCCCCTATCTGGCCATCCCCGGCCCCTCGGTCATTCCCGACCGGGTGCTGCGCGCGATGCATCAGGGCTCGCCCAACATCTACGAAGGCCCGCTGATCGAGATGGTCGCCAGCCTCTGGCCCGACCTCCGCATGGTGGCGGGGACCACGGGGCATGTGGCGATGTATATCGGCAATGGCCACGGCGGCTGGGAGGCGGCGAATGCCAACCTCTTCAACCGGGGCGACAGGGCGCTGGTGCTGGCGGTGGGGCAGTTCGGCCTGAGCTGGGCCAATTCCGCCCGCGGCATGGGGATCGAGGTCGAGGTGCTGGACTTCGGCAAATCCTCGCCCGCCGACATGAACCGGGTCGAGGCGGCTTTGCGGGCCGACACCGACCACCGGATCAAGGCGGTGCTGACCACCCATGTCGACACCGCAAGCTCCATCAGGACCGATATTCCCGCCCTCCGCGCCGCGATCGACGCCGCCGGCCACCCCGCGCTTCTGGCGGTGGACTGCATCGCCTCGCTGGGCTGCGACGAGTTCCGCATGGACGACTGGGGCGTCGATGTCATGGTCTCGGCCTGCCAGAAGGGCCTGATGACGCCGCCCGGCCTCGCCTTCATCTGGTTCTCCGAGGAGGCCCGCCGCCGCTGCGGCACCACCGACCTCGCCACGCCCTACTGGGCCTGGGGCCCCAGGGCCGAGCCAGTGGACTTCTGGCAGCACTGGGACGGCACCGCGCCGACCTCGCATCTTTACGGCCTGCGCGAGGCGCTGGACATGATCCGCGAAGAAGGTCTGCCGAATGTCTGGAAGCGCCACCACACGCTGGCCCGCACCGTCTGGGCCGCCTTCGACGCATGGTCGGCCGGCAATCCGCAGATCGGTATGAACGTCGCCAACCCCGCCGATCGCGGCTGGTCCGTCACCGCAGCCCGCCTCGGCGCCCCCCATGCCACGCGGCTGCGCGAATGGTGTGAGCAGAAGGCCGGCGTCACGCTTGGCATCGGCCTGGGCATGGCGCAATCGACCGAGCCCGCCTATCATGGCTTCCTCCGCGTCGGTCACATGGGCCATGTCAACGCCCACATGACCCTTGGGGCGCTGGCGGTGATGGAGGCGGGGATGACCGCCCTTGGCATCCCGCACGGCGACGGCGCCCTTGCAGCGGCCGCTCGGATCGTGGCGGAAAACGCCTGAAAAAGAAAGACATATCGGGCGATCTTCACGCGATGGATGAAGGAGCCCGCAAGGAAAGGACAGAGAACATGGCTTGGGAACCGCATGGTGCGCATCTGATCGCCGGGGAATGGATTGCCACCCCCGACACCTTCCCCTCCGAACCTGCCACGGGTCCGGTCCACCGCTTCTCGGTGGGCACTCCCGACCTGGTCGACCAGGCCGCCCGCGCCGCCGAAGAGGCCTTCTGGACCTATGGCTACACCAGCCGCGAGACCCGCGCCGCCTTCCTGGACCGCATCGCCGACGAGATCGAGGCGCGCGGGGCCGACATCACCCGGATCGGTACCCAGGAAACCGGCCTTCCCGCCGCCCGGCTGGAGGGCGAGCGTGGCCGCACCACCATGCAACTGCGGCTCTTCGCCAGCCACATCCGCAAGGGCGACTACCTGGACCGCCGCACCGATCCCGCGCTCCCCGACCGCCAGCCCGCGCCGCGCCCCGAGATCCGCCTGATCCAGCGCCCCGTCGGCCCGGTCGCCGTTTTCGGCGCCTCGAACTTCCCGCTCGCCTTCTCGACCGCCGGGGGCGACACCGCCGCGGCGCTCGCCGCCGGTTGCCCGGTCGTGGTCAAGGGCCATTCCGCCCATCCCGGCACCGCCGAGATCGTGGCCGAGGCGATCCACGCCGCCATCAAGGCCCTCGACCTTCCTCCCGGCACCTTCAGCCTGATCCAGGGCGGCGACCGCAAGGTCGGTGCGGCGCTGGTCCAGCATCCGCTGATCAAGGCCGTGGGGTTCACCGGCAGCCTTGCCGGGGGCCGCGCGCTCTTCGACCTCTGCGCGCAGCGCGACGAACCGATCCCCTTCTTCGGCGAGCTTGGGTCCGTGAACCCCATGTTCCTCCTCCCCGCCGCGATGGCCGCACGGGGCGAGGCCATCGCGAAAGGCTGGTCCGGCTCGCTGACGCTTGGCGCGGGTCAGTTCTGCACCAACCCCGGCATCGCCGTGGTCCATGAAAGCCAGGCCGCCGCCCTGGCCGAGGCCACCCTTGCCGCCCTGCGCGAGGTCGGGGCGCAGGTCATGCTGACCGAAGGCATCGCCGGGGCCTATAGCCGAGGCACCGAAGCAATGGCCGCCGCCCCCGGCGTGCAAGGCCTCTTGACCCAGGTCTGCGACCGCCGCAACGCGCTGCCGCAGCTTTTCCAGGTCAAGGGGGCCGACTGGCTGGCTAACCACGCCCTGTCGGAAGAGGTGTTCGGCCCCCTTGGCCTGATCGTCACCGTCACGGGCGAGGAGGAGCTGCTCGCCATCGCCCGCAGCCTGCAAGGCCAGCTGACCGCGACGATGCACCTTGACGACGGCGACAAGCCGCTTGCCCGAAAACTCCTCCCGATCCTGGAACGCAAGGCGGGCCGGGTGATCGTGAACGGCTATCCCACGGGGGTGGAGGTCTGCGAGGCAATGGTCCACGGCGGACCCTATCCCGCCAGCACCAATTTCGGCGCGACCAGCGTCGGCACCATGTCGATCCGTCGCTTCCTGCGCCCGGTCAGCTTCCAGAACCTGCCGCTGGACCTTCTGCCGCAGGATCTGGCCTGAGCTTCAGGCGCGCCCGTTCGGGGCGCGCCTATTCCCGCCCGGCGATATGCGCCGCCAGCCTCTCGGCATCCTTCCAGGCGCCCCAGATGAAGGCCGAGCCCCGGCAGGACAGCCAGGGCAGGCCGACGAAGTAAAGACCCGGAACCTCGGTCACGCCCTCCACATGGCGCGGGCGACCGTCCTCGCGGAAGATGTCAAGGTCGATCCAGCCGAAGTCCAGCCGGAAGCCGGTGGCCCAAAGCACCGTCCCGATCCCCATTTCGTCAAGGTCCAGTGACAGGATCGGGTCCGCGACCTCGGGCGGCAGCGGCAGGAACTGCCGCGCCTCGGGGTCCTCGGGCAGGTCAAGGCCCTGCGCGGACGCATAGGCATCGGCCTCGTCCAGCACCGACAGGTAATTGCGATCCCCGGCCTCGATGTTGCGGGCAAGATCATCGGCAAAGCTCAGCTTGCCGTCCGCATAGGCCCCGGCCCGGCCCAGCAGCGTGATCCCCAGTGCGGCGAGGCGGCGAAAGTCCATCGTATGTCCGCCATAGGCCCCCGAGACCGCGATGGTCACATGTTCCGTCCCCGGTGTCGGGGTTTTCATGTCCCACTTGCCCAGCTTGCCCAGCCACCAGACGAAATCCTTGCCGCGATAGCGGCGGGGCGGGCGGTCGTGGGGGCCGATCGACAGGAAGACCCGGCGGCCTGCGCGGGCCAGTTCCTCGGCGATCTGCGCGCCGGAGGAGCCCGCGCCCACCACCAGCACCGCGCCTTGCGGCAGCTGGTCGGGGTTGCGGTAGCTGTTGGAATGAAGCTGGGTGATCGCCGGATCGGTGATGACGGTCGGGATCACCGGGGTCTGGAACGGGCCGGTCGCGACGACGACGTTCCGGGCCGAAATCTGTCCCTCGCGTGTCGTGACGAGGAACCCGTCGCCCTGCCGCTCCAGCCGGGTGACCTCGACCCCGGTGCGGACGGGCAGGGCGCGGCTTCGGGCGAAGGTCTCGAAATAGTCGGCCACCGCCTCTTTCGGGGCGAAGGCGTCGGGATCGAGGTCCTGGAACTCGGCTTCCGGGAAGCGGTCGTGCCAGGCCGGGCCGTTCGCGACCAGACTGTCCCAGCGCCAGCTGCGCCAGCGTTCGGCGATCCGGTCGCGCTCCAGGACCAGGTGCTGGACGACCTGTTTCTGCAGGTGGGCCGAGGTGGCGATCCCCGCCTGGCCGCCGCCGATGACGAGGGTATGGGTGGTCTCGGTCATGTCCAGGCGGACCTTGTGCAGAGGGTGTCCACGGTGGTGGGCCTTGGCGTAACAAGCAAAAACAAGGGCTTGGTTGCGGGCATTAGGGAAATCTTAACCTGTGCCATCCGTCTATTCATCCCCCGGCACCCCGTAAGAGGGGGCCTGGGTCGGGTCGAGGGCGCGCTGGACATAGGCCGGAATCTGGGGGGCATAGACCTCCCAGGCGGCGCGCAGCATCCCGATCGGATCCTCGGCCCAGTCGATCCGCAGGTCGATGATCGGCCAGGACAGCCGGTCCACCACCTTCAGCCCCGCCGAATGGACCGGCCCGGCCTCGCCCCCCGCCGCAAGTGCTGCCTCCAGCGCCTGCATCAGCCGCTCGCCCAGGTCGCCCGTCGCGGTTTCGAAGGCCGCGACCATGACCGCGGGGATCCCCTCATCTGCCAGAAGGTTCCCCCCAGCCGCGCAGTCGATGCCCTGCGCCTCGCCCCAGAGGCCGAGGACCTGGCGGCCGGAATGGATCGCGGTCTGGCCTTGCGCATCCACCACGAGAAGCTGACGGTAGTCGATATGGGCCCGCCGTTCGCGGACCGAAGCGAGGGCCTGTGCGGCCGTGAGGCCGGTTTCCAGACGGTCGAGGATCAGCGGACCCAGCGCGGGGTCGGTCACGTTCTGGCTGGCCACTGCCCCCACCCCGTGCCGCAGATGGACACAGCGCGCGGCCACGGCGGGGGAGGAGGAGGAGATTGCCATGCCGAACTGGCCGGTCCGGGGGCAGCGGGCGACGAGAGAGAAGGTCATGCCTCGTCATCCGGGATCACGGCGGTCCCGTCGATCTCGACCAGCCAGGAGGGGCGGGCGAGGGCGGTGACGACCACCCCGGTCGAGACCGGATGGACCCCTTTGATGTATTCGCCCATGGTCCGGTAGACCGCCTCGCGGTGGCGCACGTCGGTCAGATAGACGACGATCTTGCACAGATGCTCCATCTTGCCGCCGACCTCTTCCAGCAGTTGCCGGATGTTCTGCATGACCTTGTGGGTCTGTTCGACCGGGTCGTGGCTGCCGATGTCGGCGGAGGTGTCCAGGTCCTGCGGGCACTGGCCGCGCAGAAAGACGATCCGGCCGCGCGCGACCACGGCCTGGGCGAGGTCGTTGTCGAGCTTCTGTTCGGGATAGGTCTCGCGGGTGTTGAACTTGCGGTGGCGGAAATGGGTCATCAGGGCCTCGGCTGTGGCGTTTGTTGCCAAGCCTGCCCCAATCCGTCGTCCTGGGGGAGTCCGGTTGCGACACGGAACCGGCGATTTCGGTCAAAGCCGGCGAAGGTCCGCCGTCTGGGTGGAGAGCCGGGCCGGGTCGCGCGGGGGCAGTTCGGCGATCAGGAGGGCGGGGGTTTCGCCCGCCTGGGCCAGCACCTCGCCATGCGGGCCCACGATCACCGAGCTGCCGGTATAGGTCAGATCGCCCTCGGTCCCGCAGTAGTTGGCGTAGACGATGGCCACCCCGTGGTTCGCGGCCATGGCCGGGACGGTGTGGCGGGCGACATGGGTGAAGGGCTGCATGTTGGCTGTGGGGGCAAGGATGACAGTCGCGCCCCGGTCGGCGAGCGCCTTCACATGCGGGGCGAATTCCACGTCATAACAGATCAGGAGGGCTGCGGTTTCATCGCCCAGGGCGAAGGTCGCAAGCCGGTCGCCGGGAGTGAAAAGCGCGGCCTCGCGCGGGCCATAGAGCTGGACCTTGCGGTAATGCGCCAGAAGCGCGCCGTCGGGGCCGAAGCAGGCGGCAGAGTTGAAAAGGCGGTCGCCCTCACGTTCGGCATAGCCGAGGATCAGGGCGGTACGATGGGTGCGCGCGGCGGCGGCAAGGCGACGGAGAGGGGCGGCGTCGCGGGTCAGGGCGTGGGCGGCAAGGTCGGGGCGGTTGTAGCCGGGCAGCCAGAGCTCGGGCAGGACGAGGGCGGTTGCGCCCATGGCAGCGGAGGCGGCAAGGGCGGCCTCGGCCTGAGCGCAGGCGTGGTCGAGGTCGGCTTCGGGCGAGGTTCCCTGCCAGAGGGCGAGGCGCATGATGGCTCCTGTCGCGGCGTCCGGGCCAGTCTAGCCCGGACGCGCAGTCAGGTCACCAGCGCCGTTCGAAGCGGCGCCGCAGCAGGATGGCGGCCACGTTCATCACGACGAGGAACACCAGAAGCACGATGATCGCGCCGTTCGAGCGTTCGATGAAGGCGGGGTCGGATCGGCTGGCCCAGCTGTAGACCTGCACCGGCAGGGCGGTGGCGGGGTCCAGGATGCCGGCCGGCGGGGCCGAGGGGTAGTTGTCCACGAAGGCCACCATCCCGATCAGCAGAAGCGGCGCGGTTTCGCCCAGGGCGCTGGCCAGGCCCAGGATGGTGCCGGTCAGGATTCCGGGCATCGCCAGCGGCAGGACATGGTGGAACACGGTCTGCATCTTCGAGGCGCCGACGCCAAGCGCCGCGTCGCGGATCGAGGGCGGCACGGCGCGGATCGCGGCGCGGGTGGCGATGATGATGGTCGGCAGGGTCATCAGCGACAGGACCAGCGCGCCGACGATGGAGGAGGATTGCGGGAGGCCCGCGAAGTTGATGAAGATCGCGAGGCCGAGGATGCCATAGACGATCGAGGGGACCGCGGCGAGGTTGGAGATGTTCACCTCGATCGCGTCGGTCCAGCGGTTCCTGGGCGCGAATTCCTCAAGGTAGATGCTGGCGGCGATGCCGACGGGGACGCACATCAGCAGGACCAGCACCATCATGTAGGCCGATCCGATCAGCGCAACGCCAAGGCCCGAAGCCTCGGGCCGCTGGTCGGAGGCGTCGGGGTTGGTCAGGAAGGACCAGTTGAAGGAGGAGGTCACCATCCCGGCCTCGACCAGTTGCTGGGCAAGGCGCAGCTGGTCGGGGCTGACGTTGCTGTCACGCTCGGCCGTTTCCAGGGTGACGCGGCCCTTGAGGAAGCCGTCGATCCGGCCGCCGGCGAAGACCGTGGCGTCGATGGTGGTGCCGACGAGGCTGGGGTCGGCCAGGACCTGGGCGCGCAGGGTGCCGGGGGCGTCCTTCGAGATCAGCTCGCCGATCTCCTTGTCCGAAAGCTCGGTCGTGATGCCGCGGCGGTCGATTTCGGCCAGCAGGGCGGCGGACAGGACCTTGCCGTAGCCGATGGTGGTGACCTTGGCCATCTCGGCGCGGTCGCGGTTGCCCTTGGGGTCCAGCACCTCGGCCGAAAGCTCGACCGGGAAGGAGAGGCTGGCCTGCGTGAAGGCGGAGACCCCGTCGCGCAGGATGGTGAAGAGCATGATCGCCAGCATGGTGAGCGACACTGCGATGGCGGCCAGGCCGTAGAGGCGGAAGCGCGTCTCGGCGGCGTTGCGGCGGCGCATGTGGTCCGAGGGGGCCAGAAGCGAGGGCTTGGCGCGGGGCAGGCTGGCCGGGGCGGCGGAAAGGTCGGTCATTCGTACTGCTCGCGGTATTTGCGGACGATCCAGAGGGCGAAGATGTTGAGGCCCAGCGTGATGACGAAGAGGGTCATGCCAAGCGCGAAGGCGACCAGCGTTTCAGGCGCGGCAAAGTCGGTGTCGCCGGTCAGCTGGCCGACGATCTTGACGGTCATCGTGGTCATCGCCTCGAACGGGTTGAGGCTGAGCTTGGCGGCCGCGCCCGCGCCCATCACGACGATCATCGTCTCGCCGATGGCGCGGGAGGCGGCCATCAGGATCGCCCCAACGATGCCGGGAAGGGCGGCGGGAAGGATCACCTGGCGCACGGTTTCGGACCGGGTGGCGCCCAGGCCATAGCTGCCGTCGCGCAAGGACTGAGGCACGGCGTTGATGATGTCGTCGGACAGGGACGAGATGAAGGGGATGTTCAGGATGCCGATCACGATCCCGGCGGTCATCACCGAGGAGCCCGAATTGCCAAGGCCCATGGGCTGGGCGAACCAGTCGCGCAGGAAGGGGCCGACGGTGACCAGGGCGAAGATGCCGAAGACGACGGTCGGGATTCCGGCGATCACCTCGATCAGCGGCTTGACCCAGGCGCGGGTGCGGCGCGAGGCGTATTCGGCCAGGTAGATCGCCGCGAAAAGGCCGACGGGCACGGCAACCAGCATCGAGATCAGCGTGATGTAGAGCGTGCCCCAGATCAGCGGGATGATCCCAAGTTCGGACCCGCCGCGGAAGTTCGGTGACCAGGTGAGGCTGAAGAAGAAGTCCTGCGCGGGGTATTTCGAGAAGAAGTCGAAGGTTTCCGACACCATCGACCAGATGATGCCCACGGTGGTCAGGACCGCGATGGAGGAGGCCCCGATCAGCAGCCAGAGGATCACACGCTCGACACTGTTGCGGGCGCGGAAGTCCTTGTGGCTTTGCCGGACCGCGCGGAAGAGGCCGGCGACAGCGACGACCAGGACCAGAACGGTACGCAGTGCCGCGCCCCAGGCCGCTGCGGCGCGGTAGTCCTGGGCGGCGCCAAGGGTGGTTTCCGAGACGTCCGAGCCGAGCGCGACGCCGACCGTGCCCAGCGTGGCGCGGGCATCGGCGGCGCTTAGCGACAGTGCCTCGTCCGTGGTCAGTGCGCCTTCTGCGACGGCGGTGTCCAGCCCCTCGGCGACGCGGCGGATATCGGCCAGCGCCAGTTCCCGCGCGGCGGGGGTGGCGATCAGATCCGTCGGCAGGGCGGCGGAGATGCGCTGTTCGATCACCAGGGGCTGCGCGATCAGCCAGAGGATCAGCGCCAGAAGGCCGGGCACCAGCACCGAGATCGCGCCGTTCCAGCCGTAATAGCCGGGCAGGGAATGAAGAAGCCGGGGATTGCCCCCGGCGGTGGCAAGTGCCCGTTGCCGCGAGAGGAGAAAGCCCGCAAGGGCCAGGACCAGGACAGCGGCGAGGGTCATCAGCACGGACATGGCACGTTCCACGAAAGGGAAGGACGGGGCCCGAAGGCCCCGCCCGGTTCTGGCTTAGTTCAGCGGGCCCATCGGCGTTTCGGCGGCCACCGCTTCCTGCGTGGCGGCCAGTTCCGGGTCGGAGACCAGGCCGTATTCCGCCAGCGGGCCTTCCGGGCCGGCCATGTCGTCGGACACGAAGAATTCGATATATTCCTTCAGGCCGGGGATGACGCCGATGTGGGCCTTCTTGACGTAGAAGAACAGCGGGCGCGACACCGGGTATTCGCCCGAGGCGACGGTCTCGGCCGAGGGGACGACGCCGCCCATGGTCGCAACGCGCAGCTTGTCGGTGTTGTTCTGGTAGAAGGACAGGCCGAACACGCCGACGGCGTTCTTGTTGGTGTCGAGGCGGGCCAGCGTCTCGGTGTAGTCGCCGTCGATGTCGACGTTGCGGCCATCGGTGCGCAGCTTCATGCAGGCGTCTTCGGCCGCGTCCTCGTCCATGCCGCCATCCATGAAAGCCTTCATGGCGCCGGTCTCTTCGCAGCCGGCGATGATGACCTTTTCGTCAAAGACTTCGCGGGTGCCGTGCTTGGTGCCGGGCGAGAGGACCAGGATGTCCTGGGCGGGCAGGGCGCTGTTGAAATCGGCCCACTGGGCGTGCGGGTTGGCAACCAGCGCGCCGTCCTTCAGCACGGTTTCGGCCAGGGCGTTGTACATGTCGGCCGGGGTCAGGGCGAATTCCGGGCCGTTCACGTCCGAGGCGAAGACGATGCCGTCATAGCCGAAGCGGACTTCCATGATCTCGGTCACGCCATTCTGGGCGCAGAGGTCGATGTCCGACTGCGAGATGCGGCTGGAGGAGTTGGCGATGTCAACGGTGGTCTCGCCCACGCCCTCGCACAGCTTCTTGCGGCCGGCGCCCGAACCGCCGCCTTCCACGACCGGGGTCGGGAAGTCGAAGTTCTCGCCGAAGGCTTCGGCGACGATGGTGGCATAGGGCAGCACGGTCGACGAGCCGGTGATCTGGATCTGGTCGCGGGCCATGGCCGGCAGCGCCGAAGCGGCGGCGAAGGCCAGGACCGAGACGGTCAGGTGGGAGGATTTCATGGAGCACTCCTTGAGAAATTCGTGCGGCCTCTGTGGCTGCGCGGGACCGGACTAGACCCGTTGCATGACGCTTGTTTATCAGGAATGTAAAAGCTGTATGACAATCGGCCCCGCTTACCGGCGGGAAATCCGTCGGGCGAGGGTTTCGGCGATCATCATCGTGGGCGCATTGGTGTTGCCGCCGATGATCCGGGGCATGAGCGAGGCATCCGCGACGCGAAGGCCGCTGACGCCCCGGATGCGGCCTTGCGGATCGGCGGGGGCCTGGTCGTCGAGACCCATGCGGCAGGTCCCGACGGGGTGGTAGATCGTCTCGGCCCGCTGGCGGATATCGGCGATGAGGTCGGCGTCGCTTGTGGCGGGGCCGGGAAGCGTCTCGCGCCGGATGTGGCGGGCAAGGGCCGGGGCCCGGGTGATCTGGCGGGCCAGTCTGAGGCCCTGGAGCAGGATGGGCAGGTCGTCGGGGTGGCTGAGGTAATTGGCGGCGATCCTTGGCGCGGCGGTCGGGTCGGGGCTGGACAGGCGGATGGTGCCCCGGCTTTGCGGGTAAAGATCGCAGACATGCAGCGTCAGGCCGTAGCCCCATGAGGTTCGGCGGCCGTGGTCGTGGATAAGCGCGGGCAGGAAGTGGAATTGCAGGTTCGGCCGGTCGCGCTCCGGGTCGGATTTCGCGAAGCCCCCGGCCTCGGCCACGTTGGAGGTGAACTCGCCCTGACCTTTGCGGAAGGCCCAGGCGGCGCGCAGGGCGCGCGGCAGGAAGCGGGGGGCGAGGCCTATTGCCTCGGGCCCCGTGGCGGCCTGGACGGTGATGTCGAGATGGTCGGCGAGGTTGGCGCCGACCTCGGGCGCGTGGTGGATCAGCGGGAGGCCCATGGCTTGCAGGTGGTCGGCCGGGCCAATGCCGGACAGCATCAGAAGCTGCGGCGAGCCGATGGCGCCTGCGGCAAGCAGGATCTCGCCCCCTGGTTCCAGCGTCAGGTCGCGCGAGGCAAGGCGGATGCCGGTGGCGGTGCGGTCGGAAAAGAGGATGCGCCGGACCTGCTGGCCGGTGAGGATGGTCAGGTTCGGACGGTGCCGGACGGGGTCAAGGAAGGCCCGGGCGCTGGAGAAGCGGCGGCCGTCCTGCTGGGTGACCTGATACAGGCCGACGCCCTCGGTCGTCTCGGCGTTGAAGTCCGGGGTCTCGGGGTGCTGGCACTCGGTCCCGGCCCGGACGAAGGCGCGGGAGAGCGGGTTGACCTGGCGCAGGTCGCTGACGGTCAGGGGGCCGGTGGTGCCGTGGTGCGGGGGGCCAAGGGCCGTGTTGCCTTCGAGGTCAAGAAAGGTCTGGCGGACGGCGGGCCAGTCCCAGTCGGGGCCCGCCACGGCGGCCCAGTCGCGATAGTCCAGCGGGTGGCCGCGCATGTAGATCATCGCGTTGATCGAGCTTGACCCGCCCAGAACGCGGCCGCGGGGCCAGTAGAGGCGGCGGTGGTTCAGCGCGGGCTCGGGCTCGGTGGTGAAGCCCCAGTTGATCCGGCGGCTGCGCGCAAGGACCGCGAGGCCGAGCGGCATGTGGATCAGCGGGTTGCGGTCGGGTGGGCCGGCCTCGACCAGGCAGACGCGGGTCTGGGGGTTCGCGGACAGGCGGTTCGCCAGGACGCAACCGGCGGAGCCAGCGCCGACGATGATGTAGTGGAAGGTCATCCGAGGATGCGCTTGATCAGCCCGATGAGGCGCATCGTGCGGCGGCCATAGGGCGGGAAGAGGATCGGCAGCGCCAGGAATCGGTTCCGAAGGACCGCGCGTTCGTGGCTGAAGGCACGGAAGCCGAAAAGGCCGTGGCTTGCCCCGATGCCAGAGCTGTTGACCCCGCCGAAGGGCAGGTTGCCTTGCGTGTAATGGACCACGGTCAGGTTGATGCCGACACCGCCCGATGTCGTCTCGGCCAGGATGCGGTCGATCCGGGCCTGGTCGCGGTCGAAGATGTAAAGCGCCAGCGGCTTGTCGCGGGAGTTGATCCGGTCGATGACCTGGCCAAGGTCGGAGTAGGGCAGGATCGGCAGGAGGGGGCCGAAGATCTCTTCCTGGTCGAGGCGCATTTCGGGGGTGATGGCTTCGATGAGCGCGGGGCCGAAGGTGCGGCCCTTTGCGCCCTGGTCCAGGGTGACCTGTGCGCCTTTCGCGCGGGCGTCGGCGAGGAGTTCGGTCAGGCGGGCGGCGTGGCGGTCGCTGACGATCCGGGCCAGATGCGGGCTGGCGGGGCCGGAGCCATAGGCGCGGGCGATGCGGTCCCGGAGCAGGCCCAGGAAACGGTCCTTGACGCTGTCATGGACAAAGAGGTGGTCGGGTGCGATGCAGACCTGGCCCGCGTTCACGAATTTGCCGAAGGTGATCCAGTCGGCCGCCTGTTTCAGGTCGGCATCGGGGCCGATGATGGTGGGGGATTTGCCGCCAAGCTCGAGCGTGACCGAGGTCAGGTGCTGGGCGGCTGCGGCCATCACGATCTTGCCGACGGCGGGGCTGCCGGTGAAGAAGATGTGGTCGAAGGGCAGGGACAGAAGACGCTGCGCGACCTCCTTGTCGCCCTCGATCACGGTCACGAGGTCGGGCGGAAAGGTGGCCGCGATCATCCGGGCGATCAGGGCGCTGGTGGCCGGGGTCAGTTCCGAGGGCTTCAGGATTGCGGAGTTTCCGGCGGCGAGGGCCGATACCAATGGAGAGAGGGCCAGCGCAAAGGGCACGTTCCAGGGCGAGATGATCAGGCAGACTCCGCGGGGCTGCGGAATGATCCGGGCCGAGGCGCCGAAGGTGGCCAAGGTCGGCGCGACACGGCGCGGGCGCATCCAGGCGCGCAGGTGGCGGCGGGCGTGGCGGATCTCTTGCAGGACGGGGAGGTAGTCGATCAGGATCGTCTCGGCTTCGGGGCGGCCAAGGTCGTCCTTCAGGGCCTGCACCAGCGCGCCCTCATGGGCACGGATGGCGACGGCCAGCCGGTCCAGCGCGGCGCGGCGCTGGAGCAAGCCGAAACCGGAACGCCGCTGCGCCGAAAGCGCGCGTTGGGCGGAAAAGGCCGCAAGGATCGGGTCAGGGGCAGTCATGGCGACAGTCTAGCCGGGAATTGCCGCCTGCCCAGAGCGACGCGGCGTCAATTGCCGACTGTCAGCATTGCAGATCTTCGGTTGTCTTGATGCAAGCATCGCATATGATGCTGAAAACACATCGGATTTGAGCATGGCTGACACCGGCGTTTTGGCCGAGGCCCCAGAGGGCGAACCGGAACTCACCTATTCCCACGAAAGCCAGTCCGGGTTCCGCCGCCGTCTGATCCAGGCGCTGGAACTGGTGCTGGGGCGGCCCCGGCTGGAGCGGATGTACCATGACTGGCGCGCCAGCGGAAAGCGCGAGGCTGAGTCGGTTTTCGATGGGGCGTTGCGGTTTCTGGGCGTCACGCCGGAAATCGAGGGGCAGGAGGTGCTGGCGGCCGTTCCGGCGACAGGCGGGGTCCTGGTGGTCGCGAACCATCCGTTCGGTATCCTGGACGGGCTGACGGTCGGGCATCTCGGGCTGCGGCTGCGCGGCTCGGCCCATATCCTGACCAACAGTCTGCTGTGCAAGCTGCCCGAACTTGAGCCGCATCTGTTGCCGGTCGATTTCGCCCCGACGCCCGAGGCACGGCGGTTGACCAGCGCGACCCGGCGCCGGGCGGTGGAGCTGTTGGCGGCGGGGCATTGCGTGGTGATCTTCCCGGCGGGCGGCATTGCCACTGCCAATACCTGGCTGCGGGGGCGGGCGCATGACGCGCCTTGGCATCCCTTTGTTGCCCGTTTGGCGACAGTCCCCGGCGTGTCGGTGGTTCCCTTGCATTTTCCGGGACAGAACTCGCGTCTGTTCCAGATCGCCAGCCACCTTTCCTATTCGTTGCGGGTGGCGTTGATCTTTCACGAGACGCGACGGCGGCTGGGGCGGCCGGTGCGGGCGATCCTTGGCCGCCCGATCCCGGCCGAGGCACTTGCGGGCCAGCCGCGAGAGGCGGTGACGGCCGAGCTGCGGCGGCGCTGCATGGCGCTGTCGCCCATTCCGCTGGATCCGGACGAGGTCTTTCGCTGGCCGTCGCACATCCGCTGGTAGAAGGCCGGGGGCAGCAAGCCGCCCCCGGCGTCACTGGCTAGGCCACTAGAAGAACCCCAGCTTGTTCGGGTTGTAGCTGACCAGCATGTTCTTGGTCTGCTGGTAGTGGTCGAGCATCATCTTGTGCGTCTCGCGCCCGATGCCGGACTGCTTGTAGCCGCCGAAGGCCGCATGGGCGGGGTAGGCGTGGTAGTTGTTCACCCAGACGCGGCCGGCCTGGATCTCGCGGCCGAAGCGGTAGGCGCGGGTGCCGTCGCGGGTCCAGACCCCGGCGCCAAGGCCGTACATCGTATCGTTGGCGATCTGCAGGGCCTCGGCCTCGTCCTTGAAGGTGGTGACCGAGACGACGGGGCCGAAGATTTCCTCCTGGAAGACCCGCATCTTGTTGTGGCCCTTCAGGATCGTCGGCTGGATGTAGAAGCCGCCCGCGAGGTCGCCGTTGAAGCGCGCGGCGTCGCCGCCGACCAGAACCTCGGCCCCTTCTTCGCGGCCGATCTGGAGGTAGGAGAGGATCTTCTCATGCTGCTGCTGGCTGGCCTGTGCGCCTACCATCGTGTCGAGGCTCCGCGGGTCGCCCTGCTTGATGGCCTGCACCCGGGCGATGCAGCGGGCGATGAATTCCTCGTAGATATCCTCCTGGATCAGGGCGCGGGAGGGGCAGGTGCAGACCTCGCCCTGGTTGAAGGCGAAGAGGACGAAGCCTTCGACCGCCTTGTCGAGGAAGGCGTCGTCCTGGGCCATCACGTCGGAGAAGAAGATGTTGGGGGACTTGCCGCCCAGTTCCAGCGTGACCGGGATCAGGTTCACCGTCGCGGCCTCCATGATCTTGCGGCCGGTGGCGGTCGAGCCGGTGAAGGCGATCTTGGCGATGCGGCTGGAGCGGGCGAGCGCGTTTCCAGCCTCGGCCCCAGTGCCGTTCACGATGTTCAGGACGCCGGGGGGCAGAAGGTCGGCGATAAGCTCGGCCAGGACCAGGATCGCGGCCGGGGTCTGTTCGGCCGGTTTCAGGACGACGCAGTTGCCGGCGGCCAGCGCGGGGGCGAGTTTCCAGGCCGCCATCAGGATCGAGAAGTTCCACGGGATGATCTGGCCGACGACGCCCAGGGGTTCATGGAAGTGATAGGCCACGGTGTCGTGGTCGATTTCCGACATGGTGCCTTCCTGGGCGCGCAGGACACCGGCGAAGTAGCGGAAATGGTCGATGGAGAGCGGGATGTCGGCGTTCACCGTCTCGCGCAGGGGTTTGCCGTTGTCCCAGGTTTCGGCCTGGGCGAGGAGGTGCAGGTTCGCCTCCATCACATCGGCGATTTTCAGCAGGATGTTCGAGCGGTGCGCGGCCGAGGTCCGGCCCCAGGCGTCCTTCGCCGCATGGGCGGCGTCGAGGGCGGCTTCGATGTCCTCGGGGCCCGAGCGGGCGACTTCGCAGACCTTCGCGCCGGTGATCGGCGTGATGTTGTCCATGTAGCGGCCCGCGATGGGGGCCACGAACTTGCCGCCGATGAAGTTGTCGTAGCGGGTCTTGAAGGGCGAGGCCTGCTGGCCTGCCACCTGGGTCATCTGGTTCATCTGGTTTCCTCCGATCGCCGCACTCCTCCAGCGCGGCTTGGGGGAAGGATGCGCCTTGTGCGGCGGTGGGTCAGCCGGGGTGCGGCGGGTCGGGGGGCCTGGGTGTCTCAGCGGTGAGACAGGTCAGGGGCGGTCGTCGATGCCAAGGCGCTTCATCCGGCGGTAAAGCGTGGCGCGGCCAAGGCCGAGGGCGCGCGCGGCCTCGGAGACATTGCCCCCGGCGCGGGTGAGGGCGCGAATCACCGCGGCGCGTTCGGCGCCTTCGAGGCCGCCAGGATTGCCGTCGCGGCCGAGGAGGTCGACGACGGGGCGGGGGCGGATCTGGCCCGCCGGTTCCAGGCCATGGCGGCGGCGGGCCTCGCGCGTGGCGCCGATCACCACGTCGTCCTGGTCCACGGCCAGAAGCGCCGCGCTGGCGGGGTCGGCGCCTTCGGCCAGCACGATCCGGGCCCTGGGGAAGGTCTGGCGGAAGAGGTCGGCCTCGATCTGTTGGGCCACGCGCGCGACCATCGCCTCGATCAGGCGGTTGAAGCCCTCGGTCTGGTCGGCGCGGGCGGAGCTGACATCCAGCGCGGCGATGAGGCCGCCGTCGGGGCCGAAGACGGGGGCGTCGATGCAGCTCATCCCGATGTTCTCGGCCAGGTAGTGCTGGTCGCGGTGGATGGTAAGCGCGCGGCGTTCGGCCAGGCAGGTGCCGATCCCGTTGGTGCCCTGGGCGGCCTCGGACCAGTCGACGCCGGGGGTCAGGCCCCAGCCCTGGAAGATGTCCGTGTCGGCGGACCCGGCGCGGGCATCGATCACCAGCCCCTCGGCATCGGTCAGCAGGATGCCGCAGCCGCAATGGCCGATCATGGCGTAAAGGTCGTCAAGTTTCGGCGCTGCGACGGCAAGGACATGGTCCAGCGCCTGCCGCCGGTCGCGCAGACGGTCGCTGTCGGGCGCGCGTGCGGCGGCGGTGGTGGCCGGGTCAAGGCCGTGCTTCAACCAGGAGCGTTGCCATGAGGCCGCAAGCCGGGACCGCGCGGCCTCGGATCCCGAGGTGACCGTGCCGATGACGCGCGCCACATGATCGCTGCTTTGTGCCAAGGCCGCCCCCGTTCCCGCGGGGGCAGCTTAGGCGCTTGGCAAGATAGTGCAAGCAGAACTCAGCTGCACGACAGGACGAAGTCGAATTCCAGATCCAGGAACTCGCCCTCGAAACCCGAGGCCGGGTCGGTCATCGGCTTGAACTGGGCCATCAGGCTTTCCTTCACGCCGAATACCGCGTCCGAGCGGATATAGGGGTCGTCGGGGTCGAAGATTTGCGTCACCAGCCGGTCGAAGCCCGGCGCCTCGATGATATAGTGCAGATGCGCCGGGCGATAGGGATGGCGGCCAAGCTGGCGGAGGAGCTTGCCGACCGGGCCGTCGTCGGGGATCGGGTAGAACTTGGGCTTCACGCCGCGGAAGTGATAGCTGCCGTCCGCCCCGGTGCGGAACACGCCGCGCAGGTTGAAGTCGGGCTGGATGCCCTTTTGCTGCACGTCGTAGAAGCCTTCGTCATTGGCCTGCCAGACGTCGATCTTGGCGCCGGGGATCGGGTTCCCCTCGGTGTCGAGGATCCGGCCATGCACCCGCATCGGCTGGCCCTTCTGGTCGAGGCAGATGTTGGCGCCCATCGGCAGCTCTGGCGCGTCGGCGACGTGGAAGGGACCAAGAACCGTGCTTTCGCTGGCCCCCTTGGGTTTGCGGTTGTTGATCGCGTCGACCAGCAT
Organism: Alphaproteobacteria bacterium; assembly: GCA_046569765.1. Classification (GTDB taxonomy): domain Bacteria; phylum Pseudomonadota; class Alphaproteobacteria; order Rhodobacterales; family Rhodobacteraceae; genus Tabrizicola. The sequence goes on along the minus strand of JBKHWC010000016.1, from coordinate 13,671 downwards.
CGAGACGCCGAGGATGTCGGACAGAAGGATGAATTCCTGCCGCCAGTCGGTGCACATGTGGCCGGTTTCGGTGAGGAAGAGGATGGCCTTGAGCCATTCCTCCTCACTCGGTTCGACCTCTTTGACGGCGGCGTGCAGGTGGCGGATGAGGACCGCCATCACCTCGGCCAGGCGGGCGTCCTTGGCCTGGGCGTTGCGGCTGATGACGACCTCGGCGCTGTCGGCTTCGGTGAAGAATCCCTGTTCGGTCATGTCAGTGCCCCAGGATGCTGCGCAGGGCGCGGGTGAGGTCGGCCTGCGGGTCTGCGGTCATGGCGGCGCTGCGCCAGGCGACGTGGTGGTCGGGGCGGACCAGGACGCAGCCGGCATCCGCGACTTCGCGGGCGCGGGCCCAGTCGCCCAGGTGATCCTCGACCTCGCAGCGCGGGCCGATCTTGACGACTTGGATCGGCAGGTTCAGGGCCTTGGAGGCGGCTTCGGCGGCCTGGATCCAGCCCTCGCCACCGATCCCGGTCAGAAGGGTGAAGCGGCCCTTGCCGGTCAGGTCCAGGGTGGAGTGCTTGCCCCCCTGCCGGTCATACAGCCAGACATGCGGTAGCCGCGCGCCTGGATGCGTGGTGGGCTGGTAGTAAAGCTCCATGTCGTCATTGACCGGAGCGGTGGTGCCATCGGGGACCACGGCGGAGGAGGTGTACCTCTGGTTCATCTCGACCCCGTGGGCGTCGAATTCGTACTTCTTGAAGGCGATGGCCTTGCGCAGCGCCTCACGCTGAGCCTCGGCCGCCGGGGTAGCGTCGCAGCGGGCGGCCATGTTGCGCTGGATCTTTTCGTGGTCCACCCCGCCGTCCATCCCTAGCGCCTCGAAGATCGGGCCGAATTCGGCGATCGACTGGTTGGCGCGGGTGACGATCTGGCGGGCGATGGGGGCGCGTTCGGCGCTGTAGCTGTCCAGAAGTTTCGGGGTGGCCTGGCCCTTGATGACGGCGGCGAGTTTCCAGGCGAGGTTGAACCCGTCCTGGATCGAGGTGTTGGAGCCAAGCCCGTTCGACGGCGGATGCCGGTGCGCGGCGTCGCCCATGATGAAGGCGCGGCCCGACTGCATGTGGGTGGCGAAGCAGTTGTTCACCGTCCAGGTGTTCGCGCCCAGAAGCTCGATCTCCAGTTCCGGGTCGCCGACCAGCTGGCGCGCGACCTGGGTCGCCATGGCGGCGTCCACCACCGGGGCGGGCTGGTTGATGTCATAGCCCCAGACGATCAGCCATTCGTTCCAGGGCCGGACCATGCGGACAAGGCCCATGCCGATCCCGCCGACATCCGCGCCGGGTTGCATGACCCAGTAAAGGACCGAGGGGCGGTGGGCGACGTATTTGGAAAGGTCGGCGCGGAACAGGATGTTCATCGACCCGCCGACGCCCATCTTGCCCTCGAAAGGCAGGCCCAGGTGTTCGGCGACCAGGCTGTTGCCGCCATCCGCGCCGACCAGGTGCTTGGACCGCACGGTGAAATCCTTGCCGGTCAGCCGGTCGCGGCAGGTGGTGGTGACGCCGTCCGCGTCCTGGACGTGGCTGAGGTATTCCGTCGACATCCGCGACTGCGCGCCGCGGCGGCAGGCGGTGGTGAAGAGGATCGGCTCCATGAAGGTCTGGGGCAGGTCGTTCATCTCGCAGGGGGAGGCGCGCAGGTGGCGGGCCTTGCTTTCGGGGCTGGTGCCCCAGGATTGCATCCGGCCCAGTTCCTCTCCCGCGAGGCTTTCGCAGAAGACGTTGTTGCCCATGAGCTCCTGATGGGTGGCATGGAGCATGGCCTCGGCTTCCACTTCCGGGCCAAGGTCGCGCAGGACCTCCATCGTGCGCTGGTTGGTGATATGCGCGCGGGGGGTGTTGGCCAGCCAGCGGTAGCGGTTGATGACCAGCACATCGACCCCGTAGGAGGCGAGCAGGGCAGCGGTGGCAGAGCCGGCGGGGCCGGTGCCGATGACAAGAACGTCGGTGGTGATGTCGGCGGTCATGGGGTCCTCATGAGTAATGTGCGGCCGCCGCAGCCAGCGGCCGGATGGGCGTCAGGCAGCGATCCAGCCGTAGCGGGCGGTGTCCTTGCCGGCGTAATCGGGGTCGAGGTAGATGAAGAGGCGCGCGATCTTGCCGTCGCGCAGCGTGAAGCAGTCGCAGAAGCGGCCCGCGCCCCATGCCGGCTGACCCGCGACCCAGGGGCCGTCGCGATGCTCGCCCTCGCTGGTGCCTTCGACGGCGAAACTGTCGGTGCCGGTCATGTGCCAGGTGAAGTGGTCGTAATGATGCTTGATCGCCTTCAGCGTTCCGCCCACGTCGGTGAACATGCGGATCACCTCCTCCTTTCCGCGGGCGATGCCCCATTTCGGGAAGAAGACCTCGGCGTCGTCGGTGAAGTGGTCGAACAGGCCAAGGCCCGTGGTGGGCGAGACGCCGCCCGCGTCGAGCGACTTCAGATAGCTTTCGGCCACGGCCTTGCGCGCGGCTTCGGCGGCGTCAGTCATTCTGTCCTCCCTTGAAGCTGATGCCGGTGAGCCGGCGTTGAACCGGGAAAAGCTGGAGCCCGGTGCGGTCCGAGAACAGGCCCCAGAGGCCCCGGGGCGCGAACAGCATCACCGCGATGGCGATGAGGCCGAGGGTCAGGAGATACCAGGCGCCGAAGTCGGCCAGCAGCGTTTGCAGCGCGTAGAACACCAGGACGCCAAGGATCGGCCCCTCGATCCGGCCGATGCCGCCGATGACGACGATGAAGATGACATAGGCCGTCCAGTCGGTGACGCTGAAGGCCGCGTCGGGCGAGATGCGGGCGGTCTGGACATAGATCAGCGCGCCGACGAGGCCGGTCATCGCGGCGGCGATCAGGAACACCGCCCAGCGGATGCGGCTTGCATCGACGCCGACGGAATTCGCCGCCTCGGCCTTGTCGCGCACGGCGGCGAGGGCGAGGCCCAGGCGGTTGCGCAGAAGCGCGTAGATCGCGGCGATGGTGAGGACGGCGAGGGCGAGGGCCAGCCAGTAGGCCAGGATGTCGCGCGCCGCCGCCTCGCGCACGTCGAAGAGGGTGCGGATGGTTTCGACGCCGATGATGTTGCCCGTCGCCTCACGCGGGAGAGAGGTGCCGCCGCCGAGGGTTTTCCATTGCGCGACCAGAAGGCGCGTGACCTCGGCGATGACCCAGGTGCCGATGGCGAAATAGGCGCCGGCCAGGCGGAAGGCGAAGAAGGCGGTGGGGATGGCCAGAAGCAGCGCCGCAAGGCCGCCGAGCGGGATGGCGAGGACCGGGTCGATGCCCCAGAGGATCACGCCCGCGAACATCGCATAGGCGCCGATGCCGACGAAGGCCTGCTGGCCGACGCTGACAAGGCCGCCGTAGCCCGCAAGCAGGTTCCACAGTTGCGCCAGCGTCAGCATGGTCAGGATGAAGAACAGGTCCTGGATCAGGCTGCGCGAGGCGAAGGCGGGCAGCGCGAGGCCAAGCGCGATGAGGAAGAGGGCGATCAGCCCGGTGATTGTCCCGGCGCGGGTGCGGGTGGTGACGGTCGGTTGCATCTTAGTCCACCGCCCTGGGGAAAAGGCCGCGTGGGCGGACCAGAAGCACAAGCAGGAAGGCCAGGTGCCCGGCGAGGATCTGCCATTCCGGGTTGATCGCCGCGCCCAGGGTCTGGGCGACGCCGATGATGATGCCGCCGGCCAGGGTGCCCCAAAGGCTGCCGAGGCCGCCGATGATCACCGCCTCGAACGCGTAGATCAGGCGGGCGGGGCCGATCGAGGGGTCGAAGTTCGCGCGCATGCCAAGGTAGAGCGCGGCCACGGTGACGACGACCATGGCAAGGCCGGTGGCGATGGCGAAGATGCCTTTGGGGTCGATGCCCATCAGGCTGGCGGTGACCGGATCGTCGCTGGTTGCGCGGAAGGCGCGGCCAAGGGCGGTGGCGTAGAAGATGCGGTTGAGCGCGAGGATGACCAGGACGGCCGAGACGAAGGTCAGAAGCGGCATCCAGCCGACCGTCACGAGCCCAAGGTCCAGCGAGGCGCTTTCCAGCGGCCCGGCGGGGATGCGGCGGGTGTCGGCGCTGAACGCCTCCAAGAGCCCGTTCTGCAGGGCGACGGAGAGGCCGAAGGTGACGAGGAGCGGGGGCAGGATGTCCTTGCCGAGGACGCGGTTCAGGACGAAACGCTGCAAGGCCCAGCCAAGCGCGAACATCAGCGGCGCGGCGAGGAGCGCGGCGAGGAAGGGGTTGAGGCCAAGGGTCGAGACGATGAGCAGGATCGCGAAGGCGGCGAAGACGATCAGGTCGCCATGCGCGAGATTGACGAGGCGCATGATGCCGAAGACGAGGGAAAGGCCGGCGGCGAAAAGGGCGTACAGGCCGCCGAGGAGAATGCCCTGGACAAGGATATCAAGCCAGTTCATCGCGCGTCTTTCGGGTTGGGGCGGTTCGTAGATTGAGCGCGTTCCGCGCAAGCCTTTTGTCTCGCCTTATGCGCGCGAAGGGCGCGCAACGGCTCGGCCGTCGGGGGCGCTTCGCCCCCCGAACCCCCCGAGGATATTTGTGCCAGTATGAAAGGCGGACGGGTCATGCGGCCTCTCCGAAATAGGCGGCGTGGATGGCGGAGCGGCTGACCTCGGCCGCGCGGGCGGTCAGGGTCACCCGGCCCTCCATCAGGCAATAGACCCGGTCCGAGACCGCAAGCGCGCGGCCGATGTCCTGTTCGACCACGATGATCGCGGTGCCCTGGTCCTTGATCCGGGGCATGGCGGCGTAGATGTCGCGGATGACGACGGGGGCGAGGCCGAGGCTGATCTCGTCGCAGAGCAGGACCTCGGGGTTCGACATCAGCGCGCGGCCGATGGCGACCATCTGCTGCTGGCCGCCCGAGAGCGCGGTGCCGGGCATCTGGCGCTTTTCCTTCAGGATCGGGAAGAGGGTGTAGATCGTCTCCAGCGTCCAGGGGCCGGGGGCGCGGCGGACCTGGCCGCCGATGCGCAGGTTTTCCTCGACCGAAAGCGAGGGGAAGAGCTTGCGGCCTTCCGGCACCATGGCGATGCCGCGCTGCATGACGAGATGGGCGGGCAGGGCGCCGATCGGGTCGCCCCGGTGCAGGACCATGTCGGGGGCGTTCCTGAGCACCCCGGTGATGGAGCGCAGGAGCGTCGATTTGCCGGCGCCGTTCGCGCCGATCACGGCGACGGTCTCGCCCTTGTCCAGCGTCACGTCGACGCCGAAGAGGGCGCGAAACTGGCCATAGGCGGCGGTCAGGGCACGCGTTTCCAGAAGCATCAGACCTCGAGTCCCAGATAGATTTCGCGCACCTCTTTCGAGGCGATGATCTGATCCGGCGCGCCGATCCCGATGACGCGGCCGAAGTCGAGGACCAGGAGGCGTTCGACCACCGCCGTCAGGGCGTGGAGCACATGTTCGATCCAGATGATCGTGATGCCCTTGGCGTGCAGGCCCTTGATCGTGGCGACCAGCGCCTTGCATTCGCCCTCGGTCAGGCCGCCGGCGATTTCGTCGAGGAGGAGGAGGTCCGGCCCGGTGGCCATCGCGCGGGCGAGTTCCAGCCGCTTGCGGTCAAGAAGCGAGAGCGCGCCGGCAAGGGTGTTGGCGCGGTGCAGAAGCGCGCAGTCGCGCAGGATGGCGACGCAGTCGTCGGTGACGGCGACCTCGGACCGGCCCCGGCCGAAGCTGGCGGCGACGGCGAGGTTTTCGTAGACGGTCAACCCCTCGAACGGCTGTGGGATCTGGAAGCTGCGGCCGACGCCCATGCGGACGCGGTCCATCGCGGGCAGGCGCGTCACGTCGCGGCCCATCAGGGTGACGGTGCCCGCGTCGGGCCGGATGTTGCCCGTGATGAGGTTGAAGAGCGTCGATTTCCCCGCGCCGTTCGGGCCGATGATGCCAAGCGCCTGGCCCTTCGGGACCGTGAAGGACACGTCGTCCGTCACCTTCAGCGCGCCGAAGGATTTGGAGACATCGGTAAGGGTCAGGATTTCGGTCATCATGATTCCGGTGTGGATGCCCGGCCTGAAGGCCGGGCAAGGGGGGTCAGGCCAGCGCCTCCATCACGCCGCCGGTCGGGATGTTCGGCGCGGTCTGGTTGTCGACGACGACGAGGGCGAAGGTTCCGTCCTCGCTCCGGCGCCACTGCCCGCCGACGAGCGGCGTCTTGCAGACGTTGGTCGCGGCAAAGGGCGGCAGGCCCGCGCCGTCCCAGGCGATGCGGCCCACCATCGTGTCCATGCTGGTCGCGGCGATGGCGGCGGCGACGGCCTCGGCGTCCCTGGTGTCGCTGACGCGGCCCATGACGTTGCTGGCCACCTCGAACAGCGAGTGGACGAAGCCGATCGGCTGGGTCCAGGGCCGCCCGGTCTGGGCGGTGAAGTCGGCCGCCAGGTCCGCCGCCGACTGGCCGGTCAGCGAGGAGGAGAACGGGTGGGTGTTCGACCACCAGACCTCGGACGACAGGTTGTGGCCGGCCTCGCCCAGGGCCTCGACCGATTGCGGGAAGAGGATGGCCTTGGCCACCGTGATGATCTTCGGGTTGAAGCCCTGCTGGATCGCCTGGTTGCGGAAGGTGGTGAAGTCCGGCGGGATCACCACGCCGGTGACGATCTCGCAGTTCGCGGCCTTGAAGGCGTTGATCTGGGCGCTGAAATCGTCGGTCAGGTTCTGGTAGCGGCCGGGATCGGTCAGCGTATAGCCCTGCGCGGCGAAGCCGGGGCCTACGCCGTTCGTCGGATCGCCACAGGCGTTACCGTCGCCGTCATTGGGGAAGAGGCCGCCCACGGCCTTGTTCGTCTCCAGCTGGTTCCACATGTTCAGGAAGACAGCGATCACGTCCTCAAGCCCCCAGAAGTAGTGGAAGGCGAAGTCGAAGGGCTTCCAGCTGGCCGGGTCGCCAGGGTTGCCCTGCTGGCCGATGAACCAGGGCTGCCAGGGCGCCTTGGTCGAGATGACGGGCATCCCTTCCGCCTCGCAGGTGGTGGCGACGGGGTTGGTATTCTCGGGCGTGGAGGCGACGAGCATCAGGTCGATCCCGTCGTCGACGATCAGTTCCTTGGCCACTTCCGCCGCGCGGTTGGGGTTGGACTGGCTGTCCTTGACGATGACCTCGAAGTTCTTGCCGGCCTCGGTCGCGAGGAAGGCGTTGATGTTGTAGGCGTCGCTTTCGGCGAAACCGGCCAGCGGGCCGGATTGCGGGCTGACATAGCCCAGCCTGATCTTGGCCCCCTGCGCGATGGCGGGGGCGGCAAGCCCCGAGGCGGCGAGCGTCAGGCCCGTCGCGGCGGATGTGCGCAGGAATTTCCGTCTGGTCAGCATGGTGTTCCTCCCTTTGGTGTCAGCTTGCGGGCCGGGTCCCCTCCCAGGCGGCCTGCAAGAGGTTGCGGATGTCGGCTTCCGTGAATGGACGCGGGTTCCAGTACTTGTTCTTCATCGCGATCCCTGCGGCGCGGTCGAGGTCGGCCTCGGCCAGGCCAAGGTCGGCCAGCCGCAGGGGCGCACGGGTTTCCTTGGCAAAGTCCCATAGCCCCGCGCCGCTGGGCTGGCCGAAGACCTCGGCGATCGGGGCCAGCAGGTCGGGGACGGCGACGGCGTTGAAGGCGGTGGTGTGGGGCAGCAGGACGGCGTGCGTCTCGGCATGGGGCATCCCGAAACTGCCGCCAAGGACATGCGCCAGCTTGTGATGCAGTGCCATGGTGACCTGGCCGAGAGTGGTCGAGCAGCACCAGGCGGCAAAAAGCGCCTCGCCGCGCGCGTCGCGGTCGGTGGGGTTGGCGACAAGGCGCGGGATCGCGGTCCTGAAGGCGCGCATCGCGTCGCGGCACAGCGCCTCGATCACCGGGTTGCGGTCGGGGGCGTAGAAGCCCTCCATCGCATGGGCGATGGCGTTCAGGGCCGAGGTGACCGTGAGGCCCACCGGCAGCGAGAGGGTCAGGTCGATGTCGTAGATCACCACCTCGGGCCGGATCGCGGGGTCGCGGCGGGTGGTCTTCTCGCCCCCGGCTGTTTCGCCCAGGATGTCGGTCATCTCGGAGCCGGCATAGGTCGTGGGGATGGCGATCTGGTCGGCCCCGGTGCGCACGGCGATGGCCTTGCCAAGGCCGGTGGTCGAGCCGCCGCCAAGGCTGATCACGCAATCGGCGTTCAGGGCGTGGAAGGCCTGCACGGCCTGATCGGTGACTTCGGTCGGTGTGTGCATCGCCGCGCCGGAGAAGATGCCGACCGCCTTGTCGCCCAAGCGTTCGGCCAGAGCCCGGGCGTCCTCGGCCTGGTTGGGCGTGGACAGAACCAAGGCGCGGGAATGGCCGAGGCGCGCGAGTTCCTCGCCTGTCTGCGCAAGGGTACCAGTACCGAAGACCACGCGGGTGGTGATGCCGGGAAAGGTGAAGGCGCGGGTCATCGCGGGGCCTCCATGGTGACGGGGCGGTCGTGGGCAAGGGCGCCCAGGACCGAAGCGAGCATGGCGCGTTCGGGGGCCGAGACCTCATGCGCGCGGCCCGGGAAGACGTCGGCCCGCAGCTTCGCGCCTTGGGTTCCCAGTTCGGCCGCCGCTTCCGCGAAGGCCGAAACCGGGATCCAGGGGTCGGCGTCGCCGCCGGTCAGATAGACCGGCAGGCCAAAGGGCAGGGCGCGGGGGCGGACGTCGGTCGCCTGGCCCACGCGGCAGCCGGTGAAGGCCAGCACGGCATCCGCCACTGCCTCTCCGGTGAAGGCATGTTCCAGCGACAGGCAGGCCCCTTGCGAGAAGCCTGCCAGCACCAGCGGCCGCCCCGTCAGGGCCCGCGCATCGCCGATCACCTGGCGCAGACCGGACAGCGCCGCGCCAAGCTCGGCCCGCGTCGTGTCGGTCAGGGGATCGACGGCGCGGGCGGCATACCAACTGCCGCCGGGGGCACGGGGCAGGACCCAGGCCACGCCGTCCAGGGGCAAATGCCGGACCACATGGTCCAGCATCGCCTCGGGCGACTGGCCCCGGCCGTGGACGAGGACGCAGACCACGCGCGCCCCCGCCAGATCGGCCCCCGTCTGCAGCAGGTCGAGGTTCACTGGAATGCAGCCTCTTCCAGACCCTGCATCAGCTCTTCGCGGCGATCCTCGAACCACGGCGGGAAGACCAGCGACTTGCCGATGGCATCGGGTGCCTCGTCCTTGGCCCAGCCTTCCGGCACGGTCCAGGCGATCTCGAACAGCGCGCCGCCGGGAGACCGCACATACATCGACTTGAAGTAGTTGCGGTCCTTCTGTTCCGAGACGTCGGTGAAGCCCATGCCCTCCAGCCGTGCCTTGAGGGCATACTGGTTCTCCTCGTTCCCGGTGTTCAGCGCGAGGTGGTGGATCGTACCGCCCGCCAGCATCCAGGTGCCCTGCCTGGACTGGCGGTCTTCCAGGATCTCGACCACCGAATGGGGGCCGAGGTTGTCGGGAACCGAGAACATCAACCCCTCGTCGGTCCGGGCTTCCTGCGTCAGGCCCATCCCGGCAAGGAGGAATTCGTTCATGCTGTCCAGGTCGAAGACCGCGACGCCGCCGCCATAGATGCCACGGATCGCCGTCTGCCCGGTCGTGCCCTGCGCCGGGTTCACGATCGGCGGGCGGGTGTCGGCGGGGTTCTCCACCAGCTCATGCGGGATGCCGCAGGGGTGCTGCAACAGGACGCGGGTCAGGCCGAAGCGGCTGGACTTGGTCGCCGGGACACCCATCCCGTTCAGACGGTCCACCCAGTGGTCCGCGCTGCCCGGCGGGATCGACAGCATGATCGTCCGGCTCTGGTTCGTGCCGCGCCGGCCGTAGATGCCCGGTTTCTTGAACGGGAAGGTGGTGACGATGGTCGAGGGATCGCCGTTCCTCGAGCCGTAGTACAGGTGGTAGACCGGGATCGTCCCGTCGAAAAGCACCGTGCGCTTGATCGAGTAAAGCCCCAGCGCCTTGGTGTAGAAGTCGAAATCCTCCTGCGCGCCGTCGGTGGAAAGCGTCAGGTGGTGGTAGCCGCTGACAAGGGAATTGGCCATCTTGGCGTCCTTTCGCTATTGGGTTTCAGGGGTTGCCCCGTCCGCGTGGCCATCGCGGACAAGGACCAAAGTCAGCTCAAGCGCGTGTTTCGCGTCCGACCCGGGGGGCAGGGCGCGGAACTCGGCCAGCAGCTCGGGCCGCACGCCGAACAGCGCATCGCGGCCGATCGCCGGGTCGTCCCGGTCGAAGACATGGGTGACCAGCGTCCGGTAGCCCGGGGCGGTCACGCGGAAATGGACATGGGCCGGCCGTTCCAGTCGCAGGCCAAGCGCGTTCAGCAGGCGGCCGACGGGGCCGTCCTCGGGCAGGAAATAGCCCTTGGGCTTGATGCTGCGGAACCGCAGCCGACCCTCGGCATCGGTCCGCATCCGGCCGCGAAGGTTGAACTCGGGCTGGCGGTCCGGGTCCTGGTTTTCATAGCGGCCGAAGGCATTGGCCTGCCAGACGTCGACCAGTGCGCCGGAGATCGGACGGCCCTGAAGGTCGGTCACGTGAAGCGAGACCGCCATGGACTCGCCCATGCCATCGCGCGACAGGTCCGAACCCTGGGGAAGCTCGGGCACATCGACGCGATAGAACGGACCGGGGAGCGTGATCGGCGTCGCGCCTTCGGGGAAGGGGGCGTTCAGCTCTTCGACCCGGGTCGAGACGCCGATCACATCGGCCAGCAGCACCCATTCCTGCCGCCGAGCATCAGAGGCATGGCCGATCTCGGTCAGGAACTCGACCAGCGCCTGGAATTCCGCAGGCGAGGGCTGCAGTTCCTCGACCAGCTGATGCGCCCGCCCGACAATCGCCAGGAAGGCCGCACCTAGCCGCCCGTCCGCGCTGTCCGCCAGCCGCTGGCCAAGATCGGCCAGGACATCCAGATGCGGTCTGTCGGCTGCGTTTCCGTCCATCCTGCTGCGGGCCTCCCTTCCCGCAGCAAGAAACATGGGGCGAGGGTGCAGGATCTTGAGTGAAAATTGCGCAGGCTATCATATCATCCTGTTATGAAGCTGAACGAATCCCATCTCATGCAATTGGCGGCCGTGCTGGACGCGGGCACGATCAGCGGCGGTGCGCAGGCCTTGGGCCAGACCCAGCCCGCGGTCAGCCGGTCGCTGGCGATGCTGGAGGCGCGGATCGGCCAGCCGCTGTTCGTCAAGGGCAAGCGGCCCTTGCAGCCCACCCCGCTTGCCGCGCAGCTGGCGGCACATGGGCGGGCGATGCTGGCGGCCTCGCGCCGGGCGACGGATACGGTGAAGGGGTTCCTCTCGGGGACGAGGGGCCTGGTCCGGGTGGGCGGTGTGCCCTTCTTCATGGATGCGATGATCAGCCGGATGATCGCCGAGTTCCAGAACCTGGAACCCGACGTGGCGGTCCAGCAAAGCTATGGCAACCTGCCCGACCTGACGGCGGCGCTGGAGGATGACCTGATCGACCTGGGCATCGTGCCGATGGGGCTGATCGAGGCGGGGCCGGGTTTCGAATTCCTGGAAATCCTGCCCGGTCGCAATGTCGTGGCCTGCCGCACGGGCTATCCGCTGCTGCGCCAGCGGCGGTTGCAGATGTCGGACCTGTCCGACTTCCCCTGGGTCGCGCCGCTGCCGGGCTCGCCCTTGATGTCGGACCTGCACTCGATCCTTCTGACCATCGGGCTGTCCGAGGTGACGATCCGCTATTCCGGCGGCAGCCTGATGAGCGTGATCAACTACATGGCCGAGACCAACGCGCTTGCTGTCCTGCCTTTCTCGGTCGTCTTCGCCCAGCGGAAGGAGAACCGGATCGCCGTGCTGCCGCTCGACATCCCGCAGCCGAACCGCAGCCTGGGGATTCTTCGTCGGGCGGGGGGCGCGCGATCACAGGCGGCGGACCGTTTTGCCCTGCATATCACCGCAGCCTTCGAGGACCTGAAGCACCTGATCAAGCGGCACGAGAATGCCGTGGTCTGGGGGCGCTAGGGCTGGGGGCGTCAGGGCTGGGTGGTCTCGGTCTCCATCGCGGGGCAGGCGATTTCCAGCCCCTCGGCCCAGATCACCTCGTCCTCGGCAAAGCGCAGCGTGAAGATCCGCGCCTCGGCCAGGATTTCCAGCCGGACAAGATCACCATCGGCCAGCCGTTCGGCCGGAAGCACAGCCACGGGCGTGCCGTAGATCGCCCGCGCGCGCCAGTCGCGGATCACCACCGGAGTGCCGGGGGCAAGGAACAGGTCCTGTTCGGGCCGGTCATGGCCCAGGGTCGAGGCCGGGAAACGCACCATCGGAAGCCCGCGCCGCCTGGAGACCGAGATGGACCCCAGCCGCCGCGCGCCCGCGCGGGTGACGACGCGGTCCCCAGGCTCCAGGAATTCGACCGGCAGCACGCCGTCCAGCGTGCGCACCAGCGTCCCCTGAAGCAGGCCCGTCGGCTGAACCTCGTCCTCCTCCCGCCCGAACCGCCGCGAAATCGTTGCCATCGCCAGATACCTTGCCTTGCCGCTGCAGTCTGACTAGCTCCGATTTGTGACCCGTATTCGATCCGCCCTTGCCCTTTTCGCGGCAGTTGTGGCGCAACCGGGCAGGGCTTGCGGCAGGATTGCGGCGGCGATTGCCTCTCGCCCCCGGCGCGCGGCTTTGCTAGAAGGTGCGCGAGTGCGGGTGTGGCGGAACTGGCAGACGCACCGGATTTAGGTTCCGGCGCCGCAAGGCGTGGGGGTTCAAGTCCCTTCACCCGCACCACTCGACGCCGCCCGATTGCGGCGAATTACCCCTTACACCGGCGGAAAACCTTTGCTAGAAGGCGCGCGACAAAGCGCGGGGCCAGAGCCTTCGCGTCAGTGCACTATTGCGCCCCGGCGCCCGAATGATCGAGGAAGGACACCCCAGCATGCAGGTCACCGAGACCCTGAACGAAGGCCTCAAGCGCGGCTACACCATCACGGTGACGGCGGCCGAACTGGACGCGAAGGTCCAGGAAAAACTGCTGGAGGCCCAGCCCGAGGTCGAGATCAAGGGCTTCCGCAAGGGCAAGGTGCCGCTGGCGATCCTGAAGAAGCAGTTCGGGAGCCGCATCCTGGGCGATGCGATGCAGGAAGCCATCGACGCCGCCATGCGCGACCATTTCGACAAGACCGGCGACCGCCCGGCGCTGCAGCCCGAGGTCAAGATGGTTGGCGGCGAGAGCTGGAAGGAAGGTCAGGATGTCGTGGTCGAGATGACCTATGACGCGCTGCCGCCGATCCCGGACGTCGATGCTTCGGCCATCTCGCTGGACCGTCTGATCGTCAAGGCCGACGACAAGGCCATCGACGAGGCGCTGGAGAACCTGGCCAAGTCCGCCCAGAACTTCGAGGACCGCAAGAAGGGCGCCAAGGCCAAGGACGGCGATCAGGTGGTGATCGACTTCAAGGGCTCGGTCGATGGTGAGCTGTTCGAGGGCGGCTCGGCCGAGGATTATCCGCTGGTGCTGGGCTCCAAGTCCTTCATCCCGGGGTTTGAGGACCAGCTGATCGGCGCCAAGGTCGGCGACGAAAAGACCGTCAAGGTGACCTTCCCCGCCGAATATCCGGTCGAAAATCTGAAGGGTGCCAAGGCCGAATTCGCCGTGACGGTGAAGGAAGTGAAGGTTCCGGCGGCGTCGAAGATCGATGACGAGTTCGCGAAGTCGCTCGGCCTTGAAAGCCTCGA